>NZ_JBFAIP010000022.1:0-74374 GCF_040654775.1 Streptomyces sp. NPDC050636
CTTTCCCCCAACCCCCCGCTTTACCCATCTCACCCACTTATTAACGCGGTCTGCCGCCCACCCCCCAACCCTCCGGTGGTCTGGGGCAGGCCCACCCGCTGCCCCAGACGACAGCCGAAGCCGTCGCCGGCCACCCTCGCCTCCCGCTGCCGGAGCCGGCTCTGACGGCCGAGGAGCACGCGGTGGTCCTGCCGGACCGCTCACGACACCGCACCGACCCGGGCTCGTAGCCCTTCGGCAAACGTGCGCGCCTCCTCCAGATCGGTGACGTTGGGCCGTTCCTTGTTGATACCGCCGACGAGCCTGAACGGAAGCCAGGTGTCGAACCCGCGACACGAGAACGTGTCGCTCACTTCGAAGCCCTTCTGCTCAAGAAGCCGCACAAGGGGTCGGGTGAAGGGCCGGAAACGCGGTTCGGGCAACCCGCTGGTGGCGAACACAAACGCCTTGCGTCGTTCCCCCTGCGGGAGCGACTGGACGAACTCGCGCAGCCGTGGATGGAACCTCCCAGAGAAGATCCCCGAGCCGAATCCCACCAGGTCGCAAGTCGAGAGCTCCGCCATATCGGCCCGCTCTGGGTCGACAACAGTTGCTTCCAGGACCTGGCCCATAACTTCGGCGATCCTCTTCGTGTTCCCATGAGACACGGAGGCGCACACGATGACGGCCTTCATGATGAGGCTCCTTTCGCTTCTACTTCGCTTCTACATCACACCTGCGTAGCCCGCGCCGACTACCACCACCCGCGCCAACACACCCCCCTCCGACCAGTCCGACCTCACGCCATGAGGACACCGCCCGAGCGGCGATCGTGACATCAGAGGAATGTGGTGACGATCACAAGGGGATGTCGGTGGGTCGGGCCGACCCCGGGGCGTGACCACCCAAGCGGAACGAGAATCGACAGGTCTGCCAGGCCGGAGCGAGCGGCTCGGGTCGGTTCAGGCCCGAAGCGGGGTGCTGACCGCAGGCAGGCGTGAGGCCCCTGGCGTCCCCTGTCCTCAGCCGAAGGCGCTGGTATGGGTGATTCGAGTTGCCGTCGCCCGGGGCCGGGCGGAGTGTGGATCCGGAGGCCCTGTGTGACAACACCGCCGTCGGTAACCGAGGCGTGAGTAGGCGGCGATACGGGAGTTCAGGCGTGGCCACGAAGTCGACTCTGATTGGGCGGTGGGAAAAGCTCGCCGACGGAGAGTGCGATCGCCTGTACCCCGGCATCGTGGAGTTCTTCGAAGCGACCTACCGCGGTGCCAAGAGCGCTGACCAGGGCTTCATCGTCTGGGATGCGGGCATCTGGCGCGAGGACGCACCGGGAACGGTTCTCATCACAACCGCCGGCGATGAGCTGGTGCGGTACACGTTCACGCTGTCCGACGATGTCCTGACCTTCCGGGATGCCGAAGGGTGCGAGTTTTCCTACCGCCGCCATGACTTCTGACGTTCCCCCAAATGCACGAAAGCCGATATCGAAGAGAGAAAACATGAACGACGGAATCACGTCCGATCACCCGCATTCGGCTCAATCCGAAGCCACGCCATCGGTCACCCGGACCGACGTCGGTACGGTGCCACTCGCCGAAGCAATCCAAATGACCGATGACCTGGGCACCGAAGAACATGCCCGAGGCGGGATGCAGTCTGCAGCCGAGATCTCCGGCTTCCCGGAGGAGACGCCGTTCCCGCCGCTTCCCCTGCCCCACGTCGGCCTGAGTCAGGGCTGCTACCAGCTCACCATCCAGACCACGCCGGCGCTGGTGACCTATCGGGGCACGATGCGCGTAGAGCGGAACGGCACCAGCACCACCGCGAGCGGCGATGTCTACCGCTTCCTCAACCTCCCGTTTCCGCTGCCGCTCCCCGGCGCGAACGTCAACACGGGAGCCGTCGAGGCGAGCTTCTCACCGGCGGTCCTCGCCAGCGTCGAGCCGGTGGCCCCAGGGCGCCGTGAGATCCCCATCTACCCGAGGAACAAGTACTACTCCTACTTGAAGGTGACTGGGATCCGGCAAAGCCCGCCGTTCACCGCCGGTCCTCGTCGCCTGATGCTCATGGTCGAGGAGTACCGCTATACCCAGCCCGCGCCGGGGTCGTTCAACGGCACGTTCCCGTCCACCCCGAGCCGCACCTTCACGATGGTCCTGCACCCCGTCCCCACTCCTCCGGCCCTTGGGGGAACCGCCTTCGAAGGGAGCCTCCTTGAGGCGGGGACACCGCAGGGATCGGTCACCATGCGGTGGGTCTCGCCCTACTTCCGGCGCGCCCACGTGGAAGTGGACACCGTAAGCGGCGCGATCGCACCACAACCCGTGCCTGCGCTGTCGGGCACCGGGACGGAGGACATCCGCAGTGTGTTCGCCTCGGCCAACTGGGATGTGACGGTCGAGTACGACCAGACCGGGATTCCCGTGCCCGAAGGCGTCATCAGCACCAACTGCTGGAGCCGCGCGAATCTGCACCAGCTCATGCAGTCGGTGCGCAAACCGACGACCGATCTGGACAGGGAATGGCGGATGCACCTTGTCGTCGTGCCCGCCAAGCTCGGCTGCTTCCGCGGCGTGATGTACGACCAGATTGACGTTCCGCGCGAGGGCGTGGCCAGCTTCTCCGACGACGGCTACCCCTCGGCCGAGTCCAGCTTCTACGGCGCCGCGGCGGACCAGCGGCAACGCAACGTACCGCGGGCATACCTGCGCAGTGCCTGCCACGAGCTGGCGCACGGCTTCAACCAGATCCACCAGGAACAGGAGGGCGGCGCCGACAACTCCATCATGACGACGACCCCCAGCGTGGCGGACGTACTGGGCGGCCCGCCCGGAGTATTCCCGACGGACATCAACCTGGGGTTCAACGAGCATGTCCGGCACCACCTGATCCACTGGCCGGACCCGGCGCTGCGACCAGGTGGGATGACCTTCGGCTCCGGCCACTCGTCCAGCGTTCCGTCAGTGGACCGGCTCCACTTCAGCCCGGACGAACTCCACCTGAAACTCCAGGTGGAGAACGACCGTATCGACCTGGGTGAGCCGCTGCGGGTGTCGTGGACGCTGACCAACCGGATGAGGCTGCCCATCCCCGTGCCGACCGACCTCGGTATCGAGGCACAGCACGCGTTCATCCGGATCACCAACCCCCAGGGGCAGCAGAAGACGCTACGGTCGATCGCGGTCTGCACGGACCACGTGGCGCTGCGGCCCCTCGAAGAGGGCAGCGACCGCAGTGCCGAGGCCAGGGTGTACTGGGACTCCGACGGGTTCGCCTTCTCCACGCCGGGTCGTCACCTCGTCGAGGTGGAACTCTTGTGGGCGCAGGGCGCGGTCCCGGTGGGCGCGAAAGCAACTGCCGAAGTGTGGGTGAACTACCCGCAGTCCCGGGCCGACAACGACGTCGCGGCCGCCCTTCTGCACCCCGAGGTTGGAAAGTACGTGGCCCTCGGCGGCGCCCCGCACCTGCGGGAGGCCGTCAACCGACTGAACTCCGTGTCAGAGATCGCCATGGCCGGTGATCAACCGGAGCCGGCGGTACTGCGCGGATATCAGGACATCATGCCCAGCGCGTTGGTGTACCGCTGACGGTCGAGTGCCTTCTGAGGACGAGCGTCGGGCCGGTGCCGAGTAGGCGCCGGCCCGACCTCAGCCGCGGCAGCCACGTGGGCATATTGCACCGACGGCCAAGGCCGCCCGCACCGGCTCTTCAGGCAAGGTCAGTCAGACGTTGGGGACGTGCAGCTTGTCCCAACTGGACTTGCCGGGAACGCCGTCGGCATCACGGCCTGAGAAGTGGAGCTTCTCCTGCCAGGCGGCATAGGACTTCTCATCGCCCGAGCCCCACACGTCGGTGTCACGGCCGGACGCGTATCGATTGCAGCCTTCAGCGACAAGCCGGTTGTGCATCGCGGTGATGATCGGCGATTTCTTTCCGGTGTGGAAGAACGAAGCACCAGGGAACGGCTCGAATCTGGCGGAGCCGCCATCCATGTGCCGGCGGTAGGCCCCGTTCGTGAACGTGGACCATTGGTTCCAGCCATGTGCGGCCTTGATGGCCTTTGCCGTCTTGGCGTTGTAGAGCGGGTCCTTGAGCTTTCCGGCAATCCTGAGCGTGTCCGGTGGGGTGAACTGCTCTGGGTGCCTGAGGGAGCGTATCTGGAAGAGACCGAAGGACGGCCCCCACTTGTTGTCGGCCAGAGCCTCGTCCCCGACAGCGGCCGGGTCGCCCGTGGACTCTGCCATGGCGACGGCCGCCGCGATGTTGATGTCGCTGCCGGTGAACCCCACCTGTGTGGCGAGGGCGCGCAGCTCGGTCAGGTTCATTCTCATTCTCTACGCCCTTCTGAACTTTCCGATCAGGAGCCATGCCGTCATGCCGTCATGCCGTCATGCCGTCATGCCGTCATGCCGTCATGGCTCATGACGGTGTCGGACCGAGGACCGAGGACCGAGGACCGGGTGTCGGACGGAGTCCTCGGCCCGGGAGGATAGATTTCCGGAATGTGATACGTGTGCTTGCGGGTAAGGGATCAAATCCCGACTGCGAGCGAATCCCGGCTGTGAGCGTCCTAATTGACGCGTATACACATAGCGGATCAGGGCACCTCCTAGCCGCGCCTCCGTGGAGAGCGAGGCGGCTTCGCGAGGCGTGAAAGATCAGTTACTTCGACCGTATGGCAGCGTCAGCAACGGGGCAAACGGAGTGCTGGGCCCTGTTGTGGGCCGGCCTACGAACCGTCAAGGCCGAAGATCCACTGCCGAGGACCAGATCGGTGCCGACCATCGCGCAGGCCGCGGATGTGACGAGGTGGAGCACCGCGGCCGACGCTTTTCCGGTCTCCGCTTCTCCAGCCTCCGCGAATCGACCGAGAGGGGGTCTTCGCCTGCTCGTTGCGGTCGGCCCCGGTCTCGCCTTTGGAGTTCCAGAACACGTCCCGTAGCCGCTCGAGAATGGCTTCACCGGGCCCGACCTGGGGCATTGCCGGGAAGCCAACCGGCTTTGGAGTACTCGTTGTACTGGCGGGCGGCACAGAAAACATCCGGGGTGACTTTGAGCCGCCGCCGCGTTGCTTGACTTCCCCGAGTGTGCAGATGCACCCTGATAAAGACGCTACATACGTGCTATGCGCTATGCGCTACGTGCTAGCGAAGCTGCGAACATCGCACACGCGTCTGCGGTGAGATTCGCAAGGCTGGCGAGAATGGCAGTTGCTCGCGCCTCCACCGACCCGCCTTCGGCGACGCCCGCCGCTCTCGCGTATTGGTAAGACACAGGTGCCCGACACGGCGCGCCTTCCCGTCCGTGGCTGCATCCCAGTCTCTGAGCCCAGGAGGAGCACACTCGTCCATCCACGAGACTCATGACGGTCGGCCTGATCAACCGTCAGTCGAGAATCGATGAGCCCCTTGGACTGCAGGCTCGGCAGAAAAGCCGACCTCGATTCGTGCTTCGGTGCCGACGCGCTCTCGGAAGCCCAGCCCACGGATTTCGTGCCGTCATGCGACGGCGTCGACCTGCAACTCGCAAGGGAGTGAGCAATGCACCTCGTCACTCGTGCTGATTGGGGAGCCAAGCCGCCCCGCTCGCGCCTCGTGCACATCGCGTCCACCCGGGGTGTGAAGGTCCACTATGAGGGCGCTCCCGTCCCGGCCGATCTCGCCAAGCCGGAGAACCACGCCAAGTGCGCCGGCCGGATGCGGGCCATCCAGGCTGATCATCTGGCGAACCGCAAGGAGAATTACTCCGACATCGCCTACAGCTTCATGGTCTGTCCGCACGGTCATGTCTTCGAGGGGCGTGGCCTGCACAAACAACAAGGTGCGAATGGCAACCGCCAGCTCAACCTGAACCACTACTCGGTGTGCGCCATGGTGGGCGACGCCGGCCTCACCCATCCGACCAATGCTCAACTGGACGGTATCCGCGACGCCATCGACCTCCTGCGGGAGAAGGGCGGCGCCGGAGCGGAGATCAAAGGCCACCGCGATGGCTTCGCCACCCTATGCCCTGGCGACCCGCTCCAGGCGTGGGTGAAGAAGGGCGCTCCACGGCCCGGCGGTGCCCCATCCCCGCCCCCACCTACCGGTATCAGGGTCAGCCTCTCCCACGTCGTCACTGCCGCACGCAGCGACCCGGACGCTGCCCAGGGGCACACCACATTCCCGGCGGACGTCAGACCCGTGGAGGCTGCCCTGGTCGCAGAGGGGCTGCTGGACCCGAGGTTCGGCGACGACGGGTCTTTCGGGTCCGTTACTGTCGACGCCTACGCGGCTTACCAGCGCCGCCAGGGGTTCACCGGAGCGAACGCCGACGGCATCCCGGGCAAGTCCACCCTCACTACGCTCGGCAGCCGGCACGGGTTCACCGTCGCCGCCTGAGCCCAAACCTGGATCCACCGGTCTTTCTCGGGGGGAACGGCTACTGCTCAGAGGTTCGCGTACGCGGCGCGAGCACCTGGTCACGATTGAGCGCCCAGACTCCACAGAACTCGGGAATTCGCCTTCCACATAACCGAGTTCTGCCTACAGGGACTTAACTTCAGTGCCTGGCAGGCCCTTTGGGTCTGCCAGGCTCTTCGCGTTCCCAACGGCGTGCAACTCCGCTTGGATTCGGTCCAGGCGTATGTATCGCAGAGCCGATGCGTGCCCGATGCGTGCCCGATGCGAAGGGGAATACGCTAGCGCCCCTCCCGGCCAGGACGCTGTTGGTAAATCCGGGGCCTGCGTGACGACGGCCTGCACGTTCCTGTTGGGGTTGTGCAGGCCGTCGTCGTGTTCAGGGGTGGAGACGCCCAGCTCTAGGGGCTGTTTCCGGCCAGCGCGGGGTGTCCGCCGGTGTCGTCGGCCCGGCTGGCGCTGGTCCCGGTCTTGCCGGTCGCCGAGGGGCTGACCGACCGGCAGGCCGCGCACTCTGGACGAAACGCGCTGCCGCCCACGGGTTCCCAGTCATCGCGGGAGGGGAGCCATGCGGTGCCGGGCCCAGAGCCTGACGTCGAGGCGGTCCGAACCTCACGACGCGACAGCCGGCACTCACGGATAGAGCTGCTGCACTCCCGCCACATCGTCGGGCTGCAGCACGCGCAGGGTGGAATTCGAACTGACCGTGGGGAACATGACGGCGCCGTTCACGTTGGAATGCTGGAGGCCCAGAATGTGGCCCAGCTCGTGGAGAGCCACGGTTTCCACGTCAAAGGCGTTCGCCGCTGCACCTATCGACCAGACGTGCTCCGTGTCGTCGAAGTGCACGGGCTTGGGCAGATTTGTGGTGACGACCCCGCAGTCGGGGGGAAAGTCGGCATGCGCCAGAGTGCCGCCGACCATGCTGTGATCGGGGTCGTTGGCCGGCCGCCAGCCGATGAGGATGTCGGGGTCGGCTTCGCTGGTGACCTCGGTGAACGTGAGCTGCACCGCCGCCGCCCAAGTACGGAGGGAGTTGCGCACCGCCTCGAATTCGGGTGTGCCGGTGGTGTCCGTACTGTCGACGTCGAACGCGTAGGTCAGTGCCCGCTTGGGCCACGCGCAACGGGCGCTGAACTCCACCCCGCTGTCGAGATCGGGAAGCGCGCACCGAGCGCTCGTCATGGCGTCGCGGGTCAGTTCGTCGAAACTTCCGGTGGAGGGAACGGCGTTCCGCTCCTGATACTTCATCAGGGCCTCGGTGGTCTTCTCGTCAACTGCTCCCGGAGTGAAGGAGTTTCCTCCCAGATATCCGAACCGCTGCAGGAATCCCTGCACATACTTCAGCTCCGGATCTCTCGTACCTGGTTCGGCGAGGGCCACACTGGCGATCTGGCTGAATGCTTCAACGCGTCCGTCGGGCATGACAATCTCCTCCACGGGAGTGACATGGGATGGAATGGAAGACGGCTGCCCTGTGCGAACGCCCAGTCCGCATGGAACCTCGGAACCGCCGCCGCAATTTCACCGTAGCCTTACCACCGGGCTCAGCGCATCTCAGCCAGGTCGCTTCACCTCGGCAGAAGCAAGGACCCGTCGGCACGACCACGGGCCGGGCGCTGTTCCGGGCCTCCGACGGATCGTGACGACATCCGTACAGTAGGTGCGGGGCTACGCCGCCTGGCCGGAAGACAGTCGTTTCCCCTCCCGGTGGGCCGCCCGCGTCGAGCACGCCGACCCGTGCGGCGCCGAGGCAAGGCGCTGCTTCAGGCCCTCTGGCCAGCCGCGGCTCCAACAGCAACCGCCTGGCGGTGTCGTCTGCGAGCCGGACGACCGGGCTAGGACGCTCCCGCGGCGGCCTTACCACCAAGCTGCACCTGGCCGTCGCACAGAGGCAGAAGCCCATGTCCACATCGTGATCACGGCCGGGCAGCGCGGGGATTCTCCGCAGTTCGGGGTCGTGCTGGGCCGCATCCGGGTGCCCCGACTGGGGTGCGGTAGGCCCCGCGTACGCCCGCGACGGGTGCGGGCGGACACAGCGTACGCGTCCCGCAAGAACCGCGCCTACCTGTGGCGTCGCGGTATCCGCTGCACCATTCCGGACGAGGCCGACCAGGTCCGCAACCGCAAGAAGCGCGGGTCCAGCGGTGGCCGGACACCGAAGTTCGACCCAGAGGACTACAAGGCCCGGCGCGCGGTCGAGTGCGGCATCAATCGCCTCAAGAGACATCGAGCCATAGCCACCAGGTACGACAAACTCGCGGTCCGCTACGAGGCTACCGTCCTCGTTGCCGCCGTCAACGAGTGGTTGTGGCGTACTGCTCCGACGACAACTCGAACACCCGTACTGGCCGACCGCAGGTGGGATTGACGGTCTCACGGACCGGATGCATCCCCAGCTTGGTCGTGATCCGTTCGGAGGCGTCGTTGCCCACTTGAGTGATGCTGACGATCCGCTCCAGCCCTCGCTCTTCGAACCCGAACCGTACAGCGGCCGCAGCGGCCTCGGTGGCCAAGCCCTGCCCCCAGTGGGAACGTCCCAGCCGCCAGCCGACCTCAACCGCCGGCAGTACCTCCGGCAAGAAGTCGGGCACCGAAAGGCCGGTGAACCCGGCCAGCTCGCCAGTGGACCGGATCTCCACGGCGAACAGGCCGAAGCCCTGTGACTCCCACTCGCTCTCCCATGCCTGGACCCCGCCGCGAGTCTGCTGTTCGTCACGGACGCTGCCGTCACGGATCCACCGCATGACCTCGGGGTCGGCATTGACGGCAGCCATGGGCGCAACGTCTTCCTCGCGCCAGCGACGCAGGATCAAACGGGGAGTCTCAAGCGTGACCATCCAATCATTCTGGATCACAAATGGGCTCTCCGTCATCCTCACTTCGATACATGCCCTGAACAGCGTCCCGGCTCCTCGGGGTTGTCCCTGGGCCGTCGAAGGACCGCCGGGAGCGACCAACAATGACCAACGTCGACCGCTTCCCTGCTGGTGAGCGGATCAGCGGCAGCGGGGATTGGACTTCAGAACGCCCATTTACCAACCACTAGGCCGATGGCAAGGCCGACGGCAAGGCCGAAAACAAGGATGGCCATAATGAGGGCCGCGACATCGAGCTTCAACCCCGCTTTTGCCTTTCGGGGGAGATTGGTGGGGTCGTTCTCGTAAGCTGTCGAGATCGACCGCCGTGAGAACCGGGTCAGCCTGCGCAGCCACCGACGCTTTCTGTTGCTCTTGCCTGACAGCTCCGACCTGCTCACGGAAGGGGCAAGGGCGGACTTTCCGTACGCCACAAAGGTGTCCCATGCCTTCATCCAGAGCGCCTGGGATTCGCTCTCTGATGGCTTGCCCGATTTCTCGAGAAGCTCGCCGACGGATCCCATGACGCTTTTCAACGTCTCCTTGGCCTTGTCATTACGTTGGTAGACGTCCTTCAAAAGGTCGATACCTTTCCCCGCAGCTTTGTGAAGATTTCCTCCCATCCAATTCCGAGCGGCGACCGCCGTGGCCAGCTCGCCCGTGGGCCCCCTGGGAGCCTCTCCCCGGAGGATTGCCTCGTGAAGCTCAGCCTCCGCACATCTGCGGTCCTGGTCACTCAGGCCGGGAATAAGGTACAGCAGATGATGAGCAGCGTCGAGGCGACCCCAGGTAAAGTCGGACTTGCGCCATTCGGAATCGACAAAAGCGCCGAAGTGCATAAGATGGATGCCGAAAAGCTTACGCTCGCCCAGTCCATCGTAGCGATCCTCGTCGAACAGTGGGCTGATTTTATCGGGTCCGAGTCGCAAGAAATCGAATTGCGGCGCCAGGGGGTCGACAATCTCCGATGGGGGAGCATAAGCGCGACAGACCACCTCGACCGCCAGGCAGGCGGACAAGACTGAATTCACATTCCAGTTGCTGTTGCTATTCCAATCCGCGTGGGAACTCGCTGAGTCGGCCTCGCCCACCGGGCCGATCGCCTTTATGTAGGCCGTCGCGGCCAGATGGATTCTTTTCTTTACTTCCGCCGGAACGGACAATTCATTGAACACTGTCTGGTAAAGTCGTGCTGCTCCGTCGTCGGCGATTTCTTCGCCTCGGGCATGCATCAGGAGTTCGGCGTTGACGGCATCCGCCATCGCCAATACCTCGCGCAGGTATACACTGATTTCCCGCGCACCTTCAATCAAAGCATGCCGTCTCGCGTCGCTGAGAATCCCTCCTTTCAGGGAAACGAGTGGCTGATGAAGATGTCCCATGAGGCATTGCAGGACGCGTTCCGCTGTGGAGAGCCCCCAGGACCAGCCAACGGCCTCGTCCTCCCAATCCCACGGCCCAAGGACTTCACTTTCGTGATCGTGCGGCACCCAGTTGGGGCGCTTCCATCTCCGGTCGTCTCCCCGATCCACCCTGAGGGCATCGTCGACCCACTCCCGCTCCGCTTCCGGGGTCACCGACAAACAGTTCACCGAATTCGTTTCCGTGAAGCGCTTTCGGACGTCGTAGAGCACGGCACGAGCTCGGTTGCGGCGGTATTCAAGAAGCATCTTCACTGCAGCCTCGCGGGTGGTGGCTTCCAGTTCGCTGTCTCCAGCAATCCTCTGAAAGAGGTCCAGTTGCCTGTCCCGAATGCTGCTTGCCAGACGTTTTGCTAGATCCTCAGTCCCGGCTCGAAAATTGACCTCTCCTGGATACGTGATAGCGCTCATGCCGGCCGCGTACCATTGGATGTCTTCGCATGCTCGATCCTTGGTGCCCTCCGGTGGAATGCGGCCGGCGGACGGGACGATGAATACGACGACGCGCCGCACAGGAAGGTCGATCTTCCGTCGGGTAATCGCGTCAAGCACCGGACCGAAGGGGGCATTGTTCAGCACCCCACCGTCCATGACGCAGCTTGCGGGGAATCCGAAGGCCGCGGGTGGCTCCTGCCGGTACTTCATCAAAAGACTCTCGCTGACCGGGCCGAATGCCACCGGAAAGCTTGCGGTGGCGCGTGCAGCCAGCACAAGGGTTGCATCATTTGCCTTCTCGAAGTCGGTGTGAAGCTTTCGCTTCAGGCTCCAGGTCCGGCAGTCCTTCTTCGTGTAGACCATTCGCTCACCCTGCTGAAAGCGATACAGACGCCGGTGGTCGCGGACATCGAAGTTGGCACCGAAGCCGTCTCTGTACTGCTTGCTTCGCCCATCCAGGGCGGTCGCCGTCACGAACAACGTCACCGGCTGTTGGGGGCATGCAGAGCAGTCACCGATGGCGGTGAGGGCATTCCTGATCTTGTCTTCGAACCCCTCCCCACTGAGCACGCTGTTCAGTTTCTTCGGCGGCGGCTTCAGCAGCTTGTCCAGCGCGGCCGACTCCTCCCACATCGCACGGAGATTGGGAAGGGCCGAACCGCGGGCGAGGGCGGTGGCGAGCAACAGCCCGTTCAGGCCACCGGCAGAGGTTCCGGATACGATGTCGATCGAAACCTTGGTCCCGGCTTTACGAGCCAGCTCCTGCCAGATTTCGAATACCCGCCGGTCCCCGTCGTCCACGGCGCCCGCGGAGCCGTTACCGCTGGACGCTCGCCGGAGGAGGTCCAGTTCGTGCGTCACACCGCCCATCCACACGGCCAGGCTGACTCCGCCGTTCAGGACGAGAGCAAGCCGCGTTTCATGGTGACGTGATTCCGTGCTTGCGTCCGTCATATGCGCGAAGCTAGTTCGGGACGCCCCTCACCACCTCTGGAACGAGGCCATTCGGCTTACGAGCTTGTTCCTGGTTGGCCATGGCGCATCGACGGCCGCGGCTTGCCCTTGTTCACGCCGATTGCCTGGTCGCGGGGTGACGGCTTACTGGTAGGCCAGCAGGGAACGCCCAACTACCCTGCTCGCTCGCCTACTTACGGTGTCCGGGCAATGCGCGCTGCGAATCGCTGTACAAGCAACGCTGGGAGCGCTGGCATTTCCTCACCGATGCTTACTCTGCGGTGGCGATCGCAGGTCCAGAGAGGCTAAGACCCTCAGTCACTGAGCTCCACAGTGCCCTCACCGCCCTCACCGCCCTCGATGAATTGGGTAGTAGCGACTGGTACGAAGATACGGAGAGGAATGGGTGGCGCCGCAAGGTGATCAACGGGATTCCCTTCCGCTAGCGGACAGGTGTCCCGTGGCGGGACCTGCCCGCTCGTTTCGGGGCATGGAAGAACCTGACAGGGAATTCGGGTTCTTGAGGGATGGCCCGCCGAGGACGTGCGGCATTGGACGCCGTGATGGCTTGACCGCCCATGCCCCGCGGACCAGCGGTCCTGGCCGGGCGCCATGGATGCACTGCCAGGTGCAGGGGCGCAGCCCACAGCCTGACGCCGGCGGGCGCACGTTGCCAGGGATTCCTCGGTCAGGCCGGCCGCCGTGGACACCGATCTCCGGCGACGCGGCCGGGCTGCACGAGTTGGCCGGGGCATGCCAGTGCGCTGGACCCGGTATGCCCGCCCATAGCCGGCCGGACAACCCCGGCAGCATCAGCGCTGAACTGCGAGCGAGACAGCCGCATCTGGGCATGGGCTGTGCGCAGAAGCCGTTCCAGGCGGATCACCCGGCGCGTCGGCGGCGATGAGATCCGGTGCCGATCACGCCGAGGCGTTCGAGCAGGAGCCCCTCCCTGGTGGACCAGGGGCAGATCTCGACACTTTCCACACCGCAAGCCTCCATGAGGCTCTCCGCCACCAAAGCTCCCGCCAGGGACTGCTCGGCGCGGTGCCGGGAGATACCCGGCAGGGCGGCACGACGATCCGGGCCGACGTCCGCCAGCAGGCGAATCGCCGCTCGCAGTTGAGGCAGGGTCAGTCGGTGTCTCGTTCGCCGTGGTGTGTTCAGTGAGGCGCCGGCGAGCCGTGCGAGCTGCTCGAAGGTTTTTGAGCAGGCGAGAACACGGTCGCCCGGCTTCGCCTGCGGCACGCCGGGGGCCACACTCAGCGAGTGCCGCAGATGCCGCCGGACCTCGGCCAGGCGCCGTCTGGAGGAGGCGGTGTCGCCGGGCAGCCATTCCCGGGTGATCCTGCGGGCGCCCAGCGGCAGCGAGCGCACGATGGTGGGCTGGTCGCCCGTCCCCGAGGCGATCTCCACCGTGCCGCCGCCGATGTCCAGGACCAACAAGGGGCCTGCCGTGGAGCCCGTCCACTGGCGGGCCGCTGCATAGGCCAGCCGCGCCTCCTCGTCGCCCGGCAGCACCCGCAGCCGCGTGCCGGTGGTCCGGGCCACCCGCGCGATGACCTCATCGCGATTGGGAGCATCCCGGATAACGGAGGTGGCGAACGCGAACACCTCCGGCAGACGAAGGTGCGGACCCGCAGTGATCGCCTCGGCCACCGCCCGTTGCACGCTCTTGACCCCGGCCTTGCCCACTCGTCCCTTCCGGTCGAGGGTCTCGTGCAGTCTCAGCCGCACCTTGTGAGAGAAGACAGGTTCCAGCACCGCACCAGTTCGCCACCGCACCACAGTGAGCAGAGCACTGTGGCACCCGACGTCGAGCACACCCGCCTGCCGCATTCGGCCCCCGCCCCTCCGCTGACAACGCGCGCTTCCGCCCCCACCGGGCGGACAGAGATCCCGCAGCATCCCGGGATCAACCGGCTCACGGCGCTACTCCGGTCCGGACTCCGGTCCGGCCATTGTGTGACCATTATGTCACTGATTGTGTCTGCGTTGGTGGCGATCCTGTGGACACCGAGTCCCACTGAAGTGCTCGGCGCCTCGCCGTCAACCGCGCACGAGGTCGTCAGGGAACGAGGACGATCTTTCCCTTCACTCGCCCGCTCTCGATCAGGCGGTGAGCCTCGGCCACCTCCGTCAGCGGCAGGCGGCGTTCGATGTGCACCCCGCAGCCGCCCCTGCTCGATGAGGGCGTTGAGCTTCTCCAACGAGGCGTAGTCAGGCTCGACGCCGAGGCCAACGCGTGCTTCGCCGCCCGCGCGGTGCCGACGACGTACGCCCCGAGCGCTTTGGCGACCTGTACGGCCAGGTGGCCAGGCGGTGAGCGCCGCCATAGGCATTGCCGCGGCCTCGGTGTGTGTGAGGGCGGCGGGCTTGTGTGCCAGATGGCGGGGCGGGGCGGTGACGTACTCTGCGTAGCCGCCGCCGCGCCACGGGAAGTGCACCAGCCCGTACACCTCGTCGCCCGGTCACGCAAAAGATGCTCACGCAGGCACTGCGCACCCTGGAGCACGACGGCCTGGTCACCCGCACCGTCTACCCCACGATCCCGCCCAAGGCCGTATACGAACTCACCGAACTCGGTCACAGCCTCACCGGCCTGCTGACGGCGATTCAGGACTGCTCCGAGGAACACCAAGACGAGGTGCTCGCCGCCCGCCGGACCTTGACCGGCGGGCGGCAGCCGAGGTGGAGCCGGTGCGACCGGCCGGCGACCAGCTCTAAAACTGACGGACGTTGTTGACAGGTGGGTAGCCCGGGGCCTACCTGCCCCAGATCTTCCGGTAGGCCGCGCGGTAGCCGGGCGGGTCCCAACTGGTCGCCCCTTTGCTGTTGGCGGCCGTGGCGATGTGTACGGGGGCGACGTAGCCGCTGGCGGGTTTGCCGGAGAATGCGCGGTTGAATTCGTCGAGGATCTGCCAGCCCTGCTGGGTCAGCGGCTCGGGAACGGTGGCTGTCTGGAACTGCTTGCTGTTGATGCGTTGGAAGGCGGAGGGATCGCCGTCGCCCGCGCCGATGTTGAAGGGGGTCCCGGCGCCTTTCTTGCCTGCTGAGCGCAGGGCCGGGGCGGCGTCGGCGAAGTAGACGTCGTTGATGGCTACGGAGTGTGTCCAGGCGTCCGGGAAGCGGGAGAGGAGCGAGGAGACTTCCCGGGGAGTACGGCTGCTGGTGTCCGAGATCGGGATGTTCTCCTCTGCCAGCAGCTTCACGCTGGGGCAGGTGGCAAGTTCTTTCTTGATCAGCTCGGACTTGTTTCTGGCGAAGGGAATCGAGGCGTCGGTGAACACGACGACGCCGGCCTTGCCGTCGGAGTGCGTGATGATCCAGTCTGCGCTGATCTTCGCGACATCCTCGACCTTGGTGGTGATGTTGCTGAAGAGTTCGGGGTCCTTGCTCGGGCCGGGGGAGTCGACCGCGTGCCAGCCGATGAGCGGGATATGTTCCGCGTTGGCCTTCGCGACCTGTTGCGACGTCAGATGGGGGTCGAAGCCGCCGATGACGATGCCCGCGGGCCGGAGGGCGATGGCCTGGCTGAATGCCGCTTGGATCCCGGCGGGGGTGCCCTCGCCGTCGATCACCCGGACGTTCCAGCCGATGGCTTTCGCAGCTTCCTGCACGCCCTTGGCGGTGCCCGCGACGCCGGGGTTGGTCATGGTCTGCGCGACATAGACGATCTTCTTGCCGGGGACTGCCGTGGGGCCGCCGACGGGCCCGTGCCATGCGGAGGTGGTCTTCTCGGCCTGCTGAACGGCCGCCTTGGCGCCGGCCAGGACGGTGGGGCAGCCGGTCTTGCCCGGCCCTGCCGAGGAGGACCCGGTGCCGGTCGACGTGCCGCGCTCGCAGCCGACGATGACAGCGGCCGCCACTGCCAGTGCGACTGCGCTGCCAAGGGCGGTCATGCGGTTCACGTGCACGGGTGCTCCTTGCCGAGAGGGCGACAGGCGGGTGACACGCGCCCACGTCACGAGGGGACTTTGGGCATGTCATGGCGAGTTCGGGGAGGTTCCGTCCGTTGTTGGCGCAGCTGTCGGCGAGCGGCGTAGCCGGCCATGCCGACGGCGATGAGCAGGGTGGCGCCGTTGAACAGCGGGGTGACCCAGAACTGGGCGCCGAGCTGGCCGATGCCGGCGAGGCCGATGGCGAGGATGGTGACGGCGACCAGGGTGCCCAGGGCGTTCGCGCGGCCGGGTTTGATCGCGGTGGAGCCGAGCAACGCACCGACGAAAGCGGGCAGCAGGTAGTCCTGGCCGACACTGGGGTTGCCGATTCGCTGCTGTGCGGCGAGCAGGACACCGGCGATGCCGACGATCACGCCCGATCCGGCAAAGGCATAGATGACATAGCGTCGGGAGGGGATGCCCACCAGGTCGGCGGCGCGGCGGTTGGAGCCGATGACGTACAGGTACCGGCCGAGGGGCAGCCGCTCCAGGAGCAGCCACAGTACGGCGGTGAGGGCGAGGACGTAGAAGGCGGGTACCGGCAGGCCCAGGAACCTGGAGTCGTAGATGTCGGTGAACGCGGCCGGCAGGCCGTGCGGGCCGGGGACGATCCGGGCCCCGTTGGTGATCCAGCCGGTGAGGGCGTACAGGATGCTGCCGGTGCCGAGGGTGGCGATGAAGGAGTCGATCTTTGCGAATTCGACGACGACACCGTTGAAGGTGCCGACGACCGCGCCGCCGAGGACCACCGCGAGGCAGGCGAGCGGCCAGGACCATGCCGAGTTGACGATGAGCTGCAGGGTCATGACGTGCGCGAGGCCGAGGCCGTAGCCGATGGACAGGTCGAACTTGCGGGTGACGATGGGGATCATCGCGCCGAGCGCGAGGATGGCGGGGATCGACTGGTTGGACAGGATCGCGGAGATGTTGTCCAGGGTGGGAAAGGTGTCCGGCAGAGTGAGGGAGAAGGTCAGGAACAGCAGGGCGGTGAGGGCCAACAGGCCGTAGGCGCCGATGAGATGCCCGACCCGGCGGCTCAGCGGGGGGCGGGGGGAGGGGGGCATCATCCCGTGTTCCCGGTGAGAGCGGCCATGGCCGAGGAGGCGCGGGCGAGTCCGGCGACCGTGAGGGCTTCGCCGCTCAGCTCCACTGTCACCGCCCCGCGGACGAATACCAGGGCCCGATGGCACACGTTGGCGACCTCCTCGAAGTCGGTGGAGATGAGCAGGACGGCGAGGCCTTCTGCCAACGAGCCCTGGAGCAGGCGGTAGATCGCCGTCTTGGCGCCGACGTCCACCCCGGCGGTCGGCTCTTCGAGGACCAGCAGGCTTCGACGCATCCTGAGCCACCGGCCGACCATGACCTTCTGCTGGTTCCCCCCGGACAGGGTGGCGATCGGCGCCTCGCTGTCCCGGGGGTACACCGCGAACCGCTTGACCAGAGCAGCGGCCTCGGCTCGCTCGCGCCGGGGGCTGATCCAGTGTGAGACCGGCAGGCCGCCCGCCCGAGGATTGGCCAGGAAGTTCTCCCGTACGGTCAGTTCGGCGGCGCAGCCCTCCTCCTGACGGTTGCTGGTCACGAAGCCGACACCGGCGTCGACGGCGGCCGCGACCGTGCTCGGTCGGTACGGCCGGCCGTTGAGCAGGGCCCGTCCGTCGAGGAACTGCCGGGCGCCGGCGAGGGCGCGGCCCAGTTCCATATGTCCGGCGCCGGTGAGGCCCACCATGCCGAGGATTTCACCGGTGCGCAGTTCCAGGCTGACCGGCGCCGTGTTGTCGGTCCGTACGCCGTCGAGGCTCAGGACGGCTGGGCCCGCGGCGGGGGCGATCCGGTAGCCGCCCGGTTCGTGGCCGACGATGTCGTGCACCAGCTGGGCGGGGCGGTGGTCGGCGAGCGGGCCCTGGCTGATGAGGTGGCCGTCGCGCAGGACGGCGAAGGTGTCGGCGACCTTGTACACCTCGTCGAGCCGGTGGGTGACGAAGACGATGGCGTGGCCCTGGTCGCGCAGGGTGTGCAGTACGTCGAAGAGCCGGGCGCAGTCCGCTGCCGGGAGGCTGGCGGTCGGCTCGTCGAGGACGATGAGTTCGGCTTGTGTGGACAGCGCGCGGGCAATGGCCACCAGAGAGCGTTCGGCTCGCGGGAGGTCGGCGAGGGTAGCGCGCGGATCGAGGTGCGCGGCGACGATGCTCAGCGACTCGGCGCACCGCTCGCGGGTCATCCGCCAGGACACCAGCCCTGCGCGGCGTGGATAGCCGGTGCCCAGGGCGATGTTTTCGGCGACGGTCATCCACTCGACCAGCCCCAGGTCCTGGTGGATGAAGGACATCGTGCGGGAGGCGGCCTCGGTGCCGAGCGGGTGCCCGGCAACGGTCACCTCGCCCTCGTCCGCGTGGTGGACGCCGGCGAGCACCTTGATGAGGGTCGACTTCCCGGCACCGTTGGGACCGAGCAGCGCGAGGATGCTGCCGGAGTGGATTTCGAGGTCGACCGCGTCCAGCGCGAGTGTGCCGCCGAACCGTTTGCTGAGACCGTGTATGCGGACAAGAGGCTCTGGGCCATGGCGCGGGGGAGGGGGGAATTCAGGAGCGTCATGCACAGACTTCTCCGCAGGTCGGCCTGGTACTTCCCGACTGAATCGGCAATGCTGCTGAGCGTTTAGCGGTGGTGATTGCGCCGTGTTATGTGGTCTCGCGATGTCATTACCGGCACCGGTTACCGCATTTCCGCCATGCTACGGCCACCGTTCACTTTGATGCCGGATGGGCTATTAGATGGCGGGAATGTCGTCGAAATAACTCTCGACGGTGCCGGGCATTCCACCGGGCACCTCCAGAGCGCATTCGGCCCAGATGACCTTGCCGTTCGCGGTGTAGCGGGTGCCCCAGGCCCGGGTGAGTTGCGCGACGAGGAACAGGCCGCGGCCGCCCTCGTCGGTGGTGGCCGCGTGGCGCAGATGCGGTGCGGTGCTGCTGGTGTCGGAGACCTCGCAGATCAGCGTGCGGTCGTAGAGCAGGCGTACCTGGATGGGTCCGTTGCCATAGCGGATGGCGTTGGTGACCAGCTCGCTGAGCAGGAGTTCGGTGGCGAAGGCGACATCGTCCAGCCCCCATTCGGCCAGGCGGTGCGTCACGGCGGCGCGGATACCGGAGACGAGCGCCGGATCGGCGGGCAGGTCCCAGGTGGCGATCCGGTGGGGGTCCAGGGCGTGGGTGCGGGCGACGAGCAGTGCGATGTCGTCGGCGGGGTGATGGGGCACCACGGTCCGCAGAACTGCCTCACAGGTGTCCTCGGGTGGGCGGTTCGGGTGAGCCACGGCACGGCGTAGCTGTTCGAGGGCCGTGTCGAAGTCGCGGTGGCGGTCTTCGATGAGCCCATCGGTGTAGAGGACGATCTGGCTGCCTTCGGGGAGATGGAATTCGGCGGTCTCGAAGGGCAGGCCGCCCAGGCCCAGCGGTGGGCCGGCGGGTAGTTCGGGGAAGAAGACGGTGCCGTCGGGGCGGACCAGCGCGGGTGGGGGGTGGCCGGCTCGGGCCATGACGCACTGCTGCGAGGTGGGGTCGTAGATGGTGTACAGGCAGGTGGCGCCGATGATGCCGGTGGAGGGCTCCGTACCGCCCTCGTCCCGGTCGAGGCGCCCCACGAGATTGTCGAGGTGTGTGAGGACCTCGTCCGGGGGGAGGTCCAGTTCGGCGAAGTTGCGCGCGGCGGTGCGCAGCCGGCCCATGGTGGCGGCGGCGTGCATCCCATGGCCGACGACGTCCCCGACGACGAGGGCGACGCGGGTGCCGGAGAGGGGAATGACGTCGAACCAGTCTCCGCCGACTCCGGACTCGGCAGGCATATAGCGGTGGGCGACTTCGACGGCGCTCTGCTCGGGGAAGCTGCTCGGCAGCAGGCTGCGTTGCAGAGCGAGGACCATGGTGTGTTCGCGGGTGTAACGGCGGGCGTTGTCAATGCAGATGGCAGCCCGTGTGGCGAGTTCCTGGGCCAGCGAACGGTCGTCGTCCCCGAAGGGGGCGGGGTCCCGCGAGCGGTAGAAGCTTGCGATGCCCAGCGCGATGCCGCGGGCGACCAGGGGGACGGCGATGAGGGAGTGGACGCTGTGGTCGAGGAGGCGCTGGGCGTGTGCGGGATCTTGGGCGATCCAGCCTGCGGCAGCCCTGAGGTCGGGCTCCAGTACCGGCTGCCTGCTGGCCAGAGAACGGAGCTGGGGCGTGGTGGGGCGGAGGTCGACCCGTCCACCGGCAGGGTAGAAGGGGCAGTCTTCGCGAATGCCGTGGACCACCGTGCGGTAGAGGTCGGTGCGGGGGTCGGTCGGCTCGTCGCCGCGCAGTACCGCCTCGGGAAGGTCGATCGTGACGAAGTCGGCCAGGCGCGGGACGGCCATCTCGGCGAGTTCCCGGGCCGTGCGGCTCACGTCCAGGGTGGTGCCGATACGGGTGCTGGCCTCGGACAGCAGCTCCAGGCGGCGTCGGGCCGCCACGGCGTACTTGCCCACGCCCGGCTCGCCCACCAGCACCAGGCCACTGGTCGCACCGGCGGCGGTGCTTTCGGTGGTGCCGGGGGTACCGGGCTCGGGGGGTGTGCCGGGCCTGCCGGGCGCGCGGGCCGTCGTGGCCGCCCGGCTGAGTACGGTGTCGGGAAGGGGCCCGGGCAGCGGGACCGGCGGCGGGACGGTGGGGGCGAGGACCTGCTGGGCCAGGGCGCCGGGCGAGGTGCCGGCTTCGGTGGGGACGGCGAGGCGCTGATGCCATGCGGGCAGGACCGCTTCGATGACCAGGCCCTCCACCCCCGAGGGACTTGTGACCGGCCGGCTCACCAGAGTGACCCGCCGGCCACTGGGCAGCGCTACCTCGACGGCGGCTCGCTGGGCCGAGGAGATCAGATCGGCGGCCTTCTCCTTGAGGATCAGCTGATCACGCCAGTCCATTCCGCTCTCGGCGAGCT
Organism: Streptomyces sp. NPDC050636; assembly: GCF_040654775.1. Lineage (NCBI taxonomy): Bacteria > Bacillati > Actinomycetota > Actinomycetes > Kitasatosporales > Streptomycetaceae > Streptomyces > Streptomyces sp. NPDC050636. Next base: position 20,934 of record NZ_JBFAIP010000022.1, read on the forward strand.
CGCCCGGCTGCCCGTTGCCGGACGGATCGCCGGTCGGCGCGCGGCGCCTGGCGTCGAGGTACGCCTGGAGCAAGGCGCGCTCCCGCATCGAACTCTGCTCCAGCAGCCGCCGTTCGATGGCGCCGGCTGCCTTTTGGATCACGGTGTTCAGCGCCATATCCGCATCGGTGAGCGGAAAGCCGAAGCAGAGGACGCCTTCTATGCGGCCGCTGAGCGGGTCCCGGATGGGAATTGCGCAGCATGCACTTGACTGGGAGCGTTCGGCGAAGTGTTCCGCGCCGTAAACGTTGATCAGCTGCCGTTCCGCGAGTGCCAGACCGATGCCGTTGGTCCCGCCGAACCGCTCGGCGAACACGAAGCCCGGGACACTCTGGATCGGGGCCAGATTTCTGACGAGCGAGGCTTCGCCAAAGCGGCGTTGCAGCACTGCGCCGTGTCCGTCGGCAAGGGACACATTCATGTTTCTGCCCGCGAACCGGGCCTGCAGTCGGTCCAGCACGGGTCCGGCGGCGTGGACGAGCCGGCCGTTCAGGTCGAGATCCTGCGAGAAGGGGAGCTCGCATCCTTCCGGTGAGAGCCCCAGGGATCGGGAACGCTGCCACGAACTCAGGATCGGGCTTCGCACGGCTCCCTCGACCGTCCCCTCGCGAAGGAACCGCTCACGGGCACGTACGGGGCTGATGTCCTCTCCCACGAGCCCCATCCGAACCACTTCCCATATCAGCGCGCGCCGCTATGGCCACCCGAATGTCGGGCAGCTGTACTGTTTGATCCAATTGTAGGGCTTTGTCGATTTAGCGGTACTGGTCACGGGCGGTGCCGCGAGGCCTGCGGGTGTTCGGCTCCCGGAATGGCTGTGACCTGGACTTATCGCGCTCTCACCCAGGGGCGGGTGGCCCGGCCGGCCGTCACAGCACCGCGATCGGATTGACGGGCGAGCCTGTGCCGCCAGGGATGTTCAGGGGAGCGACAAGGAGTAGGAACTCGTAACGCCCCGTCTCGGCGCCGGCGGCGGAGAGCGCTTCGAGGTCGAGGTTGTCCAGGAGCGGCACTCCCATCGCGGCGATGGCGAGCGCGTGGACCGGAGAATGCAGGCCGTCGACCGGCGAGGGCCGTACGTCGCTGTCGCCGTCGCCGCCGAGCAGGGCGATGCCGCGCTCGGCCAGTAGCGGCATGGCGTCCACGTGGAAGCCGGCGCTCGCCGCGTCGGGGTCCCAGGCGCCCAGTTCCCGGCGGCGGCGGAAGCTGCCGGACCGTAGCAGCACCGCGTCGCCCTCGCCGATCGTCACGTCGAGTGCCTTCTCCGCAGCAACGATGTCCTCGGCGTGCACCGCCCGTCCGGGTTCCAGCCAGGTGCCCCCGAGAACGGTGGGCAGGTCGAGGAGCACGCCTTTGGTCACGAGCGGGCCAAGCGCTGATACGGCACCGAAGCGGGCACCTCCGGCGTCGACGAGCTCGCGCGCTGTGCGGCCGTCGTAGAGCTGCCCGCGGTAGGCGATGTGAGCCAGTGCGTCCAGATGGCTGACGGCCTTGGCGTGGTAGTCGACGGCGATGAAGTCCTTGTGCGTGGAGGGTTCGGGAGCCTCGACGTCACCGAGGTCGGACATGTAGTGCAAGGCGGGTTTGCTGTTGTCCGGGCCGGCTGCCGTGTCCCAGGGGCGCGCCAACGGGACGACCGTTCCGGACTGGACCAGGGCGGTGGCCCGCCGTACGTGCCCCGGAGTCACCCGGTTCCAGGCACCGCGGTCGGCGTCAGCCCAGCGGCCCCACGTACGGACCGCCTCGAACAGCGCGTCGAACTCCTGGCGGGAGACGGCGGGCCCGTTGCCGGTACCGCCCGGCGGTGGGGGAGTCGGTGCATCGGCGGAATTGCTGGTCATCTGCTACTCAGCACTCCAAAGGCGGCTGCGGCCATGGTCGTTGCCATCAGGGCTGGTCGGATCCAGTCTCCCCCCAGAGATCGCAAGTGGGCGTGGTGACTAGACCGACTGGTCGGCCTCCCCGAGTGTCTTCGCTGGTGGGGTGGGGCGGCCTCACCCGGCCGCCCCACCGCCGGTCACCACGGCGGGCGGTTGAACCCGGTGAGGGCGAGCCACAGCGCGCTGAACGCGGCGCTCGGGCGGTCGTTGAAGTCGTCGCTGAGCGGTACCAGTTTCAGCAGGTCGAGCACGGCGGAGAGATGCCCGCACTCGGCGGCGCGCTGGATCAGCAACTCGATGGGCCGCTGTCGCTGGGCATGCGGAGTGTGCTGTATCTCGGCGTAGCCCTTGGCCAACTCCTCGATGTCCCGGTCGGTCGGCGTCAGCGGCCGGACCGGCGGGGTACCGACCATGGAGGCCCGGCGGGCCCGCTCGACGAGCTCCTCACCGACCGCCCAGTTGTGCTCACCCCACCCCTCCAGCAGGTCGGGCCGTCCGGCCTCGGCGAGCGCCGTCAGCACCTCGTAGGGGACCTCCCAACCGGGTAGCCGCTGGAACTCGCGGGCCAGATCGATCCGGCCACCGCGCACCAGGTACACCAGCCACTCCGGCTCCGAGGTGTAGCCGGCCGGCGGGTGGCTGTGCCGATCCGCCAAGATGTCGCGGGCCAGGTCCTCGCGTCCGCACTCCAGCATCGCGTGGAGGACCGCCAGGTGGTCCTGCCACGGGTTGGGCTCGACGGTGATGGCCGTACGGGCGCGTTGGAACCAGTCCTCGGCGCGCCCCGGGTCGCCCAGTGCGTGGCAGGCGGCGCCGAACGAGGAGGCGGTGTCGGCGTTCACCTCCTTCCCGGTCACCTCGTCGATGAGGGACTCGGCGCAGTCGAACGCGGTGCGGGCCGCGTTCGTCAGCCCTGCGCGGGCGAGGAGCACGGCGACATCGGACGCCGCGGCGATCCGGTCCACCAGCTCGGGTATGTCCTCGACCAGCGCCATCGCGGCCTCCGGCGCGCCGTGCCGGGCGCGCAGCCGGGCGGCGGCCCGCAGGTACGGGCCGCTGGCGAATCCCCAGCGGTACTGGTCGAGGTGGGCGAGGGCGCGGTGCGCCGCCTCGTACAGCTCATCCAGCTTCGCGGTGTTCGGCGGCGGCCACGGGGCGGGCTCGCCGGAGTTCGCCGGCTGCGCCAGGTCCTCGCGGTACTCCCGGAGTATGTCGCCGTCCTCGGAGTCGAGGAGGTCGGCGGCGGTCAGGGCGTCCGGCAGCACCTGGAGCTCGCCCCACCGCACCGGCCAGGCGTGGCGGCGCCCCACCGACCAGGTGAGGACGGAGTCCAGTGCGTCGTTGCGGCCGGGCGGAGCGATGACGGTGTCGGGCTCCAGCGTCATGGCCCAGGTGCGGTCGTCGAGGGCGAAGATCTGCCTCGTGAACTCTTCAGCGGCGTCGCCCTCCACGGGGCGTGGCCCCTCCGGCACCCGTAGGTAGGTGAAGTCGCCGAGGGCGTCGCCGGTTTCGGCCTGGACGAACCGGACGCAGGTGCTGCCGACCAGAACCAGGGTGTCGTCGGTGCCCCAGTGCACCGCGTCGGCGCCGCCTGCGGGCACGGCCCGCAGCCGCCGGGCGCGGGCGGGATCGGTGAAGGACCACACCTCGACGCTGCCCTCGGAGGTCAGGCAAGCGGCGCGCTCCCCGCCGGGCGCCCAGGCCCAGGCGTTGCAGTCACCGTTCCACTTGTCGTCGTCCTGCCACTCCGGGTGCGGAATCGAGAGGCTGCCGACATGCCGGTCGTCGTCGAAGATGTGGACGGCGGGCGCGGCGGTGCCCGAACCGGGAGTCAGGACGGCCAGCCGGTTGGTGTCCCCGGCCCAGCGCAGCGAGCAGGGCCTGCCGAGCGCGAACGGGCCGCACCGTATCCGGCCGTCGGCCGCGTCGCGGAAGAACAGACCGCGGTCGGTGACGGCGGCGACGAGGCGGCCGTCCGGGCTGGGTCGGGCGATCCTGGCGTGGGCGTACCAGAGCACCTGACGGGTCTCGGCGTCCACACAGATGGCGTTGGCACCGAACAGGCGGGTGCCGTCGGGCGACCAGACCGGGCGCTCGATCCACTGCCCGACCCTGAAGCCGTCGGGGTCGTCGCGCGACTCGATCCGGTCGAACTTCTCGCGCACCGCCGCGGGGAGCCGCCGCGCCATGGTGTACGGGTGGTCGGTCGTCACGTGGTTGGGCAGCCAGGCCAATTCGCCGCGGTCCAGCGGGACGAGGCAGCCCTGCAGCCCGCCGTCGCCATTCGTGCCGCAGTGGGAGTAGACGCTCCGCCCGTCGGGGGAGAGCGCGAACTCCGACGGGCGGGAGTTGCCGTCCGACACATAGAGCGTCGCGATCGGTCCCATGGCTCCCTCGGCAGGGCTCCACACCCCCACCATGTTGGTGCAGTAGGCCATCGCCAGGCGGGTGGAGTCGGCGGACCACTGGATCGTCCGCCCGTAGTCGGGCCATCCGACGCCGCCGTCGATGTGCGGGACGGTGTTGACGCACCGTCCGGTGGCGACCTCCCAGATCTGCAGGACACCGCCCGCGTGGTAGTCATCGCCGACCCAGCTGCCGGTGGCGAGGTAGCGGCCGTCCGGGCTCAGTGCGTGGCCCACGATCTCCACGTCATGGCCGTACGGGTGGAGCAGCGTCGCCTCGCCGGAGTCGCGCAGCCGGCGGGTGGCCAGACGGTGGGCGTCGGTCACGCCCTCGTCGCGCTCCAGATCGGTGAGGCGGGCACGCAGCGTCGGCAGATCGCGGTTCGGGGTGAAGGCGGACCAGTCGGCGCCGTCCAGAAGGGCACGCAGCGCATCGGACCCGGCTGCGGAGACGAGGGCGGTCGGTGACAGGAACGGCGGCTGGGTGTCCGCGGCATCGGAGGCGGTGTCCTCCGCGCGTTCCAGCATGCCCAGCATGCCCAGCAGCGCCTCCTCGTCGAATTGCGGTGTGCGGAGCATCGCTTCGGTGCGGGGTATGGGACACCGTTCACCGAAGGCGAGAAAAATGAGGTCCGTCCGATCGGTCACCGTGTCCGCCACCCGGGCGCCGAGCGCCTCCAGCCGGCGTAGCGCCACGTCCTTCCCGATGGAGTGGAAATCCCCGTACAGCACAACAGTGCGTCCCCGTAGTTCCATGGTCATGGACCTTACTCACAGGGACTGACACATGAGGCGGGTCAGCCCTGACGGGCGTACGCAGATGGTGAGTTGAGCGCTGTCGTTGCCGTACACGGCGGCCGCAGGCGGGACGGGGATGCCACACCTGCGACCGGGGCTGAGGGGGCCGGGGCCGCAGCCGGGAGCCCATCGTTCACACTCCCGTGGCGACCGCCCCTTGGCACATCGGGCATCGGTCCTTGCCGTCCCACTCGCCCCAGCCGAAAGCCTCGGGCGAGAGAGACCGGCCGTCCAGCTCATTGCGCACTGCGAGCCGATAGGCCCAGACAGTGCCGATGTACGGGTGGTAGGCGTCATGGAAGGCGGATGATGTCAGCGAAGCGCCTGCTGCAACCGCGTGTTGAAGAGCGCGGAGCTGCTCGAACATCGCCTGCCCGGCGCTGGCGACGGCGGTGGTCGCGTCGATGAACAGCCGTTCGCGCACTTCGTAGATCCCGGCATCGCTCAGTGCCGCGCGGCTGGCGGTGTCCAGGTCGGCTTCGGCGCCGGGGGCTTGGGCGATCTGCCGCAACCGCGCGTGGCACACGCCGGCGGCGGTGATGAACTCGATGTACACCGCCCGCCGCCGCGCTCCCAGTCCGCGGTCATCTTCGTGGCGATTCCGCAGGTAGTCAGCCAGAACGGTGCCAGAGATGGCAATGGAGCCACCGCTGACCGTCGCGACAAGAGTCCCCCAGTCCACGTCTTCCCCCCCCCGTAGTGATCACGACGTCGAAATCTGAAATCTACGCGCGGCTTCCCCTGAAGGACAGAGGTCAGCGGAGAGGGCGCCGGCCCCGGCCGCAGACGATCCGGTGTTTCTCCCAAGTGGTCCTGGGATTCCCTGCCGTTCACCTGGTGAACTGCCTGATCGTTCTGCGTTCCCCTTACTCACGAGTCGGCCGACAGGAGTTCTCTTCCGGGGCCCTGATCGGACCGGCGCGGCGGCCGTAGTTTTCAGCGTGACCAGTCGGCGGCGCTCAACCAAACACCGTTCGTCTTCGACGAAGGAGCAGATGTGGAACGCCGTAGTCTTCTTCGTGCCGCCGCCATCGGCGTCGGCGCGGCAGCCTTCTCCGGTTCGCTCTGGCGGCAGGCGGCCGCCTATCCCGCACTCCCCGGCCCCAGCCCGTACGGGTCTCTGCAGTCGGCCGACGCCAACGGCATCATGCTTCCGGCGGGCTTCACCAGCCGGGTGATCGCCCGCTCGACCCAGACCGTGTCGGGCACCGGCTACACCTGGCACCAGGCCCCCGACGGCGGTGCGTGCTTCGCCGACGGATCGGGATGGATCTATGTCTCCAACGCCGAGGTCGGCAGCTCCGCGGGCGGCGCCAGCGCGGTGAAGTTCAACAGCAGCGCAGCGATCACCGGCGCGTACAGCATCCTGTCCGGCACCAACCGCAACTGTGCCGGGGGCGCCACCCCGTGGAACACCTGGCTCTCCTGCGAGGAGGTCGACACCGGCTATGTCTACGAGACCGACCCGTGGGGTGCGAGTGCCGCGGTCCAGCGGCCCGCGATGGGCCGGTTCAACCATGAGGCCGCCGCTGCCGACCCGGTCCGGAAGGTCATCTACCTGACGGAGGACAAGACCGACGGCTGCTTCTACCGGTTCGTGCCCACCACCTGGGGCAATCTGTCCTCGGGCACCCTGCAGGTGCTCAAGGAGGTCTCCGGCGTGCTGTCCTGGGCGAACGTGCCCGACCCGGACGGCAGCCCCACCCCGACCCGCGACCAGGTCTCCGGAGCCAAGCTGTTCAACGGCGGCGAGGGCTGCCACTACCGCTCCGACATCTGCTACTTCACCACCAAGGGCGACAACCGCGTCTGGGCCTACAACGCGTCCGCCAACACGATCGCGGTGGTCTACGACGACAACGTCGCCGGCGCCCCGCTCACCGGCGTGGACAACATCACCGCTGCCGCCGTCGGTGACCTCTACGTCGCTGAGGACGGCGGCAACCTGGAGATCTGCATCATCACCCCCGGCGACGTCGTCGCCCCGTTCCTGCGGGTCACCGGCCAGTCCTCCTCCGAGATCACCGGCCCGGCGTTCAACCCCGCGGGCAACCGCCTGTACTTCTCCTCCCAGCGTGGCACCTCCGGCTCCAGCAGCGGCGGCATCACCTACGAAGTGACCGGACCCTTCCGCACCTCGCTCTGATCTCCGGAACGTCCTACGACCGGTGGGTGTCGGCGTTGCCGGCACCCACCGCATCCGTGCCCGGGTGCTGCCCGGTGGGTGGCCGTGATACGGACTGCCGGCTCGCACCGCCACCTGCCCGGACAGCAGCCCTGGCACCTGGCCGTATGTCTCCGAAGGGGGCCGGTCGGCTCATTCAGTCGGGACCGGATCGACGTGGGGATGGAGAGGCGGAGGCTCGGTCGACTGCCGCGATCCGCTCGTACGATGTGACCGCAGAGCCCGTCGTGGATGCCGTGGGGCGTCCGATGGGTGTGGTCCCGGAAGCCGATCCCTTGCGGGGGGAGGCAGGCCACCGTGGGGGGATCCGTCGAGGTCAAGAGCCTGATCCCGAGCATCGAGCAGCTGTGCCGAAGGGCGGACGGCGCGGTTTTCGTCTCCGATTACCTCTCCTACGCAACCGACGACACCTGGAGCGATGCGTGATGTGGGCTCTTGCCGGGCGGATGTCCAGGGCAGGGACCTTCGGCCCTCCACTGGCGGCCGGAGGGGGACCAGTCTGGAAGTGAGGACGCGGGGGGACTCCTTGAAATCCGCACAATCGGCCAGGAGGACCCCGACATGACCGCGAATCGCTCCTACGAGCCGAACACCGGAACGCGTCCGATCACCCCGGGCGCGCACAGCGAGGAAGCCAGGTCCACCGAAGGCGCGCACAGCGACGAGGCTCGGTTGAGTCAGCTGGAAGCACAGGTGCGGACCTTGGCGGACGCGGTCCGGACCCTCGCGCAGGGTCTGGAGAAGATCCCGACACGGGACGAGTCGGCGGAAGAGGCGGCACGCGGCGCCCGACTGGCGCACGAACTCCTCCTCGCGCAAGGCCTGTAAGCGCTGCGCACGGGCACCGACCCGCGGCTCGGACAGCGCGGACACCGATGCAGATCAAGTACGTCATGACCACCACTGCGCCGGCCGGAGTGCCCCTGGTTGTCTCGCGGGAAGAGGCGGCCCGGCGGGTGCTTCCTCGGTCACGCTCCGCCAGGAGGCCGACCGTACCGTGACGCCCGCGTCGGCGAGCTCGGTGCGCAGCGCGCCGGTTTCTCTTCACGGCCGCGCTCACCGGTGGCGGCCGTCCGCCGGTCCGCCGAGGACGCGGGTGTGCCGGATCGCGACGAGACTGCGCGGTCACCCAGGTCCGGGGGGACCATGGAAGGACTGCGAGGTGCAGGGGACACAGGCCACAGCCTGAAGCCGGTGCGGGACCGTATGTCGCGCCGGCAGGCGGAGGGAGTGCCTGGGATGAGTACAGCCGGCCCCTTCGGTTCCGCAGGCGACTGGTCGGTCCCTGGGGCGGCGCAGCGGAGTGGGCTGCTGGATCTGCTCGGTGTCGCGGCGGTGCTGCTGGACGCCGACGGGCGGATCGTGCTGTGGAGTCCGCAGGCCGAGGAGCTGTTCGGCTACACCGCGCAGGAGGCGCTGGGCGAGTTCGCGGGGCGGCTGCTGGTCCACGAGCAGCACCTGGACCTGGTGATCAGGCTGTTCACCGAGGTGATGGGGACGGGCCGGAGCTGGGCCGGAGCCTTCCCCGTACGGCACAAGGACGGCAGTACCCGGCTGGTGGAGTTCCGCAACATGCGGCTGCTGGACGACCGGGGTGACTTCTACGCCCTGGGCATCGCCACCGACGAGGCGGTCCTGCGCCAGGTGGAACGTGATGTGGCCCTGTCCACGCGACTGGTCTCGCAGTCCCCGATCGGGCTGGCCGTCCTGGACACCGACCTGCGTTACCTGGCCGTCAACCCGGCGCTGGAGCGGATCAACGGCGTCCCCGCCGAGGCGCATATCGGCCGGTCGGTCCGCGAGGTGCTGCCTTTCCTGGAGGTCGATGCGATCGAGGCGGCGCTGCGGCAGGTCCTGGCGTCCGGAAGGCCGCTGGTCGATGAGTACACCGTGGGACGTACGCCCGCCGACCCCGACCACGATCATGCGTGGTCGGTCTCGTACTACCGGCTTGAGGACCCCGGCGGGCGGGTTCTTGGGGTGGCCGGTCTGCTGGTGGATGTCACCGACCGGCACCGTGCGGCAACAGAGGCGGCGCGCGCCCGGCGCCGCCTGGCCATGATCGCCGAAGGTTCCGCCCGTATCGGCACCACGTTGGAGGTGGACCGCACCGCCCGCGAGCTGGCCGACGTCGCCGTGCCCGAGCTCGCCGACGTAGCGGCGGTGGACATCCTGGATTCCGTCCTGGCGGACCGCCGGCCCACGACGCCCGGCGACCGTCATGCGGTCTTCCGGGCCCTCGCGGTGAAAGCCGCTTATCCCACCGAGGCGGTCCGCGCCGCCGACCCGCCCGGCCACTTCGCCAGCTACGGACCCGACCGACTGGTCACGCAATGCGTGCGTACCGGTCGCCCCGTCCTGGTACCCCATGTCGATGAGCGGGACCTGTCACGCATCGCCCGTGACCCCGAGGCCGCCGCCCTGCTGGCCCGCGCCGGCATCCACACCTATCTCACGACGCCGCTGATCGCCCGCGGCGAGGTACTGGGCGCGCTGGGCCTCACCCGCGCCCGCAACCCGCTGCCCTTCGACGAGGACGACCTCACCCTGGCCGGTGAGCTGGCCGACAGGGCCGCGGTGTGCATCGACAACGCCCGCCTGTACCAAAGCCTGCGCAACACGGCCGTGACCCTCCAGCGCAGCCTGCTCCCGGACCGCCCACCGCAACAGCCGGGGCTGGAGATCGCCACCCGCTACCAGCCCGCCGAAACCACCAGTGAAGTCGGCGGCGACTGGTTCGATGTCATCCCCCTCCTACAGGACAAGACCGCGCTCGTCGTAGGCGATGTGATGGGCAGTGGCATCAACGCCGCCACCGCCATGGGACGCCTGCGCACCGCCACCTCCACCCTGGCCGACCTCGACATCCCGCCGACCGAGGTGCTGCACCACATCGACAAGATCACCACCGGCCTGGAGCAGTACGCCACCTGCGCCTACGTCGTCTACGACCCGCATCGCGCCGAATGCCACATCGCCGTCGCCGGACACCTGCCCCCCGTCCTGATACGCACCGGCAAGCCCCCCGAACTGCTCGACCTGCCCACCGGCGTGCCCCTCGGCGTCGGCGGTGTCCCGTTCGAAGCCACCACCTTCAGCCTGTGTCCGGGCGACCAACTGGTCCTCTACACCGACGGTTTGGTCGAGACCCGCCACCACGCCATCGATGAGCGCCTGGACCTTCTCCTCCATCTGCTCGGCATCCCCGACCCAACATTGGAGGACACCTGCGACCGGCTCCTCGACGCGCTGCGCGATCCGGACGATCACGACGACGTCGCCGTGCTCATCGCCCGGCCCCGGCCCTGACCCATCGGACAAGCCCCAGCTGGTGAGAGGACGCATTCCCGCCCGTGGGGCAGCCTTGCTCGGGCACGATGGGCCGCGTGACATATGTGGTGAGCGTGGACACGTGCCTTCCGGACGGCGCCCCTGAACTGGATGCCCTGCAGAGAGAGGGCGTCCTCTTCCTGCTCCGGAAGGGCATCGATGCGGTCGATACGGTCGAGGGACCCGACGGCATGGAAGTCGAGATCGTCGATTCCATTTTGGCGGCTTACTCCGGCGGGGCCCTGCTGAAGCTGTTCGTGGACGCACCGGCGTTGGAAGCCGCCGAGGATGCTGTGCGCGGAGTCGTCGGTGAGTTCTTGAAGCAGTCGGAACTGCTCGGCGAGTGGAAGATCACGAAGTGTGAGGTCGAGCTTCACCCGGAGCTCGCGCAGCAGAGCCTGGACGCCGCGGACGGCCCGGACGCGCCGCCCGCCGATCCCGCGGCACGCGCGGCTCAGCATGCCCAGGCGAGGGCGGAAGCCACTGCCGTGCGGCTCACCGACGAGGAGGTCGAGGCCATGCGCGCCAAAATCAGCGCGCTGGCGCCGCGCCTCACGGCATTCGGTCTCGGCTCCTTCGGCTGGTGCGAAGACGACGAGTCCGGCATCGGCCGTGACCACGCGGAACTCGCCGCCGGAGCCCTGGTGTACGCCATCGATCTCCTCGTGGACCAGCTCTTCGACGATGTCGAAGCGCTCGGCGAGGGGGGAGGGACCGTCGAGGAATGCGACGGGCCCCTTTGGCTGCTCGAAGATCTGCCGGACCGGCTCGCCGCGCAGTACACGGCCCTGTTCGCACGCCGCTTCCTCGTGACCGCCGTATCGCTCACCGGACGCCTCACGCGCGAGGACTTCGTGCAACTGAGCTGCGTGGCCGAGGAGTTCCTCCTGAGGTTCCTCCTGCGCGAGGCCGAGGTCGTGCTGGACGCCTACGGCCTCTTGACCGACGAGATCACCTCGGCCTGGGAAGTCTTCGCCGACGAGGCCTATCAAGACTCCGATGACGAGTGGCTGTACGAAGGGGCCACGGACGATACCGACGAGGGCGCCGACGGCGCGCAGCCGGAAGCCGGAGTGTTGGACATCGAGCGCTGGTTCACGCCCTTCGACAAGACGGGTTACGTCCACCCGTACGCGGCGACCGAAGCGGCAGAGCCGGGCAACGCGGTGTAGCGGGACAGGCCGCGTACGTCATTGCCGTCGGGCCGGGCGCTCACGCGTCCGGCTTCGCGTCGATCTCGGCGATCAGTGCTTCGACGCGGGTCCTGATCTCGTCGCGGATCGGCCGGACCGACTCGACGCCCTTGCCCGCGGGGTCTTCCAGGGCCCAGTCGAGGTACTTCTTGCCGGGGAAGACCGGGCAGGCGTCGCCGCAGCCCATGGTGATGACGTAGTCGGATGCCTGGACGGCCTCGGGGGTCAGGACCTTCGGCCGCTGGTCGGCGATGTCGATGCCGACCTCCTCCATCGCTTCGACGGCGGACGGGTTGACCTGGTCGGCCGGGACGGAGCCGGCGGAGCGGACGTCGATGCGGTCACCGGCGAGGTGGGCGAGGAATCCGGCGGCCATCTGTGACCGTCCGGCGTTGTGGATGCAGACGAACAGCACGGACGCGGCAGTGGTGGAGGACATCGGTTCTTCCTTCGCGATATCAGTCCGGAGTGATGTGACAGTATCAGTCCATGATGACGTCAGTCGATGCTGATCTGATCCGGGTGCTGGCCGACCCGCTCAGGCTGAAGATCGTGACCCTGCTCGCCCACGAGACGCTGTGCACCACGCACCTGGTCGAGGAGACCGGCGCACGGCAGACCAACCTCTCCAACCACCTCAGAGTGCTGCGCGAGGCGGGCGTGGTGGATACCGAGCCATGCGGCCGGTTCACCTACTACCAGCTGCGGCCCGACGTCATCGCCGCCCTCGCCGGGCAGTTCACCGAGCTGGCCGAGCACGCCCGTACCGCCGCCGACCGGAAGAGGTCCTGCCCGTGACCCGCACCGAAGCCCCCGCGACGGCGGAAGCCCCCTCCGTCGTCGCCAAACTCTCCACACTCGACCGCTTCCTCGCGGTGTGGATCCTCATCGCCATGGGGCTCGGCCTGGGCCTCGGCCGGCTCATCCCCGGCCTGAACGACGCCCTGGCCAAGGTCGAGATCGGCGGTATCTCGCTGCCGATCGCCGTCGGCCTGCTGATCATGATGTACCCGGTGCTGGCCAAGGTCCGCTACGACAAACTCGACGCCGTCACCGGCGACCGCAAGCTCATGGTCTCCTCGCTGGTCATCAACTGGATCCTGGGCCCGGCCGTGATGTTCGCGCTGGCCTGGATCTTCCTGCCGGACCTGCCCGAGTACCGCACCGGCCTGATCATCGTCGGCCTCGCCCGCTGCATCGCCATGGTCATCATCTGGAACGACCTGGCCTGCGGCGACCGCGAGGCCGCCGCCGTCCTCGTCGCCCTCAACTCCGTCTTCCAGGTCATCGCCTTCGGCCTGCTCGGCTGGCTCTACCTCGACCTGCTCCCCGGCTGGCTCGGCCTGGGCGGGGGCGAGCAGTTGGACATCCCGATGTGGAAGATCGCCCTCAACGTCGTCATCTTCCTCGGCGTCCCGCTGCTCGCCGGCTTCCTCACCCGCCGCCTCGGCGAGAAGAAGCTGGGCCGCGAGAAGTACGAGAGCAACTTCCTGCCGAAGATCGGCCCGTTCGCCCTCTACGGCCTGCTGTTCACGATCGTCATCCTCTTCGCGCTCCAGGGGAAGACGATCACCTCGCAGCCGCTGGACGTCGCCCGGATCGCGGTCCCGCTGCTGGCCTACTTCGCGATCATGTGGTTCGGCACCTTCGCCCTCGGCAAGGGCCTCGGCCTCGCATACGACCGCACCGCGACCCTCGCCTTCACGGCAGCGGGGAACAACTTCGAGCTGGCCATCGCGGTCGCCATCGCCACCTTCGGCGTCACCTCGGGCCAGGCGCTCTCCGGCGTCGTCGGCCCGCTGATCGAGGTGCCGGTCCTGGTCGCCCTGGTCTACGTGTCCCTGGCCTGGCGCGGGAAGTTCGGCACCTAGACCTAGACCTAGACCTAGACCTAGACCTAGACCCAGACCCAGACCTAGATCCAGACCGCTCGGATGCGGGAAAGTTGATGCACTGCCTCGGCTGCCTCGCCCGGCGCAGTGCGGTCGGGCCCCGGCTCGGAGCTCAGGCCGTGGCCCGCCCGAGCATCTGGCCCATGGCGGCCATCACGGACGGCTCGACGCGGTAATACACCCAGGTGCCGCGCCGCTCGGAGGTCAGCAGCCCCGCCTCGCGGAGCTTCTTCAGATGGTGGGACACGGTGGGCTGGGATACGCCCACGTCAGAGATGTCGCACACACATGCCTCGCCGCCCTCATGGGAGGCAACCAGCGAGAACAGGCGCAGCCGGACCGGATCGCCGAGCGCCTTGAACATAGCGGCCGTGCGAACCGCCTCCTCGGCGGTCAGCGGCCGCTCGGTCAGCGGCGGGCAGCATGGCGCGACTTCCGGCTCCAGCAACGGCAACACCTCGGCATTCGACATGCATCTATGTTGACATATATCGAATCAATGCATCGAGCCGATGCATCGAACCAATGCATCGAATCAGTGTCCAAGGCGCTACCGCTGTGACGGACTTGCTGGTGTGTCCTGCCGCACGGGGCCGGTGAGAACGAGAACGGAGATTGGTTGTTCTCACCGGCCACCGCTTGTGCGGGCGCCTTATTCGTCGTCCGCCGGGCGGCGAGCCGCATTCACCGGTGGCAAGGCCGTCAGTCGCGGCAGCAGCTGGGCGGTCAGCAGCGTGGAGAGCGCCGAGGTGTCGGTGCCTGTGCCGTCGGTGCGGACGACCACCGGCTGCGGGGCCCTACCGGCGAGGATCGCGCCGACTTCGAGTCGCCGGCGGGCCAGTTCGTACTGGAGCACCGCGCGGTTGTCGCGGTACGCCTGTGCGAGGCGGCGCTGGGCGCGGGCCTCGTTCTCGGCGGAGATCAGCCCGCTGCGGCCACGGGTCTCGATCTCGAAGCGGACCTTCTGCGCGTTGGTCTCCTGCTCCTCCAGGAGCTGGGCCACCGCCTCACGGGCCTTGTTGAGTGCGGCCTTCACCTCGACGATGCGCGCGTCGCGCACCTTCTTCGCCCGCTCGATGTCCATCTGCAGGCTGTCGATGCGGCGCTTACGCGTCAGGCCCCACTCCTGCTCGTAGGCGGTCCGTTCCTTGGCGACTCGTTCCTGGGTGGCGAGGTGCTGCTGGTACTGGGCGGGTAGCTGGACGTCGGGGATGTTGGAGCCCGTGATGCGCACTCCGTAGCGGGTGAGCTGGCGGTTGAGGAGCTCCTGCATATCGGCGACATCCGAGCCACGCAGGTCGTAGGCGCGCTCGGTCTGCACCATTCGGCCGCGCTGGCGGATGGCGTCCTGCACCGCGCTGGACAGCACCAGGTCGAAGTTGCCCGCCCCGATGGTCCGTACGAACAGCACCGCATCGGTGATCTTGAACTTCAGGAAGAACTCGATCGAGCGGAGCGGCACGTTCTCCCGGGTGGGGCAGGCCACCACCGGGGCCGAGTACGGGATCTCGGTGGCGGTGTCCACCACGAAGTCCACGCGCGACCACGGGTGCCACAGGTAGTGCCGGCCGGGATCCAGGGTGCGGGTCACCGCGCCGTAGCGGGTGAGGACGCCGTTCGTGCCCTGCTCGATCTCGGCGATGGACGAGCGCCACCACCACAGCAGGCCGGAGAGCACCAGGAGCGCCCCGCAGACGTAGCTGAGGACGGCCAGTACGCCGGACGCGACGCCGGCCGCGCCGTCCGATTCCCCGAGGTTCAGCATGACGCCGGTCAGCAGCGCGAACACCCCGAGCCACAGCAGCAGCAACCACCACAGCCTGCGGTGCTGGCGGGGGATGATGACGGGAATCAGCTTGCCCGCCTCGCCGCCGCGCAGCAGCTGGCGGATCTCACTCCAGGGGGCCACTTCCTCGGAGATGACCGACCTGCGATTGCGTGTGGTGCTCACTGCGCGGCCCCCTCGGCTGCGTTCCCGTGCTCCGGTGTTGCCGGTGCGTGCTCTGGTGTTGCCGGTGCGTCCGCTGCTTCTGCGAGCCCGCCGGCAACGGCGGGTACGGTCGGCCGTTCGGCCTCCAGCAGAGCGGCGATCTCTTCCTCACGCCCGGAGATCCGGTCGGTGACCTCCGCCAGGCGTGCGCGGACGGCGGCCATGTCCTCGTCCGAGAACAGCTCCGTACCCCGCTCGCCGACCAACTCCCGTGCGAGCGCCAGGAAGTCGACCCCCGCGGCGCCATCGGTGCCGGACGAGCCGCCGATCCGCACGAGCCGGGGCAGATGGTCCGCGACCTCTTCGAGCGTGTCCAGCACCTGCTGCTGGTAGCGGTACTCCAGAATCTCCGGGGCCTCCGCCGCGGTCACCGCGCGGATGTCCAGCGCCTGTGCCTCCAGCAGCGCCGCATTGGCCTTCGCCTCCGACTCGGCCTGCACATACCGCTGCCGGGCCAGCGCCTCGGCCCGGTTGGTCTCCCGCTCCACGGCCGTATCCATCTGCGCCTGGTACTGCGCGATATCCGCCATGATCGCGGAGAGCGTCTCCTGACGGGAGGCCAGCTCCTTGGTCAGGTCACCCTCGTCCTGCTCCTTGCGCAGGTGGAGCGCGTACTCATAGGTGTAGGCGTCCTTGGCGACCCGCACCATTTCCGGTGCCGCCAAGTCCATGCGATACGCGCGGTCGGACGGCTCGGCGTGGGTGATGTTGGCGTTGGCCAGCTCCACCGCCGGCCGGAACTGCTGGTTCAGCTGCTCCAGCAGCCGGCCGGTGTCCTCGCCCACCATGTCGTAGATCCCCGCGGCCTCCTGCTCGTAGATGAGGCTGCGGATGGTCTCGCTGACCGCATTGCTCAGCTTCTCCTCGAAGCCGCGCACCGCACCCAGCGTGTAGACGAACTCCACCGGGTCGCTGATCCGGAACTGGATGAACAGGTCGATGGAAGCCTTCACCCCGCCCTTGGTCGGGGCCTCGCGCACCGGTGCGTTGAAGGGGTATTCGCGGGTCGTGTTGATGATGTACGACACCCGCTTCCACGGGTTGAGCAGGATCACCCGGCCCGGACCGACCACCTGCTCCAGCTTCCCGAAGCGGGTGATCAGCGCCTGGCAGCCGTCCGGCACCATCACCATGCCCTGGCGCCACCACACGAAGCCGACCGCCGCCACCGACAGCACCCAGTAATGGATCCCGAAGAGCGGGTGGGTGAACGAACTGCCGCCGGCCGCGGCAACGACCGTGCTGCCCACTGCCCCCACCACCAACAGCAGCAACACCGGCAGCATGCTCAGGAACGAGCGGCCCCGCGGAATGACCATCGGGCAGATCGCATGGACCTTCTGTCCGCCCTCGCGGCGCTGCTCACTGCGGTTGAGTACCTCCCGCGCCTCGTCCAGCGGCACGGTCTGCTGCGTCATGATCGTGTCGATGCTGCCGCCCTGCTCACGGGCGGCCGGGAAGTCGGCGGGGTCCATGCCGTCGCCGTGCGACTCCCTCGCCACACCGGCAGCGGCCTCGCCGGCCTCCTCCGTCAGCCGGCCGACGTCGAGTCCGCTACGGCGTCGCAGCTCCTCCTCGGCGGCCCCGCGGAGTTCCGTGTTTTCGGACATCGCCCGTGCGAACTTCCGCACGTTCTGGCTACCTGCCACAAATCCCCCTTTTTGCTCTCTCTGTGTGCGATCGGCTGCGCGTGCAGCACCACCCCATCCCATCGCATGCCTCGGGGGCGGTGCAGAGTGGGGGTACGCGCGAATGGCATACCACGCTGCGCCGACTGACCAGCGTGAAAAGGCGGACCGGCCATCGATCGACCATGGACCGGACCGGCCACGAACCGGATCGACCATCGAGCTACCAATCATCGAGCATCGAGCAGGGAAGGGCGGAGCCATGGCTGTACCACCTGAGGGCGCGCCGTGCTGGGCCGATGCGATGTTCACCGACATCGAGGGCGCGAAGAGCTTCTACGGTGACGTACTGGGCTGGACGTTCGGCGAGGCGTCGACGGAGTTCGGCAATTACACAGAGGCGTACTCCGGCGGAAAGGCGGTGGCCGCCGTCGTGCCCCCGATGCCGGGCCAGGAGGGCGAGGAGGAGAAGCCGGCGTGGTGTCTGTACCTCGCGTCGCCGGACGTCGTCGCCACGGCCGGCCGGATCCGTGACAACGGGGGCGAGGTGCTGATGGGCCCGATGCAGGTGGGCGACTTCGGTTCGATGCTCATCGCCCGCGACCCCGGCGGTGTCACCTTCGGGGTATGGCAGGCGGGCACCCACCAAGGCTTCGGGAAAACGGCCGAGCCCGGTGCGTACTGCTGGGCCGAGGTGTTCACGCGGGAGCCGGAGAAGGCCGATGCCTTCTTCCCCGCCGTCTTCTCGTACGGCGTAAAGCGCCTGGCGGATGAGGCAATCGACTTCACTCTGTTCAACCTCGGTGACACCCCGGTCCTGGGGCGTATGGGGATGACGGACGAATTCCCGCCCGAAGTGTCGCCGTACCTCAACATCTATTTCGCCGTCGCGGACTGCGACGCGGCGGTGGCGAAGACGACCGAGCGCGGCGGGGTGTTGCGATTCGGGCCGATGGACAGTCCGTTCGGCCGGTTCGCGACGCTGAGCGATCCGCAAGGGGCGGCGTTCTCCGTGATCGACACGAAGACGACGAAGGGCGAGATGCCCAAGACATCGGATGTGTCCTGAGCGCCGCCGTCCACCTCTCCACGCTGAGCCCCGGAGCCTTCGTGCACCGCCCCGCGCCTCGGGGTGCCGCGGCGGCCGAGCACGGCTTCAATGGAAGCAGGACGGCCACACGCACACGGCATCCCGGCCTAGGTTTCCTGCCGTCGGCGAGGAGGGTCCCAGGCATGGCCACAGAGACGCGATTGCTGGTCGCGCTCCCGGTAGCTCACCGCGAACGACTTATGACGCTGGGTCAGCAGGTCTCCTTCGAGCAGGACACACGGATCTTCGAGGAAGGAGGCACCGCCGACCGCTTCTGGGTTCTGCGCTCGGGTTCGGTGTCGCTCGACCTGAAGGTGCCCGGCCGGCGCCGTGTGACCGTGGCGACGCTCGGGCCCGGAGACCTGCTCGGCTGGTCGTGGCTGTTCCCGCCCTACAAGTGGGATTTTGGTGCCGAAGCGTTCAGCCCGGTACGCGCCTACGAGTTCGACGGAGCCGCGGTGCGGGCACTCTGCGAGGCCGAACCGGCCCTGGGACTTGACCTCGTCCGCACCATCACCGAAATCCTCGCGCACCGCCTCGTGGCGACCCGCACCAAACTGATCGAACAGTACGCGGCCCGCCGAGCCGTAACGCCGTAGGGCCGTCTCTTGCGGATCACCTCGCGGCCCGGATGAAGATGGCTGCGGGGTGCAGGTCGCCGACCGGGCCCTCATGCCGGCCCCGGCAGCGTGCGGTTATACCCCCCTCCCACTCCCACGCCTTTCTCGTTCGTAGTACATCGAAGGATGCAGTGGGTTCTCGTCGCTGCGGACGAGGAATCCGGCCCCGAGCGCCCCGACCATGGTGGGAAAGCGAGTATCACGGGCGGGAGTTGGAGTGGCCGAGGTAATGGGGACGCAAGCGGTCGTGGCGGCAGAGGGGGCTACCGGGAGCGCGGGCCGCGGGGCGCGGGCGCGCCTGCCGTTGCTGGATGTGCTGCGTGGGGTGGCGATTCTCGGGACGCTGATGAGCAACGTCTGGATCTTCGCCGGGCCGGGCGCCGAGTGGGGCATCCTCACCGGGGGCGCCGGGCCCTCGGCGGGGACCGAGTGGTCATCCCTGGGCGGGGCGGCCGAGACGGTCTTCCGGGGCCTCGCGAACGGCAAGTTCCTGTCGATGCTGACGATTCTCTTCGGGGTCGGGCTGGCCATCCAGTTCCGGTCGGCCGCCAAGCACGGGCAGCCCTGGCCGGGCCGGTACAAGTGGCGGGCGCTGTTCCTCTTCGCCGAGGGGACCGTGCACTTCGTCCTCGTCTTCGCCTGGGATGTGCTGATGGGATACGCGGTGGTCGCGCTGCTGGTGGCCTGGCTGCTCACGCGTTCCGCGCGGGCCCAGCGCGTGACGTGGATCGTCATGGGCGGACTCCATTTGGCGGTGACGACGCTGCTCACGGCTGCCGTGGTACTCACCTCGGGCGGCGGGAGCGGTGGCGGCACGGACGCGGCTGATGCCGTGACGCTGTACGCCGAGGGAGGTTACGCGGACCACATCGCCTTCCGGCTGTCGCATGCCGCGGTGCTGCGTATGGAACCGGTGCTCTCCTTCGCGCTGTTGGTGTTCCTGTTCCTGCTCGGCGTACGGCTCTTCAGGGCCGGGGCCTTCCAGGACGACGCAGCGGGGCGGCGCATCCGGCGCCGGCTGGCGGGGTGGGGACTGGGAATTGGCCTCCCCCTCAACGTCTTTACAGTGCTGTGGGGTTCGGGATTCTTCCTCCTGGAGCGGTACCTGTCGGCGCCGGTCCTGGCGATCGGCTACCTCGGCCTCATCGGCATGATGATGGACCGGCTCCGCCACCCGGGCCCACTGACCTCCGCCCTGACCTCCGTCGGCCGTATGGCCCTGACCTGCTACGTATTGCAGAACGTGCTCGCCATGCTGGCCTGCTACGGCATCGGCCTTGGTCTGGCGTCCCATTGGGCGGACAGCGGCCCGTGGTGGGTGATGGGGTTGTGGGCGGCGATCTGCCTGGTGCTGGTGATGGGGGCGAGCCTGTGGCTGCGGCGGTTCGAGCACGGGCCGCTGGAATCGGTGCAGAAGAGGCTGCTACGGCGCTGAGCCCAGGGGCCCGCGCGGCCGTGAGCCCCGTGGGCCCCATGAGCCCCATGAGCCGCGTGGGCCCCTGAGCCCCATGAGAGCCATCAGACTCTTAACGTAGTGACCATGACCGATTCCGATGATGTCCGCCGTATCGCGCTCTCGCTGCCGGAGACGGTGGAGAAGCTCGCCTGGGGCATGCCCACCTTCCGCGTCGCGGGGAAGATGTTCATCACGGTTCCCGACGATGAGACGTCGTTCGCCGTGAGATGCCCCATGCATGAGCGGAAGGAGCTGATCGCTGCGGAACCGGAGAAATTCTGGGTTCCGCCGCACGAAGCCGGCTCCGCATGGGTGCGGGTGCGGCTTGCCGAGCTGGAGGATATGGACGAGCTCCGGGACATCCTCGTGGACTCCTGGAAGCAGGCGGCCCCGACGCGGCTGCTGGACGCTTTTCCCAGTACAGGCTGAGCGGCCGCGTTCCAGGCGCGAGATATGGGAGCACCTCAACTGCCATCCGAGGCACTGATCTCCGGTTCTCCGTCCGGGTGCACACCATTGATCCGCGCCAGCCGCAGCATTTCGTCCAGCTCGTCCTGCGCCACGGCCACCTCGTACGCGTCCCCGGACTCGTATGCCGCCGCCACCGCGGCGCGCGCGACACGTACCCGCTCCCGTATCGCCTTGGCGAAACCACCCACCCCGAACCTCCGTACCTCGACTTACTTCGTACTCGCATCAACCTTCGTACTCGCATCAACTATCGAGTTGAAGAACTCTGCAAGTCCAGGTGCCGGTGCCGACGAGATGCGACGTCGGGCGGGAGTGGCGGCGGGGGCGGGGCGGAGAGCGGCTAGGGGGCCGGGGACGGTCGCGGCGACGTCCACGCCAGGTAGCCACCGCGCACCCCGGACGGGCGCCAGCCGCGGGCGAACGGTGGCGGGGACTGAGTGCTGGTCGTGATGAGGACCAGCGGCATACGCCGGCCGAGGTCGAGCAACTGACGCTCGGTAATGCTCTCGTCGTGGCCGCCGAGCTGGCGCGAGGCACATCCCGTGTAGTACGCGAGCGGGACGGCCTGTTCGCCGATGACGACGCAGGGTGGGCGCACACCCAGGCGGTTCAGCTCGGCGCCGATCGCGATCCGGTCTTTGTGCAGTGCCCTGTTGCGGCCATCCACCTGGGTCAACACCGTGAACTGCACCGCCAGGTGGCCGACAAGACCCAACGCCATCGCGGTGCCGGTCACCGTCCGCAGAGCCGGGCGAGCGCGGGTGAACCCCCACACGACGCACTCCGCCACGGGCAGGGCCAGCAACGCATAGGCGGGCAGCAGGAAGCGCGGTGCCGCGTAGTCGACCGTGAAGAGGTACGGCAACGCCATGACGACGGCGACCGTGACGGCGAGCAGGGCGCTGCTGCCGCGGTGCACAGTGCCGCCTTGGAGTGCAGCGTAGTCTCGGAATGCGGTGCGGCCTCGGCGCGTGCTCCAGGCGCAGGCGACGCCGCACGCGGCCAGGACGGGCAGCGCGAACACCCACGCCGCCGTCCAGCGGTGCGTCCAGTCCCCGTCGCACGGACGGCACAGGGTCCGCCCGCCCAGACTGCGTACCTGGTCATCCACGGCGAAATGCCAGCCCAGGCCGCCCTGGATCTCGCTGGCCCGAGCCAGCCGTGCGGCCGGCCCGCCGTACGAGAGGTAAGCCTCGACCACCCAGGGCGCCGCGCCCGCCACGAGTCCCGCCACCAGCGCGGCAGCCAGGGCGAAGTTACGCCACGGTCGCACCACCACAGCAGCCGCCACCAGCGAAAGCGCGAGCCAGCAGCCGTCGGCCGGCCTCATGAGCGTCACGAACGCGACCGCCGTCCCTGCGCCCAGGAGCGCCCCAGGGTCCGTCCTGGTCCGCGCGGCTCGCAGAAACCAGCCCGTCGCGGCCAGCGACCCCAGCGCACACCACAGATTGGGCATGGCGCGCGGACCGTACAACAGGGTCACCCACAAACTGGCGAACAGGAGCCCCGCGCAGCCGAGAACAGGGGCCGGGACGAGCCGCCGCCATACCCACAGGGCGAGGAAGAGGCCGCCGCCGGACATCACCGCGAGATACACCCGCAGTGCGGTCGTGGAGGCGGTCAGCGCGGCGACCGGAGCAACGAGGTAGGAGATCCCACGCGCTCGGGGCGCGGAGAAGAACGCTGTCGGTGTCCCGTCCTGGACCTGGCTCACATAGACGATCTCGTCCCAGCCCAGGCCGGAGCCCGGTACGACCAGCAAGAGCTGCACCGCGACGAACGCCAGCGCCACACCCATCAGCCAGGGGAGTGTCCCGCGCGGCACGTTGCTCAGCCGCGAAGTCGGTACGCCTGGCGCGGGCCGCAGCTGCATCTCCAGGCCGGGATCCATGTTCGCTCCCTCGTCATAGGCACTCTGCGGTCGCCACGGTTGCTCCCGTAACACTGCGACGCAGCGGACCCGGCCTCCACCGGCGTACCTCCATCTGGCGCAGCGTTCGGGTCGGCGCAGTGCCTGCTGCCGACCGGAGGGCGGCGGCGTCAATCTCGGCGTCAATCTCGGCGTCAATCCGGAGTGCAGACGAGACACCCGCCCCCACGGAAAGTAGCGGCTCGTGTACGGTTCGTGACATGGCGGAGAGTCAACGTAGACGTACCGGCGCTGCGTCCTGGCAGGTCCGGCGCGCCCCGGACCGGCTGCTGCGGATGCTGCGAGTCCTCAGGGGAAATCTCGCCGTGCGTCCGCTCGCAGGCCTGGCGCCACGGCCTGTGCTGCCGCGCGCCCGCCGCCGTCGTGTGACCCTTCCGGCCGGCGAAGCTGTCACGCTCCGACCCGCGACAGCGCGCGATCTGCCCGCGGTCACTGCCTTGCACGCTCTGTGTGCGCCCACCACGTCCCGGGCTCCGACCGGATTCCCTGCCCGCGACGAGTTGTCCCGGCTGCTGCATCCCCGGGTAGGGCACAGCCTGCTCGCCGAGGCCGCCGCCAAGCGGCCGGTCGGCTGGGGCTTGCTGGTCCGGGACGGTCTGCGAAGCGACGCCGTGCTGCTGGCCGCCGATGCCTGGAAGGACCGCGGACTGGCCACCGTCCTGCTGCGCACGCTGTGCGGGGCGGCCGTGGAGGCCGGCTGCCAGGTGCTGTGGGTGTACGCCGCCCATCGTGATGCCGCCGTACACGAGGCGGTGACGGCCCTCGGACTCCCTCATGCGGCGGATCGCGCCGCTACCGCTACCGATAGCGATGCCGAGGCGACGATTTACGCGGTCCGCCTCACGACCTCGATCCCGGCGGCGCCCGGTCCCGTTGACGGGGCCGGCGTAGGCCGGACGCAGCGGCCGGTGTTGTTCGGGCGTCGGCTTTCATCGAGTGATACGCGACAACTGGCAACGTCTGCTGGGTAGTTGGCCACCCGAAGGAAGACCGAAGGAAGGGGAGAAGAAGCATGAGCTGCCGTGCCGTGCCCACCGCACGCCTTCGGACGGGACCGGGGCCGGGGCCGGGGCCGGGGCGGGGACCGGTGTCTGTGGTGTCCGCGGCACGGGCGGCGGCCCTCGCTGCCGCCGTCGCCCTGCTGCTCGCCGGAGGACGGTTAGGATATTTGCATGGGGACGCAAGTTACGTCGTGGGATTCAGCCGGTGCCGATCGCGCGGTCGCCGTGCTCAAGGCGGCGGCCGATCCGTCGCGCTACCGGTTGCTGTGGGCGCTGAGCGGGCAGGAGCTGCCGGTGAGCGCGCTTGCGGAGCTGCTGGGTGCCCATGTTGCCGCGACTTCCCAGCATTTGGCGAAGCTGCGGTCGGTCGGCCTGGTGGACTCCCGGCGGGAGGGGACACGTATTTACTACCGGGCGGGTGCGCGCGTGCGAGGGCTGCTGGAGGAGGCGTCGCTGGTGGCGAACGCCCCCGTGGAACAGGGCGTCGGGGAGACCGACGCGTCGGCCGGGCCCGTGACCGTCGCGCAGGAAGAGGCTGTGCGACGGCCACGGGCGGTGCGTGCCCGTCGGCCGGTCGCCGAGCACTAGAGAGTGTCCGACGGGTCATGGCCGGGCCCGTGGGGAGTGTCCGACGGGCAGACCTAAGACCTGTCGTACGGCTGGGGCGCGTCAGCGGCTTGGCCGTTGTCGAGGTGGTACTCCTGCGGGTCGGCGTCGTACGCATAGAGCTCGGCGTAGCGGCCCCAGTCGGTGGCGGTTTCCAGCTGCTGGGTGACCTGTTCGCTGGTGTAGTGGTGGGCGAGTACGTCGCGGAAGAAGCCGGCGCGCAAGGTGCCTTGGGGGTTCTGTCGCAGGCTGGTGGTGATCAGTCGGACCAGGGGTGCCTCCATGGCCGCCTCGGCGAAGATCGTCTTGGATCGCTGGACGTCGGCGCCGGCGTAGGCGGTGCCGCGCTCCGTGAGCAGCAGGTCGTTGTCGCTGATCTTGGCGAAGCCGAGCAGTTCCAGAGCGTCGACCAGAGGAAGTACGTCGTCGATCGCCAGGCCTAGGTCGTCGGCGAGGTCGGCCAGGTCGCAGCGGCCGTTGCGGTGGGCCACCATCTCGGCGAGGCCGGAGAGCCCGTCGACGCCGGCCCGGGGGAGCGGGGCGTTGGCGGTGGTGCGTTTGTCGGGCTCGACGCCGTCGGGGCGGCCGGAGATGCCGGGGATCGGGGTCTCCCCTGCGCATGGGGTTCCCCCCTGTTCGAGCGGGGTCGAGAAATTGGGGGAGGAGTCGAGAGCTTGGGGAAGGACTTCCTTGGTGCGGCCGGTCATCAGGCGGTAGACGCGGTCGATGAGGTCCTCGAAGGCGGGCGAGTTACGGTCACGCGGCCGGTCGAGGCCGACTTCGAAGGTCTCTCGGATCGTGCCGTACGGGCGCGAGCCGAGCACGACGATCCGGTCGGCCATCAGCACTGCCTCTTCTATGTTGTGGGTGACCAGCACGATCGCGCGGGTGGGGAACTGACCGGACTCCCACAGCTCCATCAGCTCGCCACGCAGGTTCTCGGCGGTCAGTACGTCGAGGGCGGAGAACGGCTCGTCCATCATCAGCACGTCCGGTTCGACGACGAGTGCGCGGGCGAAGCCGACGCGCTGGCGCATCCCGCCGGAGAGCTCCTTCGGGTACGCGGACTCGAAGCCGTCCAGGCCGATCAGATCGATGGCCTGCACGGCGGCCTCCGCGCGCTGGTCGGCCGGTATGCCCCGGGCCTCCAGACCGAGTTCGACGTTCTGCTGGACGGTCAGCCAGGGCAGCAGGGCGAAGGTCTGGAAGACCATGGCGGTGCCGGGGTTGGCGCCGGTCAGTGGCTTGTCCCGGTACGTGACGGTGCCGGAGCTGGCCGGGACGAGGCCCGCCAGGCAGCGCAGCAGCGTGGACTTGCCGGAGCCCGACTTGCCGAGCAGCGCGACGACTTCGCCGGCGCGCACCTTCAGGTCGATACCGGCGAGGACGGGCAGTTCGCCGTGGGCTCCCGCGTAGCTCTTGGTCAGGCCGGCGGCTTCGAGCAGGACGTCGCCGTCGGCGGTGCGCGGCGCCTTGGCCGCGGTGGGCGTGGCGAGTGTGCTGGGTGTGGTGGCGGTGAGTGCGGTGCGCAGGTTGCGGAGGGCGTTGAGGGCCATGGCGGGCTCCATCGCTGTTTCGGGGTACGGCTGTCGGCCGCACCGGGGAGGGGAAGTCAGAGGGCGTAGCGGGTGTCGGCGAGCCGGTGGAGGCGGCGCCAGACGAGGCGGTTGAGGCCGACGACGTACAGGCTCATCACCGCCACGCCCGCGATCAGGTGGGGGAAGTCGCCGCTGGCGGTGGCCTTGGCGATGTACGCGCCGAGTCCGGTGGCGGTCAGCGTGGTGCCGCCGAAGACGACGACCTCGGAGACGATCGAGGCGTTCCAGGCGCCGCCCGACGCGGTGATGCCGCCGGTGACGTACGAGGGGAAGATCCCGGGCAGGATCAGCCGCTTCCAGCGCTGCCAGCCGTGTACGCCCAGGTCATCCATGGCCTCCCGCAGATCGGTGGGGATGGACATGGCGCCGGCGATGGTGTTGAAGAGGATGTACCACTGGGCGCCCAGCGCCATCAGCAGGATGCCGCCGACGTCGAGGGACACCCCGGTCCTGAGGAAGAACCAGACGGCCAGTGGGAAGAGGAAGTTGGCGGGGAAGCCGGCCAGCACCTGGACGATCGGCTGGGCGATCCGGGTCAGCTTCGGAGAGAAGCCGATCTTCACGCCGATCGGCACCCAGATCACCGTTGCGACGGCGACGAGGACGATGACGCGGACGAGGGTGATCAGGCCCAGCAGTAGCGGTTCGCCGAAGACGCCGAGGCCGGTGTGGTCCTGGAGATAGCGGCCGAGGTCGGTCAGGCCCCATACGATCAGCGCGCCCGCGACGCTCGCGAAGGCGATGTCGCCGGTGCGCTGCCGTACCGGGCCGACGGTCAGCGGCCGGTCGTCGGTGCCGAAGACACGGGCTGCCCGGCTCAGCCCGCGGCCCACGGGGCGCAGCAACATGCCCAGCAACCTTGGCCAGTTGGAGCGGCGCAGGAGGTTCAGTACGACCGAGTTCTGGACCTCGGTGGCCTCGGACTGCTCGTTCTTGAACTTCTCCGCCCAGGCGGTCAGCGGCCGCCAGAACAGGAAGTTCACGCCGATGACCATCACGGCCATGGTGAGGATGGCCCAGCCGACCTTGCCCAGGTCGCCGTCGGTGATGGCGGCTCCGGCGTACGAACCGACGCCGGGCAGCGCATAGTCCCTGTTGTTGACGCTGATCGCCTCGGACGCGACGAGGAAGAACCAGCCGCCGCCGAAGCTCATCATGCCGTTCCAGACCAGGCCGATCATCCCGGACGGCACCTCGACCTTCCAGAAGCGCAGCCACTTGGTGAAGCGGAACGACCGTGACAACTCGTCGAGTTCACGGGGAAGGGAGGTGAGGGAGTGGTAGAAGCCGAACGTCATGTTCCACGCCTGCGAGGTGAAGATCGCGAAGATCGACGCGCATTCGAGTCCCAGCATGGAGCCGGGGAACAGGGCGATGAACCCGGTGACGGCGACGGTCAGGAAGCCGAGCACGGGGACGGACTGGAGGATGTCCAGCGCCGGGATCAGGATCCGCTCCAGCCTTCGGCTCTTGGCCGCGGCGTACGCGTACACGAAGGTGAAGACGGTCGACGCGGCGAGCGCGACGAACATCCGCAGCAGCGAGCGCGCCGCGTCGTACGGCAGCTGGGACGGATCGGTGTCCACCTTGACCGACTGGTCGGTGGAGAAGCGGACGGTGGTGCCCTGGCCGACCCGCAGGACGAGATAGAGCAGCACCAGGAAGGCCGCGGCGACCACCACGTCCATCCAGGTCATGCGGGACATGCGGCCCGCGAACGGGGAGGAGAACGGCGCGCGGGGGGCGCCGCCGGCCTTGAACAACTTCACAAGAACCTCCGGCCACACTCTGGGCACGGCGGGGCATCGGGGCGCGATGGTGCGCCCGGGTAACACCGGCCCGGTATGGAGAGAACAAACGCAGGGAAAGGTAAGGGCCGGCCGGGGCTGGACTTCCAGCGCCGCACAGCCGGCCACGGCCCGTTACGGCTCGATGCGAGGAGCCGTAACGAGGGCAGTGAGATGGATTCAGAGACTGCCGGCGAGGCAGCGGGGACTGGGAGGTTCTTCACTCATGGCTGCCTCCATTCCGTGATGCGTTCGGTGATGCGGTCCGCGAGAAGTCTGCCGTTTGTTGCGTCCATACGCAAATAAGTCGCGCTGACTGGTTGCGCGATGGCGCAAGCATGTCGTTAGACTCCAAGAAGTCCTGATGGCAGCCGGAAGGGGGTGAGGACATGGATCACAGTCGCAGTAGGCCGGGCCGTAGCCGGCCCCGCATCCCTCTGTCCACGCACCCTTCCGGCACGCGGTAGCCATCGACCTTCCTCACGCGCCGCGTTGCCCGGCCCGCCCTGCCGACGCAGGGTGAGAGGAGGCCCTCATGGCTGCCCTGACCACGTTCGACTTCGCACTCCGGCTCGCCGTCGGCGTCGCCTGCGGCGCCCTGATCGGAGTTGAGCGGCAGTGGCGCGCCCGTATGGCGGGGCTGCGCACCAACGCCCTCGTCTCCGCCGGCGCCACCCTTTTCGTCCTCTACAGCGACGCCGTCGGCGACCCCGGCAGCCCCACCCGCGTCGCCTCGTACGTCGTCTCCGGCATCGGCTTCCTCGGCGGCGGTGTCATCCTGCGCGACGGAGCCTCCATACGCGGCCTGAACACCGCGGCCACGCTGTGGTGCTCGGCCGCCGTCGGGGTACTGGCGGCCTCCGGCCGCCTGGATCTGGCCCTGTTCGGCACCGGCGCGGTCCTCGTCGTCCACCTCCTGCTGCGCCCCGCTGGGCGGATGATCGACCGTGTACCCCAGCACGATCCCGACACTGAAGGGGTCCACGCCACCGTCCATGTCCTGTGCGACCGGGGCGACGAGACCCACATCCGTGCCCTGCTCCTGCAGTCCCTGGCAGCCGGCGGGCTCACCCCCACCGGCCTGCGGGTGCGCCGCGAGGACGACGACACGACCGGACTGCAGGCCGTGGTCGCCGTCACCGGTGACCCGGCCCGTGCTCTGGAGCAGCTGGTCGCCCGGCTGTCCCTGGAGCCCGGCATCCGCGACCTGCACTGGCACCTGGACGCGACGCCTGCCGAGGCCGAACGGGAGCCCGTTGGGTAGAACGGCGGGGCACGTTCCGTGGGCCTCGAACGGGCCGGGTCCGTCGACGTCGTATATGACTCAGCGCTACGCGGCCCTGGAGTACACGTGAAGGCGATAGGAGCCTGGCCTCCGGGGCAGGATCCGAGGGCGGAAGTGAAGGAGTCCGTACGGAGGTTGCTCGCCCGCGAACCCGAAGGAGCCTGAACCGCCATGCCCACCATGCGAGATGAACGGGTGCCCGTCGCCGCCAACCGGGACGGCCGTGGCCGCGCGCACCGGCCGCCCTCCCGGAATGCCCTGTGACCGGCCCGGACGGCCGGACAAGCATCGGGGCGGCCCGCGACCGTCCCTGCACGTTGGTGGTGTGTCGCGGCTGCTGCTGCGGAAGCCCGCGCAAGCACCCCGGCACTGACCACGAGTGGCAACTCGCCCGACTCCGCGCCGCCGCCTCGGAGTCTGGCGGGCGGCTCGCGGTCCGTACGAGCGAGTGCCTCGGCCCTTGCAGTCAGGCCAACATCATCGTCGTGCAGCCCTCCAGCGAAGGCCATCGACGAGGTGGCCGGGCGGTCTGGACCGGCTGGGTGCTGGGCGACGACAGTACCGACGACATCCTCACCTGGGCGGTGGCCGGTGGGCCGGGCATGGCCGCGCCGCCGCCCACCCTGGAGCTCCAGTTCGTCCTCTCTCCCGGTGAGGCGCAGGCGCGCACCCGGGCCCGCGCACGCCGGACACGCCGGTGACATGACGGGTGGCCCAGGTCAGGTAGGCCGAGCCAGGTAGCCCAACCGCTGGACGGAGTCGCCGGTTGCGGGGGCGTCGTTGGCGCCATCGCCAAGCGATTCAGTCGGACCCGACCGCCGTGCCGCCAAGGGT
Organism: Streptomyces sp. NPDC050636; assembly: GCF_040654775.1. NCBI lineage: Bacteria > Bacillati > Actinomycetota > Actinomycetes > Kitasatosporales > Streptomycetaceae > Streptomyces > Streptomyces sp. NPDC050636. The sequence goes on from NZ_JBFAIP010000022.1 coordinate 50,952, forward strand.
CTGCTCGGCCCAGATTGTTTTGCCCGTGCCGGTGTAGCGGGTGCCCCAGCGCTGGGTCAGTTGGGCGACGAGGAGCAGGCCGCGTCCGCCTTCGTCGAAGACGCGGGCGCGGCGCATGTGCGGCGCGGTGCTGCTGGCGTCGGAGACCTCGCAGATGAGGCCGGTGTCGTGGATCAGGCGCAGTTGGAGGGGAGGGCGGCCGTAGCGGATGGCGTTGGTGACCAGCTCGCTGACCACGAGTTCGGTGACGAAGGTCGTCTCTTCCAGGTCCCAGGCGGAGAGTTGACGGGTGGTCAGCTCCCGTGCGTGTGCCACCACGGCCGGGTCGGGGTCCAGGTCCCAGGTGGCGACCTGGGAGGCGTCGAGGGCGTGAGTGCGGGCGAGGAGGAGGGCGACGTCGTCGGTGGGGCTGTCGGGGAGCAGGGTGTGGAGCAGGCTGTCGCAGGTCTGCTCCAGGGAGGAGCCTGCGGTCCCGGCGAGGGTGTGGCGCAGTTGCTGGAGTCCGAGTTCGATGTCGCGGTCGGCGGAACGGACCAGGCCGTCGGTGAACAGGGCGATCAGACTGCCTTCGGGCAGGTGGAGTTCGGCGGATTCGAAGGGCAGGCCGCCGAGCCCCAACGGCGGGCCGGGAGGAAGTTCGGGAAGGTCGACCCCGCCGTCCGGGTGGACGATTGCGGGAGCGAGATGTCCGGCGCGGGCCAGCGTGCAGCGGCGGGAGACCGGATCGTAGACCGCGTAGAGACAGGTGGCGCCGACGACCTCGGCCGCTGGTGCCGTAGCCCGGCCCGCCTGCGGTGCCTCTTCACGGTCCAGGCGCAGTACGACGTCGTCGAGATGGGTGAGCAGTTCCTCGGGCGGCATGTCGATATCGGCGAGTGTCAGGGCTGCGGTGCGGAGACGTCCCATGGTTGCCGAGGCCTGGATGCCTTGCCCGACGACGTCGCCGACCATCAGGGCGACCCGTGCGCCGGAGAGCGGGATGACGTCGAACCAGTCGCCGCCCACGCCTGCCGTGGAGCTGGCCGGCAGGTAGCGGGAGGCGACGTCCAGCGCGGCGTGCCGGGGTGCGTACCGGGGCAGCAGGCTGCGCTGCAGTGTCAGCGAAGTGTCGCGCTCGCGGGCGTAGCGGCGGGCGTTGTCGATGGCCAGGGCGGCTCTGGCGGTGATCTCCTCGGCGAGGAGCAGATCGTCCGCGTCGAAGGAGTCGGGAGCGCGGTGCCGCAGGTACTGGGCGAGTCCCAGCAAGGTCCCGCGAGCCAGGAGCGGCGCCATGATGAGCGAATGGGTCCCGCACCGGCGGATCGTGCGGGCATGTGCGGGGTCCTGGTCCAGCCAGCGCTGGATGTCCCGATCATCGACCCAGTGCCGGGACGGTCGTCCGGCGGTCAGCGCGTGGGTCATGGGGGAGTCGCGCGGGTAGCGGATCGTCTGCCCGGCCTCGGTGACGGCCTCCGGGCACCCTTCCAGGACGGAGCGTTGCGCGGCACGGCGCAGGGTCGGCCCGGCTGCCGGTTCCCGCCGTGGCTCGGTGCCTCGGGAGACGTCCTCGATCAGGTCGACGGCGACGAAGTCGGCGAAGTGCTCGGTGGCCACATCCGCAAGCTCTTGGGCCGTCTGCGTGAGGTCCAGGGTGGAGCCGATGCGTACGCTGGCCGCGTTCACGATGGCCAGGCGTTGCCGGGTCCGGTACTGGCCGGTGATGTCGAGCGCCGCGATGGACACGCCCCGCACCCGTGGTGCCACCGGTGGGGCCCGGTTCTCCAGCCTGGCCAGCGCCAACGGCAACCCGGGCAGTGAGGTGATCACCGCGTCGGCCTCGGCCAGCTGACTGAGGACGGGGGCCGGCGGCGCCTCTCCGCGCAGCAGCCATACGGTGCGCAGGCCGGCCCGTGCGGCCCCCCGGATGTCGGCGTCGAGGCGGTTGCCGACGTAGACGGCGTGCTCGGGAGAGACGTCCATCCGGTCCAGCACGGCACGGAAGGCGCGCAGGTCGGGCTTTTCGGCGGTGTCGATGCCGCCGAGCAGGACCGCCTCGAACAGGACGTCCAGGCCGTCACGGCGCAGCGCGTCACGGACCTGCGGAGGCGAATTGGAGAGGACGCCGAGCCGGTATTCACGCGCCAACGCCGCAAACACCGGTTGGACGTCGGGGTAGAGCGCCTCGACGGGATACGCCCAGTGCTTCACGATCTGCTTGTGCAGCAGCGCAGCGTCGCCGCCGGGGACGAACCGGCGGGCGAACGCGGAGCGCAGTGCGATTCCCCCTGCGCGGACGGCGTCGTAGAAATCCCAGAACTCGGTCTCGTCGATCTTGCCGGCCAGTTCGCATGTCGCCTGGTAGAGCGCCTGCACGAAACGCTCGTCGTCGTAGACGGTGCCGCCGATGTCGAACAGCACCGCGTCGATGCGTTCGACCGGTGTCCGGCCGTCCTGCGCGTAGTGGCCGGCGTCCGTCGCGTCGTGCACCTCGCCTCCCTGGCCCGGAAGGACCGCGATCACCGTCATCGTGGCATACGCATCACGTGACCACAGCTCGGCGAAGCGGTCGCCCGGCTAAACGCTCCCTGGCGGCGAAGCGGTACGTGGTCGCGCCCAGAGGCACGCCGGCTTCCTAGGCGACCGCACTTGTACTTGCTGAGGGTCCTTGCTGAGGGTTCCTGCCTACGGACCGGGAATCATTACGGTACGAAAGTACTGTACCGGCGTTCCGGCTACCCCGGTGTTGCCGGCGGCGCCTCTAGGTGCTTGCCCTATCTGGGTGAGGGCGGCTCACGGCGCCCCGCGCCCCCGCCATGCTTGATCGTCCCGCGGCGGCTAAGGTGATGTAGATAGCGACTAAATGGACTTCATGTCCGCATTATGTAATCAAGGTGGCGCCGTTACGGTACTAATGTACTGACCAGGACGCCCCCATGGGTGCCTTCGGCATGTTCTACCTCGCCGTCGACGACATCGACGGCTACATCGATCGCATCCGCCCCGTCGTGGACGTCGTCAAGGAGACCGAGGTCCAGGGCCGGAGGGTCCTCTACTTCGCCGACCCCAACGGCTACATCATCGGCGTCAGCCAGAAGCAGACCTGGTAAGCGCTTCACCGCGTGGCACCGGCCGTACGAGACTGAAAAGAGAGGAGTGAGGAAGTAAGGGGTGAGGGAGCAAGGAGTGAGGAGTGCCGCCATGGCCACCAGTGCCGGGGCCGATGCCGAGCAGTCCATAGAGCTGACCATCACCGGGATGACCTGCGCCTCGTGTGTGGCGCGGGTCGAACGGAAGCTGGGCAAGCTGCCCGGCGTGACCGCGTCGGTGAACCTGGCCACCTCGACCGCCCGCGTCACGCGGGAGAATCCCGCCGTCGGCGTTGCGGAGATGATCGCTGCCGTTGCGGCCATCGGTTACGGGGCTGAGGTGTCCCGGACCGATGCCCCACCCGCGGAGGAAGAGGCGGCCGATGCCGAGGGCGCGCACATTGCCGGGCTGCGCCGCCGACTGATCGTCTCGGTGCTGCTCGGGCTGCCGGTGGTCGTTGTGTCGATGATCCCGGCCCTCCACTTCCCCGGCTGGGAATGGTTCGCGCTTGGCCTGGCGACTCCCGTCGTCGCGTGGGGTGCGTGGCCGTTCCACCAGGCAGCGGCCATGAATCTGCGGCACCGTTCGGCGACGATGGACACCCTGGTGTCGCTGGGTGTGCTGGCGGCGTATCTGTGGAGCGCCGGGGCTGTCGTACTGGGCGGGGAGCACCTGTATCTGGAGGTCGCCGTCGTGCTGACGGCGTTCCTGCTGGCCGGCCGGTTCTTCGAGGCTCGGGTGAAGCGGCGGGCAGGCGAGGCGATCCGGGCGCTGATGGACCTGGGCGCCAAGGACGTCGCGGTGCTGTGTGACGGAAGGGAAGTGCGCGTCCCGGTCGAGGAGTTGACGGTCGGGGATCTGTTCGTGGTGCGGCCGGGGGAGAAGATCGCGACGGACGGTGAGGTCGTCGAGGGAGCCTCGGCGGTGGACGAGTCGCTGCTGACCGGAGAGGGCGTGCCGGTGGAGGTCGAGCCGGGCTCCGCGGTCACCGGCGCCACCCTCAACAGCCACGGCCGGCTGACCGTACGGGCGACCCGGGTCGGCGCGGACACCAAACTGGCGCAGATCGCCGCCCTGGTGGAGCGGGCCCAGACCGGGAAGTCGGAGGTGCAGCGGCTGGCCGACCGGATCTCGGCGGTCTTCGTCCCGGTCGTGATCGTCCTGGCCGTGGGCACCTTCGCGGTCTGGCTGCTGACCGGTGCCCCGGCCGCCCCCGCGCTGACCGCCGCCATCGCCGTGGTGATCATCGCCTGCCCGTGTGCCCTGGGGCTGGCGACACCCACCGCGCTGATGGTCGGCACCGGACGCGGTGCCCAGCTCGGGCTGCTGATCCGCGGCCCCGAGGTCCTGGAGTCCACCCGGCGGGTCGACACCGTCGTACTGGACAAGACCGGCACCGTCACCGAGGGGAAGATGCGCCTGGTCGAGGCGGTGGCCGCGCAGGGCGAGGATGCCGAGGAGGTCCTTCGTCTGGCCGGTGCCCTGGAGGACGCGAGCGAGCATCCCATCGCCGCGGCCATCTCCGACGCCGCCCGCGAGCGGTCCGGGGCGGCTCTGGCTCCGGTGACCGGCTTCGCCAATACGCAGGGGCGGGGCGTGACCGGGCAGGTCGAGGGCCGTACGGTGCAGGCGGGGCGCGCCACCTGGCTGGACGATCAGGCGCTGCCCGTGCCGGGCGAGCTGGCCGACGCGCGGCACTCGGCCGAGGCGGAGGGCCGTACCGTCGTCTTCGTCTCCTGGAACGGGAGCGTTCGCGGCGCGTTGGTGGTCGCTGACACCGTCAAGCCGACCAGCGCCGAGGCGGTCGCCGACCTCCGGCGGCTCGGGCTCACCCCGGTCCTGCTGACCGGCGACAACCCGGCGGCGGCCCATGCGGTGGCGGCCGAGGTCGGCATCGACCGGGTCATCGCCGAGGTCCACCCCGAGGAAAAGGTCGCCGAGGTCCAGCGCCTCCAACAGGCGGGCCAGGCTGTGGCGATGGTCGGCGACGGCGTCAACGACGCGGCCGCCCTCGCCCAGGCCGATCTGGGACTTGCGATGGGCACCGGCACGGACGCGGCCATCGCCGCATCCGATCTCACCCTGGTACGGGGCGACTTGCGGGCAGCGGCGGACGCGATCCGGCTGGCCCGCCGCACCCTTCGCACGATCGAGGCCAATCTGTTCTGGGCCTTCGCCTACAACATCGCCGCGCTGCCACTGGCCGCGCTCGGTCTGCTCAACCCGATGATCGCAGGCGGGGCGATGGCCCTCTCCTCGGTGTTCGTCGTCAGCAACAGCCTGCGGCTGCGCCGCTTCCAGCCACTGCACTGAGCGGCCCGCTCGGTTCCCCCGCGCGCAGCGAGCCGCGCGCCGGGAGAACGTCGTTTCGGCGACATGCTCCGGGGGAGCGTGATCCCTTTGGCCGTCCTTGTCCCCTGACCGTCCTTGTCCCCTGACTGTCCCTGTCCCCGCCGACTACCTCGTCGACCGGCCGAAGAACTCCAGCTCGGCGATGGCCACTTGCTTGTCGTCCGAGGCGCCGTACGCGGAGTGCAGCACCAGCCGTACGGTCATCGCATCCCGTACGGCCACATCGATCTTCTGTACACCGCCGTCATTGATCCGGGGGTGCGAGATGTGCTGCTTGCCCGCCGAGTCCGTCACGATCAGGTCGAACTCGCGCGGCCGGGCCGGGTCGGTGGCCTGCGGGGTGCGTGCGGAAGCTCCGGAGGTGATCAGAATGTTGAGCAGGTCGGTGGGCTGGCCGAACCCGGCCTCCAGGTACTGGCCGTCCGAGTTGCCTGAATAGCCCGTCCCCCACCAGGTGTTGGAATAGCCGTCGAACGCGAGCTTCGTGGCGTTCTTGGGGCCGGCGTGCGATGCCTTCCAGGTGGCCGGGGGTACGGGGACGCGCTTGGCGAAGTGGTCCTGCACGGCCCGCGCGGCCGGCGGCCCCCCGATGATTCCCCCGACCACGGCGGCCGCGATCACCGCTGCCACCACTGCCCGGGTGATCCAGCGGGTGCGGTCGCGGTGCAGCCGCGGCCGCTCTCCGGCGAAGGGACCTTCGGCGTCCTCGCGCGCGGTGTCGGCGAGGGGGTTGGCGCAGCTCCGGCAGAAGTGCCGGCGTGGTGCGTTGAGCGCTCCACAGCTCGGGCACGGTGCGCCGTGCTCGGGCTCGGGGGCCGCCTGCGGGGTACGGACCCGGGGCCGGGACGCCTCGGGACGGCCCGGCAGCACGCTGCCGGGTGTCTCGGGCGGCGGGGTGGGGGAGGCGCCCGGTACGGGGACCAGGAGGGCGCGGATACCGGTGTCGGAGACGCCCCTTTCGCCGGCCGGACGGGGGGCGGCAGGGGCTTCGCGGCCGTGCGGGCCGGCCGGACTGTCTGCGCCGGCGCCCTGCTGCGGGACGGCGGCCGAGCGGGTGCCGTCGCCGGTGGCGGGAGCGGGAGTGGCAGAGGGAGTGGTGCGGCCTGTTGCGGGCGTGGTGGCGTCGGGCCGTACAGGATGGTCCGCTGCGCCCGCGCCGGGGGCGGATTCCGGGCCGTTCGCGGCAGGGGCTGCGGGAGCCGGATGCGCCGCACCGGCTGTACGGTCCGGATCCGACGCGGCCGATGAGGGCGACGGGGACGCCGGACGGTCCCAGCGCAGGAAGGCTCCGCAGGAGTCGCAGAACGACTGGCCTGTCTGGGGGGCGGGGGCGCCGCAGTCGGGGCAGGTGGTGTGGGCGGTGGGCATGGGTCAGGTTCCTTCAGGGGTGAGCAGGTGGGTCACCTCGGCCGTGAACGGGAGGTGCGCGGGGCGGGCCGCCGCGACGACGGCGTGCAGACGGTACGGGTCGGTGGCGGCGGGGTCGCGGACCCGCAGGGTCACCCGCAGTCCGGGACGCGGCGCGCCCGGGAAAGGACCGAGAGGGCGCGCGGACCAGGTCGCGCCGCCGCTCTCGGTGATCTCCGGGCGTACCCCGAAGGCCAGTTGGACGGCGTCCGAAAGGCCGCGCCGGGTGCCGCGTACGCGGTGCAGCGAGACGGCCGTGGCCACCGCGTGGCGGCGGATGGCCAGCGGTTCCGTCCCGTCGAGTTCGGTGCCGACCCACGTGGTCAGCCAGTCGACGAAGTCCTCGGGCGCGAGGGCGGGCGTGAAGTAGCTCTCCAGGCAGTCCAGGACGTTGAAGAGGGGGGCGAGTACGACGTCGAGGCCCTCGACGAAACGCTGGGCGAAGTCGTCGTCTGCGTAGACGGCGGGAAGTTGGCCGCCCAGTGGGTGCGGGGAGGCCATCCCCGCGGGTGTGCCCCTCATCGGGCCTCGATCACACGGACGCGGTGGTCGAAGGGGAACAGGAGGGCGGACGGGGTGAGTTCGATGCGGTCGGTGGCCTCGCCGCGGCGGCCGGTGAGCGGGTCGGCGGGGTGCAGGAGGACCTCGTCGACGAGTTCCACGCCGGGCACGCGCTGCAGGGCCGCGAAGATCTCACCGGAGCGCAGCGGACGACCGAAGGGCCAGCCGTCGCCATGGGCTCCGCCGGTCAGCGGGTCGAGGTAGGCGTAGAGCGCGTCCAGGGCCTCGGCCCGTACCCGGTCGGCCCGCGCCGCCCGGAAGGAGTGCAGCGTCGCGACGACCGTGACGCCTTGGTAGAAGGGCGGGCCGACCGCGAGGCGGGTGCCCAGGGGGCGGCGCTCGTCGAGGAACTGCGTGACACGGCCCAGGAGTTCGTTACCGGGCACCAGCTGTTCGAAGCGGAGCCGGCCGCCGCGGTCGGGGACCGCTTGGGGGACGACCAGGACGCGGACGGCGTTCTCGCCGGTCTGGCCGGTCTGGCCGGCGCCTGACGCGCTCAAGTTGCTCGCCGGCCCCGTCGAGCGCTCGGCGGGATCGACCGCGAGACAGGCGATACGGGCGGCCTCGGGGGCCGCGCGCCGCGCCAGTTCCTCGTAGTCGCGGGCAGTCACGGCCCGTTCCTGCGCGCGCAGCGCGATCGGCGCGCGGACCTTCGCCTCCTGCACCGTCTCGCCATCGACCCCGCCGCGCGCCGCCTCCCGGTTCTCCACGCGCGCCACGTACGGGATGGAGCTGCGCAGCACCTGGATCGCGCCGCGCGCTACATTCCCCGACCGCCCGCCGCCGGTGCGGTAGTGGGTGGCCCGGATTCCCGAGCCCTTGACCGGTACGGCCCCGAACTGCCTTACCGAACCGTCCGGTTGGCGCACCGACGGACCGAACGCGATCTCGCCGGTCGCCTCCTCCAGCGTGATGTGCCGGTCGTGCGGTCCGGAGGCCGCGAAGTCGGGGACGACCTGCCACTCCTGCCAGCCGTCCCCGTCCGAGACCTCCAGCCGCAGCGGCGGGCGGTCGGCGACGACGGGCGCGTGCGCCAGGCGCAGCCGCTGGCCGGGCACGCCCGCGGACTCGCCGAGCGGCTCGTCCCGGACCACGTCGGCGTGCGCGACCGTCGTCGTGCCCCCGATGGTGAACGCGGAGGCGGACCGTACGGTCGGCGAGGCGCTGTAGAACGGCTGGCCGGGCGCGGCCTCGACGACCCGGCAGCGCAGCCACGCGGCATCCGTCCGGCCGACGCGAGAGACGGTGTGCCCGGCCGGGATGTGCAGCACGACCTCGCCGGGCCGGTTGAGGCCGCCGGTGGAGTCCTCCTCGACCTCGCACTCCGTCCATCCGTCGGCGGTCCATGCCTCCCAGCGCAGCGGCGGCTGGCGCGGGTCGACGCCGACCCCGTCCACCCGGCTGTCCAGCCGTAATACGGCCGCGCACCGCGGCACCGCCGCCGACAGCCCGAACAGGAGGGTGTCGCCCGGCCGCGGGGCGGCCGCAAAGACGGCCACATCGCGGCCGCCGAAGATGTCCTGGCCGCAGTCCTCGGGTGTGGTCCCCGCCTCCTGCCGCAGTACGGTGGCCAGCTCGCAGGGCACGACGGTCAGATCGTCCTCGGTGGCGAAGGCGACCGCCTCCTCGGTCTCGGTCCGGCCGGTGGCCACCTCCGTCCCGGCGGGCAGCACGACCGGCTCGGGCTGCGGGGCGGAGAGCCAGAAGGTGACGTCGGCGCGGGCGGCGGAGGGTGGGAAGAGAGTGACGCCGAGCAGATCGAGAAAGGCCAGATGGTTCTTCTCCGGTACCCGGTTGAGCCGGTAGACGATCTGGTCGGCCATGTGCGCGACGGCCTCGATGAGGGTCACTCCAGGGTCCGAGACATTGTGGTCGGTCCACTCGGGGCAGCGCTGCTGGATATAGCGCTTGGCGTCGTCGACGAACTGCTGAAAGCGACGGTCGTCGAGATGGGGTGCGGGCAGGGCCATCAGGCTTCGCTCTCCGGGCTCTCCGTGGACGGGATGACATAGAAGGGGAAGACGAGGCTGCGCGGGTTGTTGGTGTCGCGCACGCTGTAGCGCACGTCGATGAACAGCACGGACGGATCGTCGGGCGCCGGGCTGACCTCGACGTCCTGAACCTCGATACGCGGCTCCCAACGATCGAGCGAGGACCGCACCTCGTAGCGGATGCGCCCGGCCGTCGCCTCGTTGACCGGAGCGAAGACCATGTCGTGCACGGCACAGCCGAACTCCGGCCGCATCGGACGCTCGCCGGGCGCGGTGGCGAGGACGAGCCGGATCGACTCCTCGATCTCGCGCTCGCGACGGGCCAGCGCGATGCCGCCACCGGCGTCGATGCGCAGCGGAAACGTCCAGCCCGCGCCGACGAACTGCTCACTCATGTCCGGTGCCCCCCTTGAGATGCATGTCCCTCAACTTCCTCAAGCCCCTTAGAAGGGAATGCCGTTGCGCAGGACGGCCGGTGCGTTCAGGGTGACCGTGGCCGGTGAGTTGATGGCTGCCGCGGCGCCCGCGTTGACGGCTACCGCGCCGACCGCGCTGACGGAGACCGCACCGACCGAGTTGACGGCCACCGCACCGGCCGACTTGAGGCTGATGGCGCCGGTCGCGTTGATGTCCGCCACGGCGCCGGCCGCGACGCCGAACTTCGCGCCCGCCTTGATGTCGACCGCCCCGCCGGCGCTCATCGTCAGCGAGCCGCCCGCGGTCAGCGACAGGTTGCCGCCCGCCTTGATGCTGACGTTGCGGGTCCCGGTGATGGAGACGGAGCCGTCGCTGCGAATGGTCACGCTGGTCCGCGTCTCGTCCATGTGGACGGTGAGGCGGCCGTTGCCGGTCTGCAACCTGATGCCGCTCTTCATCCGGGACTTGGCGTCCACCAGCTCGACGGTGTGGCCGCTGCGCGAGGCGATGGAGCGCCAGTTGACCCGGCCGCTGGTCGGATCCACCGCGGGCAGCCCGTCCGGGTCGGGAGTCGGCTTGTCCCTGCCGTTGTACAGCCCGGCCAGGACGTACGGATGCTCCAGCGAGCCCCGGTCGAAGGCGACCAGCACCTCGTCACCCACCTCCGGCAGCATCAGACCGCCGCCCCGTACGCCGCCCAGCTGCGCGACCCGGCACCAGTCGCTCTCGTACGTGTCCGACAGCCAGGGGAAGCGCAGCTTGACCCGGCCCAGCTTCAGCGGGTCCTTGGCATTGCTGACCAGCGCCATGGCGATGCCCGGCATGGGCGGTGCCGTGTCCGCGCCGCCGGACGCGAGCCCGTACAGCGACCGGAACTGCCGCCCCGACACGGTCAGCCAGGTGGTGAACTGCCGCCCGGACTCGAAGACATGGCGGACGCCGGTCGCGGTGTACTTCCCCTCGAAGGGGAAACCGGCGCCCTTGAGCGCGACGGGTTGGCCCGGCGTCAGCTGCGGATTCCCGGTGACCGCCACCTCCAGCTCCGCGAAGGAGCCCGCCACATCGTCGGCGAGCGCACGCGCGGCATGGGTGACTTGGGCCTGGGTGGTGAACGGCGTGTCCGTAGCGGTCAGTTCGGCCGCACCGAAGGGCTTGCTGAGCGCCCCGGGCGCGATATCGGCGACGATGTCCTTGCTCGCCGTGGCCGGGGACTGCGCGGACAGCGCGCGCTTGGCCCGCATGTCCCAGCCGCGCGCACCCGCCTTGTCGACCTGCCCGGCGGCGGTGACCGCGATCCGGCTGTGCAGTGCGTTGTGGCCGAACTCCAGGACGTACGGGCTCTGCGCGGCCGGTGTGGTGTCGGCGGGCGCGGACGTGGCCGGGGCGAGCTTGCCGAACTGCAGCTTGCCCTGTGGGTCGAAGGACAGATGCGCGTCGTTCTCCAGGGCGAGGCGGGTCAGGAAGTCCCAGTCGGTGATATTGGGCTGGGTGGCCAGCTCGTAGACGGTGCGGGTGGGTTCCACCTTGCCGATGGAGAGCTTGTTGAGGCCGGCGAGACGGCGCACGATGTCGCTCGCGGTCATGTTGGGGTAGCCCGCGACGCGGCGATTGCGCAGCAGCCGGTGCCCCGGGTCGTATCCCCGTACGACCAGCGACTTGCCGCTCGCGTCCGCGTCCACTTCGAGGGCGGTGACCTCGCCGGTCAGCATGGGCGTGCCGCGCTGCCCGTCGGTGAAGGGCGACAGCACCGCCTTCGCGCCGACCTTTATCTGCGGGAAGGTCTTGAGGATGTCCGAACCCGTGTCACTGAAGGTGAGCTGGAAGGCGGACGGCACATTGACGCTCGCGTCCACCCAGCCCGTGGTGAGGAGGGCGGCGAGCTTGTCGGGCAGCGGCGCGCCGCCGATCACGGCGTGCAGGACGCTGGTGTACGTCTTCTCACTCATCGGTTGGCCTCTTGGATTGTGGGGTGACCGGAGGGGCTGTGCGCGGGACGGCCTTCGAAGGGGCCTTCGGGTCGGCCTTCGGGATGGCCTTCGTCGGCGGCTGGCAGCAGCAGCTCCGTGCCCGGCCGAAGCCGCATCGGATCGTCGATGCCGTTCGCCTCCGCGATCAGCCGCCAGCGGGTCGCGTCCCCGTACTCCCGCCAGGCCAGCGAGGCGAGCGAGTCACCAGCGACCGTGCGGTGGATACGGCGTGCAGAGAGCGCGCCGGAGGTGGGGTTCTGCCCCTTGGTGGGCATGGCCACCTCGGTGAGGGACAGCGTGCAGGTGGCGCGGATCGGCTCGCCGGTGGGGTTGAAGAGGGTGTACGTGGCGCTGACGCTCGTCACGTACGCCACGAACTGAACCGTGTTGAACGACCCCCAGGAAAACCGCACCCAAGGCGGCGAAGGACGCTTGGAATTGACGCTCTGCGCCGTCACCTCGCAGCAGGACAGCAGCAGTTCGATCTGCTTCTGCACCTTCCCGGAATTCGGGGTGCCGGAGGCGTCCAGGAACACCTCCAGCTGGAGTGTGGCGGGCCGGGTGCCGGTGAACTTGGGCGGAGCACCCCGCATATAGGCGACCGCGGCCTGGGTGTGCCACTCCGCCTCCCGTCCGAGTTGCAACTGGGTCGGATTGAACTGGAACTCCACCTCGCCGATGCGGCCGCCGATGGAGCCGCCGAGGTCGGTGGGGGGCTGGTGGATCGCGAGCGCGGCCCGTACGAGACTCGCGCCCGCCTTCCCGCCGGTCGGCGCGGCCACCTCAGGCACCTCCCGCGTCGGTGAATCCGTGGTGCGCGATCTCCAGCGTCTCGGTCGCCACGCCCGGGCTGGCCGGGTCCAGACTCGGCCCCTGCCAGCGCACGGGCAGCACCTCCACCAGCCCCCACTGCGCGACGATCGAGCCGTCGGCGCGGAGAGCGGCGATCTGGGCGGTGGGCCGGCTGATGCCGGTGGCGAGCGACGAAATCCAGGCGGCCACGCGGGAGGTGTCGGCGGTGAGGGGGCGGGTGAGACGGATCGTGGAGAACGTCACGCGGGTGGGCAACTGCCAGACAAAACCGTTGTTGCCGCCCTCCTGCCGCTGCTCCACCTCCACCTCGGAGGCCAGGCCGTCGCACCCGTTGAACAGGCCGAGGTCCTGGCCGTCGATGGTCAGCTTGAAGAAGACGGTGGAGCCGGGGTCCTGGGCCTGGGGCATGGTGGGTGGTCTTTCGGGTGGGGTGCTGGTGGGGCGGGCTGGATCGGAGGACGGGTGTGGGCCAGGTCGGGTGCGGGTCAGCGGCCGTGATCGCGTAGTCGGCCGATGCGCTCGCGGTCGCCGCGCAACTCGGCGCGGAGCAGCCGTGAGAGGGGGGCTACCAGCCGGCGGGCCAGAGCGTCCAGGGCGGCTGGATCGGTGGGGGTGTTGGGGTTGGTGGGGGCGGGTGGGGCGGCTTCTGCGGGTGTTGGTGGTGCGAGGGCGGCCGTGGGGGAGCGGGGCGCGCGCTGGATCGACCCGGGGGTTGCTGCCGGAGCGCGGCCGGGGGATGTGGTTGACGACGGCGGTCTGGGTGTGGCGGCCGGTGCGAGGGGTTGGGTGGCCGGAGTCGGGGCCGTAGCCGGGGCCGGGGCCGGGGCAGCGGGAGCGGTTGGGGCACGCTGCACCACGGGCATGCTGCGGACGGCCGGTGCGGTCCGGACCGTACGAGACGGAGTGAGCGACTGGCTTGGGGGCCGAGCTGGTGGCTGTGTCTGTGCTGGTGGCGGTGCCTGTGCTGGTGGCGGTGCCGGTGCCAGTGGTTGTGGTTGTGGTTGTGCCGGTTTCTGTAGGGGGACGGCTGGGACACCTGCTTGTACGGGCGCCGGTCCAGTTATGCCTGCTGTGTTCGCTGTGGTCGCCGTGCTCGCCACGGGGCGTAGGGGGATGGCGGGTGCGGCCTGCGTGCTTGATCGCTGCACCGTTGCGGGGGCGGCGGACTCCGCACTCTGCCCGGCGGGCCGCTGCCGGGCGAGTGGGTCCAGCGCACGTGCCGACGCGAGCGGCGCTCGGCGGGCGGTCGGGGGAGCGGCCAGGGGAGTGGCCAGGGGAGCGGGGGCGCCGGCCGTCAGCGTTCGGTTCGTCGGGGTACGGGGTTCCCGCGTGTGGGATTTCGGTGTCTGGGATTCGTGTGTGCGGAATTCCGGCGTACGGCTCTTTGATTTGCGGCTCTCTGGTGTACGTGTCTTCGTCAACGGGCTTACGGGGATGGAGCGTTCGGTGGGCGTGGGCGAAGGCTGCACTGGGGCCGGAGCTGGAGCCGGGGGCGGTGTTTGGGTCGTTGTAGGCGTAGGCATTGGCTTTGGCGTCGCTGCAGCATCCTGGCGATGGATCGTGGTGGTCTCGACGGGTGCGCCGATCAGTGGCTTCCGTTGGATCGCGGGTTGCGAGGGCTGTCCGGAGCCCGGCGTACGGCCGTCGCCGACCGGAGGCTGGACCGGAGGTGCGTCGGCGGCCGCAACCGGCGCGGCCTTGACCGGGTTTCCGGTGTCCGCGCTCGGGGGCAGCGGAGCGCCAAGTCCCAGGCGCTGACCGCCTGTTGCTGCGGGTCGCTGTGCAGGCTCGTGGGCGGCCTGTCCAACTGCTCGCTGGACCGGCCGACGAGATCGGTCGCCGATGCTCGGGGCGGCTGGGCTCGCGGCTGGGCTCGCGGCCGGGCTCGGGCTTGATGCTGTGCCCGGGGCCGGCGGCGCCGGGCCGACGCCGGGTGCCGCATCCGTGCTCCGTGCGGGCTCCGGCGTGCTGCTCTGGTTCGGGGCGATCGGCCGGCGTGGGCCAACGGCCCGCCGCTGTACGACCCGTTGAGAGATGTCGGGTCGTACAGCGGCGGGGGCCGGTGCCGCACCCTCGCTCGCCGGTTCGGCGGCGGGGGCGCTGGGTGAGGGGGGAAAGACAGGGGGCGCCGCTTCCGGAACCGTAGTGGGTGCTGGTGCTGGTGCTGGTGCTGGTGCTGGTGTTGGCACTGGTGCCGGTGTTGGCGCTGGTGCTTCGGTGCGTTGCAGAGGAGTGTCGGCGGGGGAGGGGGCGGGGGTGGTGCCGCTGCTACCCGCCCGCGGCGAGGTGGCCGTCCGCAGTCGGCGCGCCGGCATCGCGACCTTGCCCGCAGAGGTGAGCGGGGACCGTGCGCCTATGGCCTTCCGTACGGGCATGGCTACGGGGAGGGCAGCGGACCTCACGTCACGCGACGCGGGGCGAGCGGACCCACGTCCGCCACCGGAAACGACTTCGCCTCCGCCACGAGGAACGGCGCCACGTCCGCCACCGGAATCGGCTCCGCCAGCGGGCACGGCCGCGGCACCAGGGACCGCCCCGGCGCCAGGAGTGACCTTGGCGCCGGGCACGACCGTGCCACGCCCGCCCGGCCCGCCAACACCCGCGGATGCTGCCTCGGCCATCGCCGGGCCGGGCCGTCCACCCTGCAGGGCGCCCGACGGCATCACGGTCTGCGTGACGGACGGTGCGACGGACGGCGTGGAGGACGGTGCGACGGACGGCGTGGCAGACGGCGTGACGGACGGTCCGGCCGCCGAGGCGACCGGAGGCGTGCTCGGCGGCCGGACCGACGCTGGGCTCGACGCGTCGTTCCGCGGGGCCGCGGACGACATCTCGCCTCCCGAAGCCGGTTGACGAGGAGTGCGCGAGGCAGTCGTCGGGGTACGCGGTGAGCCCGGCGACGCCGCCCGCTGAACGGCGGCCCCACCCAGGGTCTTGCTACGTGCCGCACCCCGGGTCTCGGTACGTGCCGCACCCCGGGGCGCCGTACGTGCCGCATCCTGGGTCCCCCCGGAGACCGCCTCCACGCTCCCGACCGGCGCCTCGTCCACCCGCCCCGCGACCGGAAGCCGTAGAACCGGCAGGCTGAGGTCGACGGGGCGGCCCGCGACGGGCACCAGCGCATCGCGCAGCACCCCACCGGGTGCCGAGGCACGTACGTCATGCCCCAACTCCCCTCCGAAGGAGGGATTGCGGTGTGCGCTCAGCGACGCGGCGAAGCCGGCATCCGCGACGGTGCGGGGTGCCCCCAGGACCCGCTGGATGGGGGGCATGGCGGACCATCCGCCACCGCCACCGCCGCCGCCACCGTCCGCGCTCCCGGCAGAAGTATCCGCAGCCGCCCCGCCCTCAGGCCCGTGCCCACGCTGCGTACCCTGCGCACCCCGCGACCCCCGCCGCCACCTGAACAACCCCATCCTCAGTCACTGCTTCCCTTCAGCCCGCTCCACCAGGGCGGCGATCTGTGACACGTACGCGCGCCGGTCGGCGTGTTCGAGGTCGAGGATGTCGTCGATGCCCCAGTGGAAGTGGTAGGCGAGATAGGCGACTTCCTCCTCGATACGCCCGGTCGCGTACGTCACGATTCCCCCAGGCGGCTCCCGGCCAGCTCCACTTCGAAGGGCTCCTCGCAGTGCGGGCAGGAGACCGCGGCGCGCGTGTGGCCCTCCGCATTGATCTGCCGATAGAAGTCCTGCAGAAAGGCCAGGTCGGAGGCGAACATGTTCTCCACCGTCCCGTCGTGCACGGACGCGAGTGTCCCGAGCCGGGTGATGACCCGGCCCAGCAGCACGACCGAGAGATACGCCGGGTTCTCGCGTACGCGCACATCCCGCAGCGGGATCAGTTCGTCCCGTGCCGTCGCGAGCCGCATCGCGCCGTTGCGGTGGACGGCCCCGGACTCGTCCACGAATCCGCGCGGCAACTCGAACTCGAATTCCGTACGCAGAGGCTCACGTTGCTGTTGCGCCCCCGCCGGGCCGTCGCGCCGCATTACTCGATGACCAGCTCTTCGAAGACGATGGTGACCTGCTCGGTCAGCGCGGCCGCGTCGCCGGCCTTGACCCCGCTGGTCTCCACCTTGCTGCACCAGGCATTGCGCATGTTGTAACGCTTCACGGGGTTGTTCTGGTAGTCCATCATCATGATCGTGGCGTTCTTGCGGGCCGAACCCATATCGCCCGCAATGGACTTGTTGATCCACTCGCTGAACGCGCCGCTCTGCGTCATACCGCGCGTCACCGTGCATTCGCCGGCCTTCTTCGTACCGGGCATCTTCTTCACGACGGGCTTTCCGTCCGCCGAGACCTGCTGGTATTCGATGACGTCCTGCTCCATGGTCAGACCACTGACCTCCTGTAGATATTCGACCATCACGCCGTCGATCTGCAGGCCGAAATTGTGTGAGGTGAGGGCATCACCGGGCTGAAGGGACAAGGTGGTTCACTCCTGTTGTGGATGGAAAAATTCCGTACGGGCGGGGGAGACGAAGGGGGAGGGGATGGGCGTCGCCCACGGCCAGGCGGCCGGCTACTACTCCTCCAGCTCTCCGCCGCCGCCCGAGAACTGGGCCAGCCGGAAGACCACGAATTCGGCGGGCTTGACCGGCGCGATGCCGATCTCGCACACGACCCGACCCACGTCGACGGACTCGACAGGGTTGGTCTCCGCGTCACATTTCACATAGAAAGCGTCCTCGGGTCGCTGTCCGAACAATGCGCCCGAGCGCCACTCATTCACCAGGAAAGCCGAGATATTGCGCCGGATACGGGCCCACAGCGCTTCGTCGTTCGGCTCGAACACCACCCACTGGGTGCCGATGAGAATCGACTCCTCCAGGTAGTTGAAGTAGCGCCGTACGTTCAGGTAGCGCCAGGCCGGGTCGGAGGCCATGGTCCGTGCGCCCCACACGCGGATTCCGCGTCCCGGGAAGGCCCGGATGCAGTTCACACCGATCGGGTTGAGCAGATCCTGCTCGCCGCGGGTGATCTGCAGCTCCAAGTCGACCGCCCCACGGACGATTTCGTTGGCCGGGGCCTTGTGGACGCCACGCTCGGAGTCGTTACGGGCCCACACGCCGGCCATGTGGCCGGACGGCGGAACGGTGCGGGTCTGGCCCGTGGCCGGGTCGAAGGCCTTGATCCACGGGTAGTAGAGCGCGGCGTAGCGGGAGTCGTAGCCCGCGACCTCCTGGCGCCACTTGCGGATGTCGCGTGCGTTGAGCGCCGGCGGCGGGTCCAGGACCGCCATCCGGTCGCCCATCAGCTCGCAGTGTGCGACCAGGCCCAGCTGGACGGCCTTGACCTGCTCCAGGTCGATCAGGCCCTGCTGATAGGCGGCCATCAGGTCGGGTACGGCCACCATGTTGACCTCGTCGAGCGCCTCCAGGCCGCCGAAGCCGGTGCGGTCGGCGGAGTCGCCGATGAACTGGCCGGAGGCGAGCCGCTCGACCGCGCGGTTCGCGGCGGGGGTGGCGGGCGCCGGGGTTGGCGGGGCCAGCGTGACGCTCTGCGCGTCCGGCTTCGCCAACTGCCCGGCCGGGACGGCCTCTTCGACGACAATCGTCCTGGACCGCTGCTTCACCTGCGCGACGACGTAGTTCCGCGAGCTCTTCTTCGCGCTGACGTCGAAGCTCTCGACGACCTTGTCGCCGTCCCTGACGACCAGCTTGAACCGCTCGGCGCTTCCCTCGCCCTCGACGTCCTGCACCTCGACGGTGAGCGCCCCGCCGTTGGCGGAACCAGCCGCGATCGCCGAGACCTTGAAGGTCCCGAGCGTGACCGGCTCCCCGGCCGTCAGCGCCTGGGGTGCCTCAGCGGCCACGGCGGCCTGCGGCTCTCCGTCGCCGACCCCGCCGACCCGCACGACATACGCGGCCGTTCCGCCGTTGTTGAAAAACCCGTACACGGAGTGCGCGAGGTAGTACCCGTCCGTGAACTCACCGAAGGCGGCCACGTACTGGGACCAGTTCGTCACCAGTGTCGGATCGTTGAGCGGGCCGGTGGGCGCCAGGCCGACGAAGGCCGCCACCGACGTCCCGACCCCTTCAATGGGCCGCGATCCGCTGGCGACTTCCTCGACGTATACGCCGGGGGACAGATAGGTGGGCATGGCGCCCCTTTCCTACGTGGTTCGGAATTCCTCTGTGGTTCAGGACTGGTCAGGCGGATCGGCGGGAGGCCTATCCTGGTCAGCCAACGGACCGGACACGTTGGTCTGCCGCGCGCTTGACGAAT
Organism: Streptomyces sp. NPDC050636; assembly: GCF_040654775.1. Taxonomy (NCBI): domain Bacteria; kingdom Bacillati; phylum Actinomycetota; class Actinomycetes; order Kitasatosporales; family Streptomycetaceae; genus Streptomyces; species Streptomyces sp. NPDC050636. The sequence continues at coordinate 69,759 of NZ_JBFAIP010000022.1, forward strand.
TCTCCGGCGAGTTTGTCGACCGTTCTGCCGGAGAGCGGATCGAAGGAGCCGAGAACTCCTTCCAGGCTTCCCAGTTGTGGATGGCCCACGGCCTTGATGCTCAGCCGAATGGACTTCGCGAAAGGAGTGCCGGGTATCGGTTCGGCGTCGAATTTCGCCCAAAACGTGTCGGCTCCGGCCCCGGCCCAATCGAGAATCATGTTCTCCCAGGGAATCATGGCCGAGTTCGCGGAGAAGAGTCCGGGCACGAGATTGCCACCCTCGGTGCGGCCGCCGAGTTGGGCACCTCGTACGTGCAGCCACTCCCAATTCTGGTCCAACGGAAGCTGCATACCGAGGAATTGACGGGCATAGGACGCCGCAGCGAGCGCATTCCAGTTGTGCATGGCGGCGTCCTGGCCCGCACCGCGGTCCATGGAGGAAATCGTCCGGCCGCTCACCCAGCCCGAGGTGGCATCCGCAGCCGGAAGCTCACGGAACTCCCGGTGCACGCCATCCCAGTCCTCCGTCCCGGGACGGAGACTCGCGAAGAAGGCGTCGTCGCGCCGTTGGCCCCCGGTGCGCACGCTGTGCGTGTCAGACCGCTTCTGGCGCACGGTCGATACGTAGAAAATCTTCCGCTCATGAGCGCTGTGCTCGTAGCAGTTGTCGCCGAATTCGGCGGTCAGTTCGTTCTTCAGCGCTTGGTACTGGTCTTCCCTGGTGGCCTTCTGGAACTCGACATGCGGAAAGCCGTCGAGCTGGGCGCCCAGGGTCTCCAGCGCCTCGTTCCGGTTCATTCCGAGGGTGATGAGGTAGCCGCGCGCGGCGGGGAGCCGGGAACCGCCGCCGGTCTGCCAGACGGAGGCACCCTTGTCGTACGCATGCCGTGCCACGCCCTTGGCGGCCCGTCCCAGCGCGTCATTGATCCTGACGAGCCGGTCTTCACGGGAGTGCAGGGCGTAGATGTCGCCGAGAGCTGCCACATGGTCGACGGGGTCGCCCTCCGCCTGCGCGACCTGCTCCCGGAACCTCCTGAGGGCTGTGTGTGTCACGAACAGCGGGCCGTGGCTGTCCAAGCGGTAGAGGTAGGCGTAGTCCTCCGCCTCGTCGTTGCTGTCCTTGTAGATCCGCTCGTCGGCGTTGGCCATGTGCATGGCGCGTTGCACCTCGGCGTGGCCGGCCCGCGGGCCGGAGGCCTCCGGGGGGTGCGGCATACCGTGTGCCGTCGCTCGCTGGACGGCTGCGGCACCCGGCGACATGGCACGTGCCGCGTTCGCCTCCGCCTCCCGCTCAAACCGGTCGGACGGGTCGCTCACCTTCGTCCCGTCGCCGCGGTCCGTCCCCGCGACCGGGCCGCTGCGCTGCTGGATGACGTGGGTGAGCTCATGGGCCAGCATGTGACGGCCCGAGGCGGAGGAAGCGTCGTATCGGCCGCGCTGGAAGACGATGTGCGAACCGGACGTATACGCATGGGCGTTGACCGATTCGGCCGATTCGTGGGCGGCGGTGTCCGTGTGTACGCGCACATCGGAGAAGTCGGCGCCGAGGCGGGATTCCATGTCCGTGCGGACCGGATCGTCGAGGGGGCGTCCCGGGGTGCGCAGGACGTCCTGGACGGCCGAGCGCTGTACGGGCGGGGGTGCGGTGTGGCCGCAGGCCGGGCCGTGCTGGTGCTGTTCCCGGGCGGCCATGGCGGCCGAGAACGCCGCGTTGCCCGCGGCCCGTTGGAGGGCTGCGGCCGCCTCCGGGGTAAGGCGCTCCGCCTCGCCGGCCGCTGCCTGGCGGGCCGCGTCGGAAGCGGGGGAGGACGTCGTACGGACGGCGCGTGCCGCCCCCAAGCGGTCGCTCCCCGCGCCGGGCTGCCGATCCTGTGCCCGCATGACGTTCCTCCCCCGTACCCACTGCTGCCGTTCCTGCCTACGCTCTCGACCTTGGCCGACGCGCGGGCCCGGCTGTAGAGACGAACGGGCGCCGTCGGGGGCAGAGCGCGCTGCCCGTTCGGTCACGTGGGGGGGGCGCCGCCCGCGCCGCGTAGGCCAGGTTCTGGGCGCGGATGACCGCGTCGAAGGACTGGTCGCTCCCGGGCGGGCCGTACAGCGCGAAGTAGCCGAGGGACTTGCCGTGCTGAACTGCGCTGGTGCGGTCGGCGGCTGCCTCGTACGTGAGGCTGTCGTGACCGTCGCGCAGGATGACGGCGGCGAAGTGATTTGCCCAGCCGTCCGGGGCCGCTCCGGTCAGGTCGACGAAGTGGTTCTCGCCCACGGTGGGTGCGTCGCGTCGCACACTGAGGCCGCCGTCCGCCGGCCTGCCGATGAGCTGCGCCGCCGCTCCCTGGCAGTCATTGGGGAGAGTGATGAGCAGCTCGTGCACCAGGCTCTCCTGGTTCTCGACGGCGGGGAGTCCGGAGAGGAAGTCGGCGGTCAGGCCCGGCATGAGGACGGCGAGGTCCGACAGCCCTTCCCGGCCGGAGCGTTCCGGGTAGGGGAACCGGGCGGCGACCCAGCCACCGCCCATGGTGGCCATCGCCAGCCGCATGGCTTCGGCCCGCAGGCCGGCGACGTCGGGGCCCGGGGGTTGGGTCCGTGCCTGGATTGCCGTCACGATGCGCCGGGTGAGCGCGATGAGCTGCTGGGCTTCAGGGGGGTCGGCCAGGGACCGCTGGTATGCCGCACGCTTGTCGTCGCGCCGCGCCGCACTGTCCCCGCTCACGGGCTCGTGACCGGCCCCCTCTGGGGCCCGGCCGGCGGCCCGTACGGCGGCCTCGGCCCTGGCCGCGTCCTTGTACACGGGCAGCACCCGATACAGGGTGCGCTCACCGACCTGCACCGCAGCCCCGCGCTCCAGGGTGATCGCCACCCGGTCCTGGGCGTCGAGGCGGTGTGCGGCGGCCGTGATCATGTCGGCGTCGGCGTATGCCTCGTAGCGGCCCCGGACGGCGATGCCGCCGTTCGTGGAGACCTTGTCGAAGCCGAGGGCGGCCTCTCCCTCCGCGTACCGCTGTATGTGCTGTGGGCGCTGTGCGTGCTGCGTGTGTTGTGCGCGCTGTGTTCGTTGTGGGTCGTGTGCGTGTTGTGGGTCGGTTGCGTTCTCCGGTGCTGGGGCCAGCGCGCGGGCGACCGCCGCATTGCCCGCTGTCCGTTGGAGGGTGCGCAGAGCGTCCGGCCGGTGGCCGGTCAGGGCTGAGGCGGGGGTGCGGGGGCGTTCGGGGCCGCGTGGCGCGGTGCGTGGCACCGATTCCTCTCCCGTGGCCCGCCGTTCGTGTGCGTGCACGATGGCTCCGTTCTGGCGGCCGGTGGCTCGTTGGTCCGTGGTCCGTCCTGGGTGGCCCCGCTGCCGATTTTCGGCCGGAGTCGAGGCCGTATCCAGAGGCGGAACGGGAGCCGAAGGGGCAGAGCGGTTGCCCTGTCGGACACAGGTGAGTGTCGGCGAGCACCGGCGAGCAGCTCTCGTGGCCGGAGAAAGGGGGGAGTAAATAGTGGTCCAATATCGGACGTTCTGGGGTCGGCATTGGGGAACTGGTGTCCGTGCGCTGAGCTACCGTTTGGTCCAGCTGGTACATCAGTGCTGGTCCAAAGGGGTGGCATCGCAGGACGACATGGGCAGGGGGGGCGAGCAGGCAGTGCGCGGCGATGCGGACGACATGGAGGGCGCGGAGGACGCAAGCAGTCCGGTCCGGGGGGACCAGTTGCGCTTCCAGGTGCTCGGCCCGGTGCGCGCCTGGAGGGGGGACCGTCCGCTGAATCTCGGCCCGCCGCAGCAGCGCGCCATGCTGGCGGTGCTGCTTCTGCATGCGGGCCGGCCTGTATCCGTACCGCAGTTGGTCGACGCGCTGTGGGGCGAGCGGCCGCCGCCTCGGGCGGTGGGCACTCTGCGTACGTACGTCTCGCGGCTGCGCGGCTTGTTGGAGCCGGACCGGAAACCTCGGCAGCCCGCGCGCCTGTTGGTGTCGTCGTGCAGCGGCTACGCACTAAGAGTGCCCGGCGAGGCGCTGGATTCGGCAGGGTTCGAGGAGCGGCTGGTCACGGCGCGCCGATTACGGGGGGCGGGGGACACCGCAGGCGCGTACGAGCAGCTGAGGGGCGCGCTGGCGCTCCCGCAGGGCGTGGCGCTGGCCGGGCTGCCCGGACCGTACGCACAGCGGCAGCGCGACCGGCTCACCGAACTGTGCGTCACCGCTCAGGAGGAGCTCTTCGACTGCGTGGTGGAGTCGGGTCGGCATGCCGATTCGATGGCCGACTCGATCGCCGGACTGCGCGCCTTCGCCGCCGAGCATCCGCTGCGCGAACGCGCCCAGGCCCTGCTGATGCTGGCCCTGCACCGCGAGGGCCGCCAGGCGGAGGCCATCGCGGTGTATACGGCCACCCGTCGTACCCTCGACGCCGAGCTCGGGGCAGAGCCGGGCGACGAACTCCGCGCGCTGTACAAAGAGTTGCGCGAGGGGGCGGGGGGCTACAGGCCCGGACCTGGTCCCAGCCCTAGGGATGGGACTGGTTTCGGCCCCGCCGGTGATCGGGCCCGTCCCGACCGTGACCATCCTGACCGTGACAGCCGTGACAGCCGTGACAGCCGTGACAGCCGTGACAGCCGTGACAGCCGTGACAGCCGTGACAGCCGTGACAGCCGTGACAGCCGTG
>NZ_JBFAIP010000022.1:74474-104449 GCF_040654775.1 Streptomyces sp. NPDC050636
CCGTGACAGCCGTGACAGCCGTGACAGCCGTGACAGCCGTGACAGCCGTGACAGCCGTGACAGCCGTGACAGCCGTGACAGCCGTGACAGCCGTGCTCGCTGGCCCCGCCCGCCCCGCTCCACCCGGGGCACCTCGCGAATCGGCCCACCACCGCCCGTACCCGCTCAGCTCCCGCCCGACATCGCCGACTTCGCGGGGCGTGCGGAGGCCGTCGCATACCTGGCGGGTGCGCTGCACGGGGCGGCGGGCGGACAGGCACCCGTAATGGCCACGCTCAGAGGGCTCGGCGGAGTCGGCAAGACGGCCCTGGCCGTGCATGTCGCGCACACCGTACGGGCCCACTTCCCGGACGGGCAGCTGTATGTGGATCTGCAGAACACCGACCTGGCTCCGGCCGACAGCAGCGCCGTTCTGACGCACTTCCTGCGCGCCCTCGGTGTCGCGGAGAGCGCCGTACCGGACGGGCTGGAGCAGAAGGCCGCCCTGTATCGCTCGCTGCTCGCCGACCGTGGGGTCCTCGTACTCCTCGACAATGCGCGCGACAGTGCACAGATACGGCCGCTGCTGCCCGGGGCACCGGGGTGCGCGGTGCTGGTCACCAGCCGTGCGCGGACGCTCGCGCTGCCCGGTGCCCACCGTGTCGACGTGGAGGTGATGGACGAAGGGGAGGCGCTGGGGCTGCTCGGCGCGATCGCGGGGGCGGAGCGGGTGGCCGCCGAGCCGGATGCCGCGCGCGAACTGGTCGCCTCCTGCGGCGGTTTGCCGCTAGCCGTGCGTATCGCCGCCGCCCGCCTGGCGTCCCGGCCGGGCCGGGCCATGGCCGACCTCGTGGCCCGGCTGAGCGATGAGCGGCGGCGGCTGGACGAGCTGCGGGTGGGCGACCTGGGAGTGGAGGCGACCTTCCGGGTCGGATACGAGGCGCTCGGGCCCGGTCTCGCCCACGCTTTCCGGGCCTTGGCCCTGTGCCGCATGCCGACGTTCTGCCGAGGCGCCGCGGCCGCGTTGCTGGACACCACCGACGACGAGGCGGAGGCGGCGGTCGAGACGCTGGTCGATGCGGGGCTCGTGGAGCTGCACGGCGACGACCGCTACCGCTATCACGATCTGGTCGGGCTCTTCGCCCGGCGGCTGGGCGAGCGGCACGACAGCCCGCGGGAGCGGGCGGCGGCGCAGCATCGCTTCTTCGACTATGTGCTGGCCACCGTCCTGACCGCGGTACGGCTGATCAGGCCGCACAGCGTCCTGCCCGATCTGCTGCGCCGTCCGGACTCCCCGGGCCGAACGCTAGCCGATGCCGACGCCGCGCACGAGTGGCTGCATACCGCGCACCCGCGGCTGTACGCGGCCGTGGAGCGCGCCTTGGACGCGGCGCCCGATCTGCTGGGTTCCGCCGTGGATCTCCTCACCGCGTGGTCGCATGTGCTCAGCGGTACCGCGCGCCACCGCGACCTCGAACCGCTCGTCCGCCGCGCCGTGGACATCGCCCGGCGGCACGGCGACGACGTGGCCACGGCGCGCGCCCTGCGCCTGCACGGAGCCCCGCACTACGGCACCGAGACTTACGGACGGGCAGAGCGCGCGCTACTGGAGAGCCTGCGGCTGGCCAAGTCGTCCGGTGATCCACTGGTCAGCGCCGAGGCCGCACACGAACTGGCCGTCGTGCTCGTGGCGATGGGCCGGGAACGGGAGGCGCTGCCCCTGCCGGAGGCGGCCCGGGACCGATTCGCCGCCCTGGGCGGCCGGGCCGATGTGATCCGTATCCTCGCCCACACGGCACGCGCGTACGTGGCCTTGGGCCGGGCCGCCGATGCGGACGAGGTCATTGCCGAAGCACTCTCCGGGGCAAGGGAGTTGGGGAGCGAGGGCACGCTCGTGCAGGTCCGGTACCAGGCCGGCTGCGCGCTGCTGCGGGACGGACGTCCGCGGCGGGCGGCGGTCCATCTGCGGCAGGCACAGCGGCGGTACCGCCTTGAGCAGCACCCGCGCTGGGAGGCGCTGACCTGGGCCCGTCTCGCGCACTGCGAACTGGCCGGGGCCGGCCGGGAGCGGGCGGCGCTGGAGTGCGCTGAGCAGGCCGCGGTCGAAGCGGCGAACGTCGCTCGGCTGCTACGGGACTTGGAGGAGGCGCCGATCCGGGATCCGCCCCGGGATCCGCCCTGGGAACCGATCCCGGATCGGATTCCGTATCCGCTCCGGGACCCGGTCCAGGTTTCAGGCGATACGGGGGACACGGAGGAGGACATGGTCGTCGAGTACGCGCAGCGGCGGCCGGAGGCGCTCGGGTCCGGCAGCCGCTGTCGGCTCACCGGCAGTTGCGCTGGTTCGGCGATAGCGTGAACCGGCCGGGGCAGCCGGGCCGACTACTGGTAGTCGCGGGTCTGTCAGGGGGCCGTAAGGACATCTGGCTCTGCCCCCGGCTCTGCCCTTACGGACGCTGACCCGGACCCGGTACCGCCGGTTGACTGCCCTGGTGAGCATGTGGACTTCACTGGAACCGGCCGCGATCACCGTCGACCCCGGTTCCGTCGCGAGCGTAAGGCTGCGGGTACGCAACACCGGCGACACCGTCGAGGAGTACCGGCTGCGGCCGGCCGGCACCGCAGCGGGCTGGACACGGGTGGAGCCGGACGTGCTCCGGCTGTATCCCGGGGCCGAGGGCACGGCGGAGGTCGAATTCGCGCCCCCGCGTACGCCGGACGCCGTGGCCGGTCCGACGCCCTTCGGTATACGCGTCGAGCCGGCCGAGCACCCCGAGATCCGCGATGTCGTCGAGGGACAGGTCACGGTCGGGCCATTCGCCGAACTCCGCTGTGAGTTGGTGCCCTTGGCCGTACGCGGCCGATGGCGCGCCAAAGCGGCGGTCGCCGTCGACAACCTCGGCAACCAGCCGCTGACGGTCTCCCTCTCCGGCCGCGAGAACGGCGACGCCCTCACCGTCGAGCCCGAGCCGACATCGGTCCAGGTCGCGCCGGGCCGTGCCGCCTTCGTACAACTCAACATCCGTCCAGGAACCGTGAGTTGGATCGGTGGCACCACCAAGCACCCCTTCACCGTCGCCGCGCAGTGCGCCGGCGTCCCGGAGCCGTCCGACCTGCGCGGCACCTACATCCAGCCGTCCGTGCTGCCGCGCTGGGCGATGGCGGTGTGCTCGCTGCTGGTCGTGGCGGCGCTGGCCTTCGTTGCGCTGTGGTTCAAAGCCGTGCCCAAGGTGCCCACGAGCGCGCGGGAGAAGCCCGGCCAGGCCCATAAGCTCCCGGAGAAGGGCGAGAAGCCGCCCTCGCCTCCGCCGCCCAAGCCTACGGAGGAAGCGCCCGCGGAGAAGCCCGCCGATGGCGACGGCGAGGAGAAGAAGCCGCTGCCTCCCAACATCCTGCGCAGCCACGCCAATATGAACAGCCCCGAGGACTCCTGGTACCTCAACGTCTTCCAGGGGAAGCAGGGACAGGGAACCATGGTCTCCACCGCCAACTGGTCCTACGAGAAGTACGGCCGCAACCAGTGGTGGACCATCCACCACTTCGAGGCGGACAACACCGTCGCGCTGCAGCCCGGCAACGCCCCGGGGAGCGTCCTCGACCTGGACGTGAAGGGCAACGGGGTCGGGATCTGGCCGGTGGTGGGCGGGGCCGAGGCGCTGCAGAACGGGCAGGCGCAGTTACCGGACAACCAGAAATGGCGCATGGTCGAGATGGGCGGGGCCAACACCGGCTATGTCCAGTTCGTGAATGTCGCGAACAACCAGTGCCTACGGGAATGGGTCGGCGAGGACCGCCCCGTCCGCACCGAGCCCTGCACGGACGACAACGTCTGGGAGCAGTGGTACGTGGGCACCGGCCTGGACGACAAGTCGCCGTGACCCCGGCCGTCCCCGGGCGCGCGACCGCCCGGGGTCAGGCCCACGGCATCGACACCCCATCCGCCGGCACCAGTCGCCCCATCTTGCGGTACTCGCGCCGCGCCCCGGCCCGTACATCCGCCGCCGTCACCGGCCCGCCGCGCCCCGCCGCGAGATAGCCCGCGGTCACCGCGGCCGACCGGATCGCCCCGCCGGACAGCTCGAACTCCTTGGCACAGGCGTCAAGTTCGACGTCATCCGCGCAGGGGGTGGCGGCCAGGCAGGAACGCCACAATGCGCTCCGCTGCCCGGCGTCCGGGAACGGGAAGTCGACGACCAGATCCAGCCGCCGGGTGAACGCATCGTCGATGTTGGCCCGCAGGTTGGTCGTGAGGACGGCGATGCCGTCGAACGCCTCCAGCCGCTGCAGCAGATACGCGCTCTCCAGGTTCGCGTAGCGGTCGTGCGAGCTCTTGACCTCCGATCGTTTGCCGAAGACGGCGTCGGCCTCGTCGAAGAGCAGCACGGCGTCCGTGCGGTCGGCCTCGGAGAAGATCCGTTCCAGGTTCTTCTCCGTCTCCCCGATGTATTTGTCCACCACCGAAGACAGCTCCACCACATAGAGATCCAGGCCCAGCTCACCGGCCACGACCTCGGCGGAGAGCGTCTTTCCGGTGCCGGATTCCCCGGCGAACAGGGCCACCACGCCCCTGCCGCGCCCGCCGCCGGTGCGCAGCCGCCACTCGCCCAGCACCTTCTCCCTATGCCGCGCGCGCTGCACCAGTTCGCGCAGTAGGGCCAGCGGTTCGGTCGGCAGCACCAGCCCGTCGAAGCCGACGGCGGGCCGCACCCGCCGGGCGTGCCGGTCCAGCAGCGGGGCGGACTGCTGGCGGGCGCTGTGCTGGATATGGGCGGCGGTCAACGGCGTCCCGTCGAAGGCGGCGAGGGCGTTGGCCGCACGTGCCGCCCGTCGGATCTGTGCGGTGCCCAGCCGGTACGGCGCCACGGCCGCGCCGAGGTCGAAGTCACCGTCCACGGGATCGAGTTCGGTGCTCCAGACCTCACCTGCCGCCGCCCCGCCGTCCGGTGCGTCCAGCGCGAACAGCCCCGAGTCCGGGGCCCAGCCCGGGTCGTACGGCCCGCTTCCGAAGAAGACCACCGGCACGTCCCCGCCCGCCAGCGCCCGTACGAGCCCGCCGGGCCGCTCCGAGAGCGGTCCCACGACGATCGCGGCCCGGCGCAGCCGTGCCTCCCGCAGCAGCGCGCCCACCAGCCCTGCACCGTCACCGCGGTGACCGTCCGCCCGATACCTCAGCACGGGCATGCCGGCGCTCCGCAGCCCGTCGGTCACCGGTTCGACGGCGGTACCAGGCCGCCGCTCCCGCAGATGTACGGCGAGCGGCCGCTCGCTCGCTAGCGCGGCGAGCCGCCCTGCGAACGCCTGGTCCTCGGTACGGGCATCGCTTCCCGTACGGCCGGCGGCTCGCTGCCCCGCCGACAGCAACTCCACCTCACCATCGCTCAGTTCAGGGTCCAGACCATCGTCCCCCAGCAGATGGGCCACCACCCGCTCCGGAACCCGAAGTGCCCGCCCTGGCAGCGGCCGGTCCTCGTCCTCGACGACGAGCAGCCCACCGGACAGCAGCGGCGCGGCGGGGTGGAAGCGGGCACGGGCCGCGGGCTCGTACGGGCCGGTGTCTGCGAGGTCCAGCGCCAGCGCGACCGTGGCGCGGCGGCGCCCGACATCGTCGTTGAGGTAGCCGTACAGCGGCTCGAAGCCCCGGTCCACATCGGGCGCGAGCGCGGCCAGGAGGATATGCAGGTCCAAGGCCGAAAGCCCGAACCGCCCGGCTAGCGCGTCCGATCGATCTGGCGCATCTGGCGCATCTGGCGCATCTGGCGCATGCGGTACATCCGGTGCGTCCGATGCCTCGTCATCCGGATCCGGATCCGGATCCGGCTCGCTCGTATACGCCTTACCCGCAGCCGTCTCGCCCGAATACGCCTGGCCCGTACCGTCCGGCGGCGGTAGCGCGGCCAGCCGTCGAGCCGCCTCCGGGGTCACATACAGCCCGCGCAGCGGGTCCGTAGCGGTCGGATCGTCGGCGCTGCGCCGCTCGACCAGCCCGGCCACCCGCTCGCGCAGCCCCGCCAGCCGTTTGAGCAGCGCACCGCTCGCGTTCACGCTCACTGTTGTGCCACTCACCGTTATGCCACTCACTGCTGTGCCACTGACCGTTCTGCCACTAGCCGATTCCCTTTCTCCACACTTTCCGTTGCGGAGGGCGAGGCACCCGGAAAGGACCGGCGCATCCGGGGCTGGGAGTCGCCGGGGATGCCGTCGAGTCCGCGGACGACCGTGACCGCCCCCTCCGTGACAGGCGGCGCCACCTCGTACGAGGGCGAGACCGGGAAGGGAACGGTGATCACAACGTCCAGGGACGGCTTGAGTTCGCCGCCGAGCGCAGACCAGATATCGGCGATCGAGCGGGATTCGGGGGGTGGCACCGCAACTGTGAGCGGGATGCTCACCTCCAGCGCGCGGAGCGCGTCCGGCAACGCGGCCGCCGGCAGGATCTCGTGCGAGAGCAGGCATCCCAGCGCGGCCGACAGCAGCCGGTGCTCGTCCTCCGGGCGCGTGGTCCACGCCGTGACCAGGTAGGACAGCCGGAACCAACGTGGCGGCTGATGCCGGCGCACCACCACACCACCGGCGTCCCGCTCCGAGATCGCCCCGCGCTCGCGGCGGGCGACCTCCTCGCGTATGTCGTAGAGATACGCATTGAGCGTGGGTGCGTTGCGCCGCGCCGCCCAGTCGCGGGTCGGCGCCTCGAACGCGACGTCCCCGGCGCCGTCCGGCAGCGCCCCGCCGCGCAGCACACACCGCATCACCTCATCGACCTCGTGAATCACGCCCGTTCCCCCGCTCGGTGACCCGCCGCCCGTGCTTCCGCCGCCAACTCCGTCACCGCTTCACCATCTGCTTTCACACCCGCACCCGCACCCGCACTCGTATCCGCATCCGCACTCGTATCCGCACCCGTATCCGTGACCGCTGCCGCACGCGTATCTGTGCCTGTCTCCATGACTGCTGCCGCACCCGTGTCCGTGCTGCTCCCGCCCCCATCAGATGTATCCCTCTCGCAGCGCGTACGCGACAGCATGCGCACGGTTGTGCAGGTGCAACCGCGTCATCAGGGCGTGCAGGACGTTCTTGACGGTGCGCTCGGAGTAGGAGAGCTTCTCGGAGATCTGCCGGGTGTCCAGCCCCTCGGCGACCAGCCGCAGCACATCGACCTCGCGCGGCGCCATACCGAGCGTCGGTACGAACGCGACGGAGGCGGATGTCACCGCCGACCGCCGCAGCCGCCCCACCTGTGTGAGCAGCCTGCTGATCAGGTCCGGCGGCAGGTCGCCCTCGCCGCGCGCCGCGCTCTGCACCGCCCGCAACAGCCGCTGCGGAGTGGCCTGATGGCGCCAGAGTATGGCTCGTACGCCGTACTCCACGACCGTCATCAGCTCCGGCTCGCGCAGATCCCGTGCAATCAGCACCACGCGCTGCTCACCACCTCTTACGAGCCGTCTCAGCTCGGTCGCGGCGATCTCGTCGAACCGGTCGATGAGCATGATCGCCACGGTCCCCACCGCCTCCCCACCGCCTTCCTTCTCCCCACCGCCTTCCTTCTCGCTCCCGCGCTCCGTCTGTTCCGCCCGCTCCCTGGCCGCCGCTCCGCCCCGGTCCTGGACGATCTCGACGGTGGGCTGGTGCTGTAAGTGACTGACGACTCCGGCCCGACTCAGCGGGTCGGAGGAGTGCACCGTCACCGTGACACGTGTATCCAGCACTTATGTTCCTCGTCTCGCCCCCGTTTACCGACTGCCGCAGAATCCGTGAAGGCAATCAACAAACGCTTACCGGGCAATCAACGCCAGAAGTGATCCCTTCGGAGATCTGGGCGAAGAGGGCCATACCAACCGGCAATGCGGTGGTGCCACGATCAACTTGCCATGACGAAGATGCCGATGAACAAGGCCATGTAGAGCAGCAGGACCCCAGCCACAACGGCCGCCACGATGAGGACGGCCTTCCTCATTTTTCGTCCGGGGCGATTGGCGCGGGCGGGTCGCGCCGGGGCTTCGGGGTGACGTTCGTGCTCACTCATGGAGCCATTCTGTTGCTCGCGGTGGTGCGAGGCTACTCGTTGACGCCGTCGGCCGCTCCACGATCCGTACGACGTCGCCGGCGGCTATCCGGAGGAGCATGCCGGGTGATCCACCGGGCATCGCGACGCTGGAGGTGCGCACCCGGGGGAAATGCTGCCCCGCCGCTCCGATGGGGTCGCGGAATACGTCGATTCAGGATGTGCGTCGGCGCGCGCTTCTGCGATACGGACTTCCTGACGGAGACCGGGCCGGAGCTCGGTGACTCCGCCCCCTGGACCCGGACAGCCCCTGGCGGAACATTCCGTTCAGCTGAGCCGAGGGCAGGGAGGCCAGAACGGCAGGAGTCAGGCCTGGGGGGAGTCAGGGCCGCCCTCCTTGCCCGCTCTGATGCCGCAGGCAAGGAGGGTTCACACTGGGCGCAGTGGCCGTCGGGTGACCGTCCTTGCCCGGACGGTGTTCGCAGTCCATACGCCTCGTGCACGGCGGCTTCGCAGGCGCGCTCGTCAACGCCTGAGCGACGGCGCTGGTCAGGCCGGGGTAGGCGCGACCTCCTCGCTATTGGCATCGACGGCATTGGCCTCGTGGGCTTCGGTGTCGGCCTTGGGCGCGGGGACGGGGAGCGAGTAGAAGACGCTCCTTCCTTGCTTGCTGCGGTGGGCCAGGCCCTTGGCGACGAGTGAGGTCTCCAGGGTGTTGCGCACGGCGGTCTCCGGCGCGGTGTGGTCCGGATGCTGCTGCGCCAGCAGCTCTGTCATTTCCGACACCGTGCGCGGCTGCTCGTCGAGCAGCCCGAGCACGCGGTCAGCGCGGGTGGAACTCTTCGGCTGTGCCTTGCCCCGCGCCGTGGCCTTCCGCGGATTCTTCGCGCTCCCTGCTGCCTTGGCCGGGGTCTTCTTCGCCGGCTTGGCCTTCGCCGGCTTGGCCTTCGGCGTGGCGGCCTGCGCGCGTCGCGCCGGTGGGACGGTCACCGGCTTGGGCGCCGCGGTGTCGGTCTCTACGGCCGGTGGCGCAACTGCTTCGCCCTGGGGGTCTGTTCCCAGGTGCTGCCGGAGATCCTCCAGCTTCGCCTTGAGCTGCTGTAGCTCGTCGATCTCTTTCTGGATGCTCTCCAGCTTGGCAGTCACCTGCACAGCGAAATCCGAGTCTGACATGACACACCTTGCTCTCTATCGCCTGAGCGATCTGTGGTTGGCTGGATGTTACTCATCTTGCCGTGCCGCTAACCGATGTTCCCGGCCCGTTCTTACACGTATGTGGCCCCTGTCGCGGGGCGCGCAGCCCGAACAAGCCCACCAGCAAGGGCGTTTGAACGTTGTCACACGCTCCGTTGCCGCCCAGAAAACGAGACCCGATTGAGCCACGCGGGGACCGTGTCTGGGTCGGTTCGTTCACCCACCGTCCGGAACGCACCTGGCGGCGCAGCAGTTCGTCCCGGGCGGCCTGCTGGTCCTGAACGCCGTGGCCCGTCCCGGCCAGCAGCAGGTTGATCGTCGGCACGCTCGCTTTCAGCGCTGCCTTCCCCCCGCTGGCCGATTCCTAACTTCCCCCCGTACCCAAACTCGGAGAGTTTCCTCCTCCTCAGGGGTTGCGAGGGCGAGGGCGAGGGCGAGCGCAAGTGTGACGGCGTCGCGCGGACGAAGCGGAGAAGTCGCCGCCTGCTGCCGCACCGTGGAGCAGTCGTGGCGCAACACTGCTTCCGAGTATGGGAGTTGAAGCGGGATGAAGATCATCAGCGCCCGTGACGCCGCCCACGAACTTCAGGGCCTGCACCAGTTGTCAGAACGCTGGGCTGCCGAACCGGACCAGACTCAGGCTGACAGCTCAAGTCCGAAGCCGTAGGCGTGTGCAGGTGAGAGCGATTTCGCCGGGTCGCAGGAGTGCTTCTCGTCATGTGTGGCCACTGCACTGTGCCGTACCTGAACTGCCCCCGTGAACGCCGGGCGCCACGTAGTTTGGCAGGCAATGTTGATCAATCGGGGAGGGCATCGATGCGTGCCATGCAGTTCGAGCGGTTCGGTGGACCGGAAGTCCTGATGGAGGCCGATGTACCGGACCCGGTGGCGGGACCCGGCGAGACGTTGGTCGAGGTGGAGGCCGCGGGCGTCAACTTCGGCGACATCAAGCAGATGGCGGGCGAGCACACCGACGGTCCGTACGCGCCGAAGGGGCCACTGCCGCACATTCCCGGCCTGGAGGTCGTCGGCCGGACCTCGGACGGCCGACGCGTCCTCGGCTATGTCCTGCAGGGCGGCTACGCCGCGAAGACGGTCGTTGCCGACCGCGACCTGATCGAGCTGCCGCAAGGCGTGAGCGCGGGCGAGGCGCTGGCATTGCTCGTGCAGGGCCTTACGGCATGGCACCTGCTGCGATCGGTCGCCCGCATGACGCCTGGTGAGAGCGTCGTGGTCCATGCCGCCGCGGGCGGGACGGGCAGCCTCGCCGTCCAGTTGGCCCGGGAGTTCGGGGCGGGACGCATCATCGCCACGGCGTCGTCCGAGGAGAAGCGCGCCTTCGCCCGCGAACTCGGCGCGGACGCGGCGATCGACGGCAGCGCGGAGGGCTACCAGGAGCGGATCCTCGATGCCAATCACGGCCGCCCGGTCGACATCATCCTGGACGCCATCGGCGGCTCGGTCCTCGACTCCGCTCTGGACGCACTCGGATATCTGGGGCGGCTCGTCACCTACGGAGCCTCGTCCCGGCAGGCCGCCTCAGCCATCGTGCCGCATCGCCTGGCGGTGGACAGCATCAGCGTCGCCGGCTTCTGGCTCATCCCGCTCCTCGCCCAGAACGGGGCCGGTGGCGCGGCGCTTGAAGAGTTGCTCGACCTCACGGCGCGGCGTCGCCTGCGACCGCTGGTCGGCGCAGAGTACGACCTCGCTCGTGCCCGTGACGCACACGAGGACCTGCTCGGCCGGCGCACGAAGGGGAAACTGGTCCTCCGACCCGGAAAGTGAATGTCCGCCGCGGCCATGTCGGGCACGGTCACGTCTGGTTGGGCGCGGACCAGAAGTACACCTGTCCCGGCGGTATGACCTGGCCGTCACACTCCCCAGCGCAGGTATGCGTCATCTCGCCTGAAAAGGCGGCTAAGAGCCTCTGGCGGAATGAACGGCTCAAGCAGCCTGACGAGCAGATTGCAGTGGCGCCAGCCGACGGCGCGAGCGAAGATTCCCGCGGCGCCGTACCAAGAGAGATCAGGGAGATCAGGGAGAGCTGTGGCTGACATCGCACCGATGGATCTTGTCGTTCTCGCCGATGACGAGGGGAACAGTGTTCGTATCAAGATCCTCGGACCGGTACCGACCTGGTCGGACGGCATCGCGGCCGAGATCGTGGTTGAGACCCCGTTCGTGAGTGGTCGTACCGATCTGATCCTGTCCGACTCGAAGTTGCAGGCCTGGGCCGACGCACTGGACAGGCTCGATGCGGGCGAGGACATCGCGTGGATGGTGATGTCCCGAGGACCCTCCGTCTTCATCCAGCTCACTGGTGATCGAGACTGCCCGGAAGTGGTTGTGGAAGACGAGTCGTATTCCATGGTCACGGTGCGCGTTCCCGTTGCCCTGCCGGAAGACTGGATCGCGAGCCACCGAGAGCGCCTCCGCGCGTTGACGGAGTCCTGGACAGCCGCGGGGCACGTCAGCGTAGAGAGACGAGGTGTCTCCAGCTCATGACGGCGCATCCGAGGCTGAGCAGGGCCTCGTGGATGTCTACGCTCGTGCCTTGGTGTCAGCCACTGCCCCGAGTGACCGCGAGCAGCGCCATGTCATCGGTGATGCGGCCGCCGGCGTGGTGGCTCACCTCGGTGAGAAGAGTGTCGAGCAGCGCATCCGGCCCGGGAAAGTCACGCCCGGTCAGCCCGGAGCCGGGGTCGTAGAAGTCCCCGGCGCGGTTCCGCGCCTCCGTCAGGCCATCGGTGTACAGCAGGAGAGTCGCCCCTGGGGGGAAGGGCACCGTGTCGGTCCGGTCCTGGTCGGCGCCCAGCTCCGCCAGTCCCAGAGGGAGGGCCGGCTCGGACGGTTCCGCGCTGTGCACCTGGCCGGCGTGCAGCATCAGCGGCGCCGGGTGGCCGCGGTTGACCAGCCGCAGTTCATCGCCGTAGTGCGGGATCTCGACGAGAATGCCGGTGACGAACCCCTCGTGCCGCTCAACCCCTGCCCGCCGCTCGCTTTCCCGTAGCAGTGCCCGCTCCAGTCTGGCCGCGATCCCGATGAGCGTGGGTTCCTCCTCGGCGGCCTCCCGGAACACCCCCATGGCCACGTCCACCGCCTTGACCGCCTCCATGCCCTTGCCCCGTACATCGCCGACCAGGCAGCGCACGCCGTACGGGGTGTCCTGTGCGCTGTACAGGTCACCACCGATCTGTGCGTCTTTCACGGCCGCCTGGTAGCGCACGGCGATCCGTAGGGGCCCGATCGAGGCCGGCAGCTGCGGCAGTACGGCGCGCTGCACGGCGAGGGCGACTTTGCGTGCGGACTGCAGCCGCACGTTGCTGTAGTACATGAGACGGTTGACGACGATGGCGAAGGCCGAGACGGTCGCGACCGCTGCCAGCTCACTCCGCCCACCGGAATTCCCGATGAAGCCGAAGTGGGTGAGCAGCGCGACGTCGGCGGCACAGGCACCGATGCCCGCCAGGACCGTCGCGCGCAGCGACAGCAGTGCGGCGGCCGTCATGGGCGCGGCTGTATAGAAGGCCTCTCCACTGAAATGCGGAGAGGTGTGGTAGTCGAGCAGGGCGCCTCCAACGAGCAGGAGGACGGGCAGCAGCTGGAGGTGGCGCAGACACCAGCGTCTGACAGTGGTGCGCCCCGCGCTCGGTGCCCTCACGTACCCGCTCCCGCTCGGTTCCTTCGTGCGTACAACATTCCCAAGGATCCTCGGGCCGGATTACTGCTGCCAGTCGTGGAGCGGCCGTATGGGTACGTGTCGCATCGCTGCATGTGCCGACATCGGGCGTTCCCCGGGGGACGGCAGGCCTCGCCCGGTGCCAGGAGGTGCAGGATTACGCAGAGGTCGCACGGTGAACGTGGTGTCCCGGGATTGGCCGGTCGGCCCGGGGGAGTCGCGATATCTCGAAGAATTATTCGAATAATCGCGGTGGCCGCTGATATCTTGCCGAGGTGGCGAAACTCAATCAGATCATTGCCGTGGAGAAGGGCATCAAGTCCAAGTCTCACCAGGACCTGACGGCTGCTCACCATGGGTTGCAGAAGCCGGCACTGTTGGCCGGGATTTCTCGTACGTATCAGCCCAAGGATGAGGAGGGGGAGCAGCTGCCGCCCGAGGCGACGCGGGTGCAGGTGAAGGCCGAGGACGTGCTCCGGGAGACGGCCCGCACGCTGACGCGGCTGTTCGATGTGACCGCCACCAAGGACTGGGCCAACTGCACGGCGCGGGCCGATGTGACGGTGGAGGGGCGTACGCTGCTCAGCCAGGTGCCGGTGTCGTATCTGCTGTTCCTTGAGAAGCAGCTCACCGATGTGAACACCTTCATACGGAAATTGCCGGTGCTGGACGCATCCGAGTCCTGGGCGCAGGATCCGTCGACGGACGCCTGGAAGACCGAGCCGGTCAGGACTGTGCGGACCAAGAAGGTGCCCCGTAACCATGTGAAGGCGGAGGCCACCGACAAGCACCCGGCGCAGGTCGATGTGTACTACGAGGACGTTCCGGTCGGCTACTGGACGACCGTGAAGTTCTCCGGCGCGCTGCCCGCACGGCGGGTGAACGAGCTGCTGGACAGGGTGGAGAAGTTGCAGCAGGCGGTGAAGTTCGCCCGTGAGGAAGCGAACGGGGCCGAGGTCACCGATGAGCGGGTGGGTGAGGTCGTCTTCGGCTACCTGTTCGGGTAGCGTCTACAACTCCCCGGGCGTCTCACTACGGCCGGGGTGCGCGAGGAGCGCAAGCTGAAACTGAAGCTTGTCGTGACGAACGCGGTTTCCAGTGGAGGTTCGAGCCCTCCCCGCGGCATATACGGGCCGCGGTAGCCCAACTCGGCAGAGGCAGACCGCAATCAATCTCAGACTCTTGCTCCAGTCTCAGTATTCGCCACCGATCGCCGGATCGACCGGGCCGGGCCTGGGTCGTCGGATGCCGGTTCAAGTCCGGCCCGTGCAGCTCTTTTTCGATGCGCGGTAGTTCAAAGGCAGAACACGACGACATGATGACTGACCCGCGCTCTTAACCGTGCCGGCGTGCGCAATTGGGTGGCATCACAGGGCTCGGGGGCAGGCTACGTCCCCGGGCCCGCTCCTCCGCGTCCATTCTGTGGCCCTTCCGCGTCCGATTCGTGGCCGTTCCCCCGAAACCGATCGGCATGCCGTTCGGTCTGGTCATGCATGAAGCATTCAAGAGCGGGTACGCGGCGACGACGTGCGACCACCGCTGGGGCGGCCGCGCTGCTGCTTGGCGGAGCGGTGGCTTCCTGCGGCGCGGAGCAGCACCAGGGGGCGGAGAAGCACTCCCAGGGGCCGAAGCTGACGTTCAAGGACGCGCTGAATACGAGCTACGTTCGGCAGTTCAAGGAGCCGGACTTTGCGGGGTCCGACCTCCCGTCCGACCCGTACTACGTCGACCTGGAGGCGAGCAGGCTTTCCCCGGGCAGAGATCCGCTGATGGCCGAGAACGTCAAGGTGACCATCGATCTGTCCGCCGTGAAGGCGGTGACGTTCGGCACCATGAAAAAGGAGCAGGGATGCAAGCGCTCCGGTGACCTCATCACCTGCACCCCGAAGAACATCGAAGCGGGCGAGCACGCACTCCTCTGGCTGTTCAACATGTCACCGCGGAGGAATGCGGCGAAGGGACCGGCCGGACCCATGAACATCACCGTGACCAGCACCAACGCCCCCACCATCCACCACACCACACAACTGGTCATCGGCGCACCCTCCTTGACTGCACGTGGGGAAGAGGGCCTGACCGATGTGAAGCCCGGCTCCGAGCTGAAGCTGACGCCCGCCTTCGGCAACAGGGGGGATTTCGGTATCGACGACGACCTCAGCATCGTGGTGGAAGTGATGGGGCAGGCGACGCTGCGCAAGCAGTACGGCAACTGCCTTTACGACAAGGCCGCCTCGCCGACCAAAGCGGTGTGCAAGGTCTCCGGGCCACTGCCGGCCGGCGCGGCGTACGAGACCGCCGAGCCGATCACGGCCGTGACCGACAAGACCGGGAGACAGGGAGTGATCTCCTACACCGTGTACCGGGCCCACGACACGCCAACCGCCGCACTGCTGCCCGGCTCGGCCCCGCGGGGAACCGGCGCGCCGCTCGGGCTCCGCCCTGTCGACGGCAGCGATTTCACACCGTTCTCCACGGCTGAGATGGCCTTCGGTGGACTGAGGTTCCGCACCACCCGGACCCACGATGCGCAGGTCAACGGGTTCACCATCAAGGGCAAGGTGGGCCAGGAGATCGGCATCGAGGTGATGGACGTGGACGGCTACTACGAGGGTGACACGTGGCTGACCCTGCCGGAGGGCGTCAGCGTGAAGGGGCTTCAAGAGGGAGAAGCGAGCGAATCGCTCTATTGCAACTACGTCGACAAGAAGAACCCGAAGGTGCTGTGCCCCGCACCCCAGACCACCCATCCCAGACTGCGGGTGCACATCGACAAGCGGGTCGAGGGCGCTCAGGGAACCATCTCCGTGGGATCCGATCCGAAGGACCCGGACCCGGAGAACAACACCGCCCCGATCAAGATGGAGTACGTCGACTGAACGGGCCGCTGCCGCGGACGGGTCCGAACGCCCCCAGGCTTGGGGTGTGGCCGGGGCCTACAGCGGGCTGACGGCCGATGCCGTAGTAGCGGCAGGTTGCGGGAACACTGCCGCTCACTTCCTCCACATGGCGCAGCACCGCCAACCGGTGCCTCGCCCACCTCGATAGCTCGCGTTCGGCCATCATGCAGGTCTCCTAGGGAACAGAGACCCACCTGTCAACAACGTCCGTCAGTTTTAGGGCTGGGGCCCGTCCGGCGGGTCAGAGAGCGACCCCGAGGACGCTCCAGTTCACCGGAATTCCGCGGTCCGTGAGGAGGCCACTCAGAGGAGTTTTAAGGTGAGGCTGAACTGGGGGCGGGGCGTCCTTGGGAGCGGCCACGGCCTGTGCCGGGATAGAGGCAAGAAGAACGATCGCAAGCGCGACACCGGTGCGTGCGTGATGTGTGTGAGCCATGCCAAGCCAACGAACCGACGGCGGTGACGTCACCACAAGGTTGCCCGGTCTTGGGCCGGATGGACTACCGGTTCGGTGACCTATCGGTTACGGCTTAGGCGGACTTGGGGCCTGTCCAGCGGGACATGGATTACCGCCGGACACTCCCTAGAACCGGAGGACACTCCCTAGAACCGGAGGAACTCCCTAGAACCTAGGCGGCCGTAAGCGCTGGAAGGAGGGCGCCAAAGCAGGCCAGCAGTACAGCGAACTGCCGCTCGTCCAAATGGGCTGCACTTGCGATTACGACTACCAGCACGATGACCAGCACTCCGTATTTCCACGGCCGCCACTTCGGGCCGTGCTGGGGGGACACGCGTCGGGACATAGGGGATCTCCGTTTCATGGCGCGGCAATGGAACTGAACTGGCTGGGCGGGCCAGCCGTTTGAACGTCTACAACGATTCCGGGAAGAAGCCATGCATGGAAGAGCCAGAGGCGGTCAAGTCGGTTATAGGACGAATGGCTTGTCCTCGCGCATACGAGATGAACGGCTGGACCGTGCCTCTTTGGCGGGCTGGTCGGCTGGTCGGCCGATCGGATGTGCGTAGCGCGTTGACTGTCCGGATGGTGATCCCTGATGCGGTGTGGGCGCTGCTTGAGCCGTCGCTGGCGGGTGGATCTCCCCGTGGGCGGGCAATGGGCCGCCCACGGGTCAAAGTGGCTGCTTCGGTGGCCGAGGACGGGACATGGCAGCGGACTCCGGAGGGCGATCCCGGAGTCGTTCGACCGGATCGCCAAGCGCCAGCGCCGTAGGCAGCTGGGGCGGCAGACTGCCCGCTCTCGACCGCGAGACGTACGAGCAGCGCAACACGGCCGAGCGGCGCACCAACCGTCCTCACGCAGCGGTGCGCGGCCTCGTCGCCCGCTACGACACGACCGCGACCATCTACCGGGCCGGACTCCGCCTCGCGGGCGTCTTCATCTGCTCAGCGAGGTGACTCGAAAGAGATGGTCAGGACCGCAGCTCGGCGAGTCGCGCCAGGGCCTCGGGTACCGACGCGCGTTCCTCCTCTGTGAGCTGGAGCTCAGCGGCCTGCGTCAGCAGGCGGGCGGCCAGGGCGTCGTCGCCGAGCCGCTGTGCGATGTCCCCGCGTAGCACTAGTAGGCGCAGGTGCTGTGCGGGGGTGGGGCGCTCGTCCTCCGATCGGAGTGCGTGGTCGATGATCTTCGCGGCGCCCGGCAGATCCTCCTTGGAATCGACGAACAGATCGGCCATGTGCACTGCCCGTGCGAAGGTTTCCTTGGGTGCCGGCCGGAGTCTCTGGTCCTGGCTGATCTGCTGGCCGATGCGGATGGTGTTGCCGCCGGGGTCGGTCATCAGGAACTGCCGCATGCCGTAGGACATGTTCTTCAGCGGCCCGATGCGCGGCAGTCCGCGGGTGGGGATCTTCCCGTATGCCGCCTTGAGCCCCTCGCGGTACGTCGCGTACAGCCCGTCCACGTCGTCCGTGAGGATGTAGCAGCCGGAGTAGGACCCCGCCGGGTCGTACCCCTTCATGCCGCTGAACTGCAGCTGGACGGGTCCGCGCTCGACGACGGCGTAGGGATACGGACTCTTCTGCAGGAAGGTCGTCTCGAAGCCCAGCGCGGTGTAGAAGTCGACCACCGGCTGGATCGCTTGGCACGGGAGGAGCGGGATGGTCTTCTCAGTCATGCCGATAGTCTAGTCAAAGTTGACTAGTGCGTATATGCGTGTGGGCGCGTGTGTGCGTGTGCGCGTGTTGCCGGGGTATGAGCATCGATCCGAAAAGGACGGCCTGGAGCGCGTTCTGAAGGCCGGCTGTAACTCCGCACTATCCGAGGGGCTGGATGTGCAGTGTGTCGCCGTCGAGTGGGTCAGGTAGGCGGAGGGGTGCGGAGGTGAAATATCGCGGGGGGTGAGGGTTCTCAGGTGTGTTCTGCTCCGAATTCGGCTCTGGTGGCGGCGGTGCTCGGCATCGATCGCGGCGGTTTTCGCGGCGGTTCGTGGACGAGGTGCAGGCGACCACTGTTGCGACGCTGTCGCCGAGTGTCGATTTGTCACCCTTCTGCGCCTTTTGCGCTCAGTGAGCAGCGGGGAACGATCACAGGGCGCTCCTTGGCGAGCGGCTACGCCCGGCGTCAGCCCGTCCCGGGCAACCAAGACAGGAGACATCATGACGACCACTGCGAAGCCGATGCCGATCGCCGAGCTGCTCGGGGTGCTTCCGTCCGAACGTGGGCTGCCATGGCTGAAGAAGAGCCTCCAAGCCGCCGTCGCCCTGGAGCTGTCGACGATTCCGCCCTACCTCTGCGGAATGTGGTCCGTTATCGACCAGGAATCCGAGCCCGCCAAGCTCATCAAGACCGTGGTCCTCGATGAGATGTGGCACATGGGCCTGGTCTGCAACATGCTGAGCGCGATCGGTGGCACCCCGGATATCGCGGCCGCGGTGCCGACATACCCCTGTACGTTGCCGGGCAATGTGCGTCAGAGCTTCGAGGTGTATCTCTCCGGTCTGACAAGGGACTACGTACGGCATGTGTACATGGAGATCGAGATGCCGGAGCACCCCCTTGCCATGTTCGAGGAGGAGTGGCCCACGATCGGGAAGTTCTACGACGCGATCCGGGAAGAGTTCGTGGTCAGCCAACCGGAACTTGTCGAGGGTCACCAGATGACGGCAACCATTGGCGCCAAGGAGCAAGAGAGAAAGCTCGAAAAATTCAAGAGCCTTGCCGACATCGAAAAAGCGATCAAGGTGATCAAGGAGCAGGGGGAGGGGACCGGGAAGCTTCCCGAGGACCCACACCTCAAGCAGGAGTTGGCCCACTACTACAAGTTCGGCCAGATCTACCACCAGCAGAAGCTGAAGAAGGTGGGCGACTCCTGGAAGTTCGAGGGCGATAATCTCCCGTTCCCGAAGACGCACCCGATGGGCATCCTTGGGAAGGATCGCTGGAGCAAGCAGGGCACCGTCGACAAGAAGGCCGTCGATCCCATCGACCGGTTCAACAGTAGGTACACGAACATGATGCAACTCCTGGACGACGCATGGAAGAAGGGCGACAAGAAGGCCTTCAGCGATGGGATCGGGGTGATGTTCACGATGGCTGATGACGCGATCGATCTGATGAAGATCGAAATTCCTGACGGCACGGGAAACACCTACGGCCCTGAGTTCCGCTTCCTGAAGTGATCCCACGCACGGCCGGCCATTGCCGGCCTCGGATACCTGAGGCCGGCAATACCCAGTGCGTCGAGGTTCGTGAGAACGCACAATTATCCTCAGGTCCGGCCCGAGGCTAGCTACGAGTGACTCGGCCGCGGCTGCCACGCCCTGGCTGAGGACCCAACGTCGAGGCTAGGGCTCGGCAAGCAGCGAACGGGGCCTCTTCGATTCGAGAAAGATGCGATCAGCACCCTTCACCCGCAACGTTCCACATTGGTGATCTCTGAGCGGACGGCGAAGGGCTCTCAGTCAGCGAGTGACGTCTTCTCAGCGACGACTATTTCCAGATTCGGTCGAGGACGAGGGCGGCCCTGGCGATGTCGCCGGTTCGGCTCGGGCTGAGGTGATGTGTTGCAGGGTGCGCCAGCGCTGCTTGGGCTTGGCGGCAGCGCGTTCTCCGAGGGCGCGGACGCCTCTGATCAGGTTGTTCGTGGTGCGTGTGTCGGCATGCAGGGCGTGTTCGGAGCGGCCCTTCGGTCGCCGGGCCGGGACGAGGATGCCGATTCCGGCGCCGATGTAACCCTTGTCGGCCAGGGTGGGCAGGCCGTTGGCCGCTGCGCGGTACGCGCGGGGAGTGCGTAGATGCGGGCGGCGGTGTTGTCGGGGTGGAGCCGGGCTCGACGTCGGAGACCCACAGCGGGGTGCCGTCGGGTGCGGCCAGGAACTGCACGTTGCCGCCGAGTGCTTTGTGCTTCTGGCTGAACCATAGGTCGTTGCCGTTGCCGTTGCCCTTGTCGCGGACGCTGGCGCGACGGTCGGACTCGATCAGAGTGCCGTCCAGGATCACGTGGGGCATGGCCTCGCGTCGGCACCGGTCCAGGACCTTGTGCAGGTCCGGGGCTTGGTCGGCGAGGATGTCGATGCCCTCGTGGAGGTAGCGGGCATGAGCTTGTGGTGAGACCTGTCCTACCAGGGGCTTTACGTGCGTCTGCGGTCGGGTGCGGCCCGTCCGACTCGCCTTCGCCAGGCGGTAGTTCACACCGCTGCGCGCAGGTCATTTCGCTGAGAAAACGTCACTGGCTGGCCCGTTCTTCCTAGGGCCCGGCGGACGAGCCGGCTAACGCGCCACGCGGTAGTGGAGGTAGACGACTTTCGAGCTGAAGGTGCGGGTCTCGACGAGTTCGAGATCCACCCGGCGCTCGCGCTGGGGAAAGAACGGAATGCCACCGCCAACCAGCACCGGGTAGACCATGGCCCGGTACTCGTCGATCAGACCCAACGCGGCCGCCTCGGCGGCGAGAGTCGCGCCGCCGATTGCGATGTCACCCTCCCCCGGCTCGGCTCGCAACCGCTCGATCTCCTCCGCCAGGCCGCCGGAGGCCAGGCGGGCGTTGCCCTGCACCGACGACAGCGTGGTGGAGAACACCACCTTTGGGAGCGGCTTCCAGAGCGCAGCCCACTCGAGCATTGAGTCGTCGAGCGATGGATCCTGGTCGGCGGTCTCCCAGTACAGCATCGTCTCGTACAGCCGTCGTCCCAACAGGTGGAGGCCGACCTCTCGAATCTCGTCGATCCAGAAGCGAAAGACCTCCTCGTCGGGCGCCGTCCAGTTGAAGCCGCCGTCCGGCCCGACGATGTAGCCGTCAAGTGAGACGCTCATCGAATAGGTCACGCTGCGCATCAGAAGTCCTCCTTGGTACGGGTTCGACCGTACGACCGCCGGACGCCGCAGGACTCGTCGCGACTCGCGGGATCTCCTGGGCCGAGTCACCTCACGAGATCATTTCGTTGAGAAAACCTCAGTAGGACCGCGTTACGCAGGAGGTGTAAGCCTGCACGTCCGAGTTGCTGGCGCTTCGTCTCTGATGGACTGCCGGCCACTACCCGACCAAGATCCACCGGACGGCCCTGATCCCGACGGCCCTGATCCCGGACGGTCCGAGTGGGCACCGCGTCGCTGTCAGGATCGTGATCGACTTCGTGGCACTCGGACAGAGCGGCTCATCGAGGCGTGGGGCGCGTCTCAGCGACCTCGGATCGCGCCGAAGCGGACCCGCTCGTACTGGACTGCGCCACCGCCTGCTTGCCGATCCCGGCGGTGAGATGGCGTATCTGTCCTTTCGTGCGAGCGGAGCGGCTCGTCAGCCGGCGGTCGTCAGATCGGGGCGAAGCTTTGCCCTGAGCTGTTCGAACGCGGTTGGAGTCGGCCGCTGTGGCAGGAAGTCTCTGATGTGCTGAGCGCAGTCCACGGCGCTGGCGGTGGTCGTATCGCACTCGATGTCGTACAGGCCGTGGGCATGGACTTGCGCCAACTGACGGGCCGCCAGGCCAGTCGGGCGGTCGCCGCGTTCCCGCTCGCGCCGTTCCAGTTCCAGGAGCGAACAGTGCACACCGACCAGGACAACGTCCCTCGCAGCGAACAGACCGAGGCAGTCCAGAAGCCGCCACTGCTCGCTCAGCACGTGATCCACCACCACGTTGTTGCCGGCCGCAGCCATACCGGCGACCGCGCGGTGAAATCCCATCCAGGTGCGTCGAAGAACAAGGCGCAGCTCGTCAGGGGTGACCTCACGGCGAGAGCGCATGCCATGGAAGGTGTCCACGGGCATGTGGAAGTAGGGCTCGTCCAGAACCTGAAGAAGTTCCTTCGCGATGCTCGACTTCCCAGAGCTGGAGGTCCCGTTCAAGAAGATTATCCGGCCGCGCTGGGGCGTGGCCGAGCCAGTGCCAAACTCAGCCTGCTCAGGCACGTCGTCTCCGACTCCGGGCACAGGGGGCTCCTTCGTTGTGGGCCAAAATGACGTTTGGTCATCGTGACCCTTCGACGAGCGTCACGACAGGTCACGGCCCGGCAACAGCATCTGTTTCGCTCATGCTGTGGTGCTGACCAGGGAAGTTGAGCCAGAGCCAGGGCTCGTGAAGAAGGCCAGAGACGGCCAGGGGCTCGCGCCTACAACTCCCGTGGATCCCGCGCTGTCTGCGCAGGCGCGGCATCGGCCACACCATCCCGGAGAAAACCGACCAGCAACGACACCGCCCCAACCCAGGCCGCTGCGGCGGCCGGTCGCCCCGCTTCGCCCCGGCGATCTGCCGCCGTCCGCAACACCGTGGAGCGGTGCCTGTCCTCAGGTGCCGGACTTGCGACCGTAGACGTAGACGTCATCGCCGTTCCTGAGCAGGGACCAGTACTTCTTCGCATCGTTGCCGCGCATGTTGACGCAGCCGTGCGAGCCGGGTGCCGACCATACGCTGCCGCTGATGGAGTGGAATGCCTGCCCGCCGTCGAAGAACTGGCTATAGGGCATGGGCACGTGGTAAATGCTCGACACGTGGTGCAGGTGGCGCCAGTAGATCTTCTTGGCACCGGTGCGGGTCTCGTATCGATCGCGCCCGCTACGTATCGGCACGGGCCCGAACACCAGCTTCGATCCGTCCTGAATCCAGCTGAGCTGACGGGTCAGGTCAACGCAGGCTATTCGCCCTTTACCGGTGGGGCACTTGCGGGCCTTGTTCGGGTTGTGCCCGGCCGCCTTCTGCTGCGTGACGAGGCGCATCACACCCCAGGTGATGGGACCTGCGTAGCCGATGTTCGGGGTGATGCCGTGCTTGGTCTGGAAGTCACGGATCGCCCGGCAGTCGGCCGCCGATTGCCGGCCGTCGACCCGACGCCCGAGGAATTTCTCGGCCTGCTTCTGATAGGGGCCGCGGATCGCGGTGCATGGTGACGCGGCGGCATGGACGGTGGCGGCCTGGGCGCTGGTGGTGTCCAAGGCCAGTGTCAGTGGAACGGTCAGAACCGCCAGAGCGAGGGAGACACCCGCTCGACGTCCCGCGCCGGACCAACGGAGGCCTACGTTCAGTCGTCTCTTCATGCGTCTGTTCATGCGTGTCTTCATGCCTGGTACGACCGCTTTCCCCACCTGCTGGTTGCAGGCAAAACCGGCCTGGAACTTGTGATGACTGACGCCGGTCACCGGCCGGCGAGACCCGTTTTCGCCAACGCTCCGTCAACAAACCGGCACCCGCCGTTGTGAATTCACCTTCCCAGAAGGCTACTTGGGCGACACCCGTTGCCTGGCGTCTCCGAAACCTCTACGTTGATCCGGCCTGAATCCGACTCGACTCGCCGCTTATGCCGCGGGCTTCGGAAGGAAACCCCCCATGCGCAAACACACCTCCATACGAACCTCCTCCATCGGCACCTTCAGACGAATCTCCCTCGGTACGGCCATATCCGCCGCCATATCCGCAGCGGCGCTGTTCACCACCACGGCGGCCACCGCGGCCACGCCCCACGTCGCCGCCCCGGCCCCGCCCCAGCACAACCAACACACGCAGCACGTCGAGTACTTCACCGGAGCCGGCACCCACCCCCGGCACACCACGGTCCCGGCGTCAAAGCCGCTCTCCCCATCCGAAAGGGCCTCGATCGCCTCCGACGGCGACGTCACACCGGTGGTCCAGAACGGTCCTGTCGGCACCAAGCTCGACGTCGTTTTCGTCGGCGACGGCTACACCGCCGCCCAGCAGGAGGACTTCCACGACGACGTCCGCACCAAGTGGGCCAAGATCACCGCGGTCGAGCCGTACGCCTCCTACACCGACCTCTTCAACGTCTGGGCGGTCGACGCCGTCTCCAACGAGTCGGGTGTCTCCGGCGACCCGTCGAAGGACGTGGTCCGCGATACCGCCCTCGACTCCGCCTTCTTCTGCGACGGCATCGAGCGACTGCTCTGCGTCGACACCGGAAAGGTCGAGTCGTATGCCTCCAAGGCACCGGCCGCCGACCTCGTCGTAGTCCTCTCCAACTCCACGAAGTACGGAGGCGCGGGCTACAACGACGTCTCCTCGCAGGTCGGTTACGACGGCATCGCCACCGCTTCCTCCGACAACGACCAGTCCGACCAGATCGCGGTCCATGAGGCCGGCCATTCGCTCGGCAAGCTCGCCGACGAGTACGACTATGGCAAGGACGGCACCTACTCCGGCCCCGAGCCCACCGAGGTCAACCTCACCAAGCTCTCCGCCGACGAGATGACGGCCCAGCAGCAGAAGTGGTACCGCTGGATCGGTCAGCAGTCACCGGACGGTGGCACGGTCGGCGCCTACGAGGGTGGCGGCTACTACCAGTTCGGCCTCAACCGCCCCACCGAAAACTCGATCATGCGGACCCTCGGCCGGGACTTCAACCTCCCCGGCCGCGAGGCAATGATCGCGGGCTTCTACCGCTACGCGAGTGTCCTGAGCAGCCCGGTCACCACCGACCACGCCGTGACCCGCGGAGACCGCATCCGAGTCACAGCGCCCCCCTCCGCGCAAGTGAGGTGGTATGTGGACGGCCGTGAGAGCAAGGCCTCGCGCGGCAGGACAACAGCCGTACCCCGCACTCTCGGCGTCCCCGCCGACGGCCGCACCCACACGGTCACAGCCAAAGCCACCGACCGCACGGACGCGGTCCGCGACCCGGCCTGGCGAAAGCTGCTCTCCGGATCGCTGAGCTGGCGGGTCACCCCCTAGGCAGTTGGGCAGTCTTTCCGGAGCATCGTGCCCCAGAGGATGAGCCGTCCGAGAAAATCGCTGCCGGTTGGGCGGTGGCGGCGGTGCGGCTCGCGAGGGTCGACGGGGCGCCGCCTGGACGAGAGGGGTCGACGCCGTAGCCGGGAGCCCGGCGACGGCGTCGACCCCGCTGCCTCACGGGTGGGCTCACCGTGGCAAGCCAGTTGCGACCTCATCCGCGGTGGTGTTCGGCCCGATCGACCCGTCGTGCGCACTCGCCCTGTCGACGAGGGCTTGGAGGGCGTCCAGGTTGCCGATGACTTGGGCACGCGGGAACCGAGGACGACAAGGTCCCGACGGGCGGTCATGGAGGCTATGCCATGTGCCGGTTCACAGCTCGGTCGGGAGGCGGAGCGTGGCGACGGCTCCGCCGTCGGGGGCATTGGAGAAGTCCAGGGTGACGTCGAGGACGTGCGCTTGGCCGACGGCGATCGTCAGGCCCAGGCCGTGTCCGGTCTTCTTGCCACCACTGTTGCCCGACTGGCTTCTAAAACGTTGCGGGCCCTGGTCCAGGAGGTAAGTGGGGTACCCGTCGCCGTGGTCCCGTACGGTGATGACCGGGCCGTCGACGGTCACGACCACCGGCGGACGGCCGTGCTTGTGGGCGTTGGCGACGAGGTTGCCCAGCACCCGCTCAAGCCTGCGCCGGTCGGTCTCCACGCGAGCGTCCCGTACGACGTGGACCTCGGTCGTCGTTCCCGCGGCCCGCACCGCGCGCTCGGCCAGCGGCCCCAGCTGGTGGACGTCCAGGTCCGCCTGCTCGACCTGTGCGTCGAGCCGGGAGATCTCCAGCAGGTCCTCGGTCAGCCGGCGCATGGTCCGGATGCGGTCGCACACCATGTCGGTCGGTCGGCCGGGCGGCAACAGCTCGGCCGCGGCGTGGAGTCCGGCGAGCGGGGTGCGCAGCTCGTGGGAGACGTCGGCGGTGAAACGCTGTTCGCTGTGGAGTTTGGCCTGCAGAGTGGCGGCCATCGCGTCGAGTGCGGTCGCCACGGCGGCGGCCTCGTCCTGGGCGTGGCCGGGACGCTCGGTGCGGGGGTCGTTCACCCGGGCGTCGAGATCGCCGGTGCTGATGCGCCGGGCCACTTGGGCGGTGCGGTGCAGGCGGCGGGTGACTCGGGAGACGGCGACCAGGCCGACGACGAGGGTGACGCCGATCGCGGCGGCCGAGGAGCCGATGATGGCCTGGTCCAGCCCTCGGAGGGCAGCGGCCTGGCCGCTGTAGTCCAGGTGCACGGCCAGCACCTTGCCCCCGTCGGCGGGCGCGGTGGCCCACATCATGGGCCTGCCGTCGTGGTCGGCGAGCTCGGTGCCGCGCTGTTGGTGCTGCACGGCCATCTCGCGGAGCGGAGCGGGGAGGTCCGGCGGGTTCACCGCGGCGTTGCGGTCGAGGGGTTCCCCGGCGACGTAGGTGGTCACCGCCCTGTCCAGTTCGTCCAGGGCCGCGCTCCGGGCCCGGGCCTCGGTCTGCCTGCCGACCAGCACGTGCACGAGTATGCCGAGCAGCGCCGCGAGCAGGCAGCACATGACGGTGATGAAGACGGCGGACTTCCCGTAGAGCGTCGCCGTCCAGGCGGGCAGGCGCAGCGGCGGCCGCTGCCGTCGGGTGCTCACCGCGTACGCTCCGGCGGCGGGGAGGCGGAGGACGCCGTCCGCCAGTCGAACTCCGTCGCCCGGACCTCCATGATCTGGTGCTTCGCGTCCCATGAGTGCACCGTGCGGATCTCGTACCCGGGCAAGTCCGTGGGCTCCCGCATGATCAGTTCACTGTTCGCCACCTCCACCGCCGTCGGAGTCCCGCCGGTGTCCAGGATCCGGTTCACCACTCCGTCCCTGAGCATGTAGGCCCACACGGCCAGGAGGTGCTCCTCGCCCTCGACACCGACGATCAGCTCGTTCTTCCCGTCGCCCGTCAGATCGTGGTACTCCGCGGCGCGTACGGGGCAGGACTCCGGCTCGGCGGCGCACTGGGCGATCTTGTTCTCGGTGCGCTCATCAAAGGCCGGCGCGTCGCGGCGGGCGTCCGCGGCGATCTGTGCCTGGACGACGGAGAGTGCGGACAGCTTGCGGATATCCCCGGACGGCACCCGGGGCAGCGCGGGGAGGGGCATCGGCCCGGCCTCGCCTCCGCTGTCCGGTGAGGGCGGCGGCGCGGGCGGGCGGTCGGGCCACAGCTGTGCCGGAGCGGAGGCGACACGGGTGTGACCGGCGCTCTTGGGGACCCCGGTCCCCGCGCACCCGCCCAGCAGTGCCGCCGTGCTCACCGTCACGACCGCCAGGGCCGTCGCCCGTACTGGACCAGTGGCAGGCAGGGAACGGAGGAGCGGCACGGTCATTCCAGACAGCGGGAGGCGGCGGAACGTACAGGATACCGATCCTGTTCGCTGTCCCGCGTTGCGGCAACCCGACGGTGGTGTGACGATGGCCCATCCATGTGACGGAGGCGGGGGTGGGAGCCCTCCCGCCGGACGGCTCCCACTCCGGGCGCGTCAGCCGCGCAGCTGATGAGCGGGAGTTGGTGCCCGCGCAGGCCGGGGCACCTGGGAGGCGGCAGTCCGACAGGCCGTCGGCGCCGGCGTTCGTCCGGGGCGGGTCAAGGAAGTGACAGGCCACCTTCCGGGACGCGTCAGGTGCCCCGATCTGCGTCAGTGGCGCCCCGGGTCGGCTCCGCACCCGGGTTCAGCTCCCGCCAGCGCGCGTACACGGGGCTGTCGGCGCATGCGGCCAGATAGCCGTCGGCGACTCGGCGCAGGATCCCGGCGCCGTACGGCGCGAGAGGGCTGTCGTGGTGCCAGGCCAGAATGTGCCGGTACCACAAGGGGTTTTCGACCAGCGGGCGGACCACGACGCCGGGTACCTCGATGAACGTGGCCTGGCAGAGGCTGACTGCCAGGCCCGCCCGCACGATCTCGATCAGCTGCCGCCCCTCTGCCTCGTAAGGGGCGAACGGAGCGCGGTCCCTCAGGGCGCAGACGGAGGCCCAGTATTCGCGGGTCCGGTCGCCGTCCGGCCGGGGGACCGCCCAGTCTTCGTCCAGGAGCTCATGCAGCGGGACCTCGTCCCGTGCGGCGAGCGGGTGGGACGCCGGCAGCAGGGCGAAGACCGGCTCGGTGGCGATCGTGTGGAGCACCACGCCCGCACGCTGCGGCAGCTCCTGGTCGGGGTGGTCGCCGAGTACCGCCGCTTCCAGCCGGCCCGCGGCGAGGTCGTCGAGCAGAGCGCCGGAGGAGTACTGGCAGCGGCAGGTCAGGTCGGATCCGGGCAGCAACGCCTTTACGGCCAGGAGGAGATGGCCGAGGAGCGGGGCGCCGACCGAGCCGACGCGGATCCGGTCCGCGGCCGTCATGCGGCGCGCGGCGCGGGCCGTGTCGGTGAGCAGCCCGTCGATGCCCGGCAGGATGGCGCGGGCCCGTCCGATGACCAGCTCGCCGAAGGGCGTGGGGACGGTGCCCGCCTGTCGTCGGTCGAACAGGGACCCGCCCAGCGCTGCCTCGATACGGCGCAGTTGGGCGCTGAGTCCAGGTTGTGTCATACGGAGTGAGGCGGCGGCGCGGGTGAGGCTTCCTGCGTCGGCGATCGCGCACACCACCCGCAGATGCCGTATCTCCAAGTCCATGGCGCGGATGTTATGGACCGGCGACAGCTTTCGGACAGGGGCGTGCGTCCGCAGTCTTATGTGAAATGTCACACGTCATTCATGGAGAGGCAGTGATCACGTGAAACGGCCACATCTCTTGCCGGGCACACCCCTCGTGCCGAGCACACGGTCGGCGCTTCTGCCGCTGCTGCTCGCCGCCCTGCTCCCGCTGCTGCTTGTCGGCGCCCCACCCGCCCGTGCCGGAACAGCCGCGGACAGCGCGTCCGCCTGCGCGTTGCCCGGCGCCACCGGCTGGACGGACGAAGGACACGACACGGACTTCTCCGTGTTCAAGCGCCCGGCGGGAACCATCAAGGTCGCCATGGTCTTTGTGGACTTCCCGGATGCCCCCGCGACCGAGTCCCCGGCTGACGACGCCGCGCAGATCACGCCCGGCGCGGACTGGCTGCGGAAAGCCTCGTACGGCAAGGCAAGGCTCGACATCACCCAGCACCAGCGCTGGGTGCGGATGCCGCACAACTCCACCGACTACGGATACGAGCGTGGTCTCTCGCACGAGGAGCACGAGGCGTACGTCAAGGACGCGGTTACGGCGGCCGACCCGGATGTGGACTTCTCGCAGTACGACATGGTCCATGTCGTGGCGACGAAGAACGCGTCGGCGATCTCCTTCACTCCCACCTATGTGTACGAACCGGGAACGGCGGGAGTCGTCGCCGACGGCAGTCGGATCAAGTGGGCGGTGACCTTCGGCCAGGACATGTGGCACTGGGGGAAGAAACTGGTGGCCCACGAGACCGCCCACACCTTCGGGCTGCCCGACCTGTACGCCTTCGACGCGGGCGACGACGCCCACCGCTTCGTGGGCGGATGGGACGTGATGGGCCTGATCGGAGGGGCCGGGTCGCAGTACTTCGCCTGGCACTCCTGGAAGCTCGGCTGGACCGGTGACAGCCAGGTCGTGTGCCGTGCCGCGGAGGGCAGCGACACCGTGCGTCTCACCGCTGTCGAGTACCGGTCCGGCACCAAGATGGCGGTCATACGCACCGGTCCCAGGACCGCGTACGTCGTCGAATCGCGACGGGCCGTCCGGGCGGACAGCGGCGTCTGTTCGACCGGTGCGCTGGTCTACAAGGTCGACTCCTCCGTGAAGACCGGTGAAGGGCCGATCCGCGTCGTGGACGCCAAGCCGACCGCCACGCCGCCGTCGGGCTGCCGCCAACTGGATGACGCCCCGTTCCGAGCCGGTGAGTCATTCACCGACTCCGCGGCCGGCGTCCGGATCGAGGTGTTGAGCGCCGGCAGGTACGGCGAGACCGTACGGATCACCAAGTCGTAGCGACACGCCCATGGTTGTGGGGCGGCGCCCCCCCCGGGGGGCGGGGGGCGCCCCAGCGCAAACACCCGGGGGGGGGGTTGAACCCCCCCCCCGCCCCCGAGCGGTAGAGAAACCAGAAGGACACA
>NZ_JBFAIP010000023.1:0-103527 GCF_040654775.1 Streptomyces sp. NPDC050636
CATCACCCAGGACCGCAACGGCCGCGCCCACGCCTGGAACGCCGTCAACCACAACGGCAAGATCACCTACGTCGACGCCCAAACCGGCCAACGCAACAACAAACCCCTCCACGACGGCACCAACGGCGTCCACGCCATCCCCCTCACCCCCAACCGTCGGCCTCTCCACGCTGGCCAGCCCACCACAACTCACAGGTCGGCCGACCGCCGACCGTCTGCCGAGCCGGCTGGGACCAGCAAGGAAGAAGACTGGGGGCAAAAAGATCACGAGAAATTCGATGAAGAGAGGACACGCGGAACCGCGCCGTTCAATACCAGGCAGGGTCCAGACCACAGGCACTACAGCACCCCGGATGATGACGGCATGCTGCCTGAGGAGTCGCAGCGACGCCTTCGCCTCGCGCTGGATGTCCGGCAAATCGGCCTTCAACATGTCCTCGATAGGCTTGAGGGATGGGCGAATGACGGCTCCCTGTATCGCGTGGCCGATGAAGCAGCAACGAACGGTAAAATTACCCATAGCAAGCTTTGTCAGCTCCTGGGAGACGGCTTCCGTGACCTGGACGACGGGACCAAACTCGCGATCGTTGCGTCCATCGGGCGATTGAGTTCCGCCTACCATGGGGCCCATGCGGTTGGTGTGAGCCCCGAACCAATGGACCCTGGCAGAGTGCGGCCTTCAGCTCCGGCAGGAACGCCAAGGCATCCAGGCCATGCCTTGCACGAAACGCACCTCGTCGGCAACGGAGACGGCCCTACAGCGGACGCCCGAAAATATGCGGTAATAGAGGAAGCCGGTGGCGCCGACGCGGATTCAGCAGCCATCGCCAAGAAAGACGCGGAGTTCCGGGAACTGCGAAGGCATCACGGCACGGGTAATTTGCAACCAGACATGTCCGGTAAGAATTACGCCGCTGTCATGCTGGTGGAACGAGACAAACACGGAAATGTGACGGACATCCATTACGTCGTCGACTCTTCAGTTCCATCAGCTGGCAGCCCGCACCATATCCCCGATCATTCAGAGCCTCATCTCGGCGAATGGATACTCGATATACAGAAGAAATATTCACAGTACGAACTCGCGCAACTTTACACGGAATTTGAGCCATGCGGAGATGGAACTGGCACTGGCGGGGCAAACTGCTCCGACTATCTCACATATGACATGTGGCGCGGAGACGACGATGATCGCTTTTCCAAGAAAAGGGGGCGAGAATCAAGAGACCCGGAAATTCTCAAGAATCCCCCTGAGCGGCCATTGATCGTCTACTACGGAATTGGCTACCGGAAGCCACCAACAGACGACGAGCTGGTTCCGAAGCAGGACCTACTGGAAGCCGAGAGGGCAACCTGGCGGGCCAAGGAGGCGGTAGAAGAGGCCAAGAAGAATCAGAGTCCCGACCTCAAAGCGGCACGTGCCGCACAAAGGGTGGCAAACAAAGAGTTCAAAGAGGCGAAGGAGGCCGTCAAGAATCTGGGAAGCGATGGTAACGACGCTCGCGCCGAGCTCAAGAAAATGTACGACAGCGATATGAACAAATTCCGTGGCGAGCTGGCGCGAATCTGGATGGCAGCAGCACGAGCAAGGGAAAATGGCGTTGCACCGCCGCCCATCACTCCGGGATCCGGCGAGGAAGATACCTAAGAGCAGGTAGCCTTCGCAGGAGACTTGTGATACCGATCGGAAACCGCCTGTGAACTCATCTCAATCTGTACGGGAACAGCTGGACCTGTGGCTGTCGGAGCCTCGCCACAGGGGCGGCACGCTTCTGCTGCGAGGAGAGGAGAGCGTCGGTACGAGTGCACTGCTGCGCGACGTCTGTCGCGATGCTCCCGGCGCCGTTCTGGTCGACTGCCGGGGACTCACGGCCGAAGAAGTAGCGGAGAAAGCTCTCTCTGGTTTGGGAGTGGCGGCAGAACAGGCGCGCGCACGCCAAAGCCTGGGGAATGCCATTGGGCATGTCCAGCATGACGGCGTTCTGGCACTCGCCAATGCTCAGTGGGCGGGGCCAACCATTACGTCGGTGGAGCCGCTACGCATCGCCCTCACAGTGGCAAAGCGCTTCGGGAAAACAAGGCACCACGACATACGAGTCATCGTCGAGGGCGATGCTGCGCGCCTACGGATTCCCTCACTCCCGCTTCGTCCTGAGTTGATGATCACTGATCAGACGACTACATGCACCGGGCTCGAACGGGAGCCCGTGGTTCAGCGGCACTCGGCGCTTCGTGCTCTTGCGGCGGCGGAGACGCGGTGGGTGGCACTACCCGTCTGGTCCGCCTTGTGCGAGGCGCTCGGCACCCCGATGAGAGAGGAGGACTTGCGGGACGTCGCTTCGAACCGGCCGGATCTGCTGGCCGTCAGTTTCGATGAGAGCGGCGAAGAGCGTGTGCACATCATCTCGGAGGCCGTCCGGTTGCGGATCCGGGAACTCGATGAGGCCACCGCCCATGACCAGCATCGCATTGTGCGCAGACTTTCGGCCGAATCGCCGGCCGGCTCAGTGGAACGCTATGTCGCGCAGGCTTTGCCTGTACATGCCGCGCTTGCCGGGGTGATGGAAGAAATCCTGGCCGACGGCGGTCTCCTGGTGCGGGTGGATCGGTATGCGCTCCTGCAGGGACTGGCCGTCGCCTGGCCGGACGGGGTACCTCAGGGCAGCATCGCGACGGACATCCACTACTCCGAGCGGGAGGGAATCGATCCCCGCTCGCACGGTGATTGGATCTCCTGGTTGCATTGGGCTGCCGTGACTCGAGGCCTGACCGAAGTGGCGTCGGGGCTGGCGGCTTCTGCCGTCGACATGCCCTGGCGCACTCTCTGGTCACGATGGCGCCCGCACGGCACGTTCGGTCGAATTCCCAGTGAAGTGGGCAAAATCCTCTTCTACGACCAACTACAGGCTGGAGTCATTGGCGAAGAGCCGGTCGCGGCGGCACGCAAAGTACTTCAGTGGGACACCATGGGCGGCCCGCTGGACGACCGCTACCTCGAGCGTGCATTCCGTGTCACTGATGGCATCGAAGTGACTCCCCCCGCCCCACTCCAGCTCCATTACGAGAACGGCGAAGAGGTACGCATAGGCGGAGCCAGCGGGTGGGTCAGCGCTGCATCGGCGGAGGTGCCGGAGTATCCGGAGACATCTCCGCCGTGGACGCCTCGCACCGGTGATCCAGTAGTACCCGCCGGTGCTGGGCGATGGCTCATCGGAGGTCACGGGGGGCTCTACGCGGTCGAGCTGCAAGCGTCGACGGACCCAGATGTCGACATGAGGGCCCGAGGACCCCTCCTTGGTCCTGTCACTGACATGGCTACGTGGCAGTGCCCGGAGGCTGCACTTGCCGCTGATGGCCCATCACGGTTTTGGCTAGAGGGAATCTTCGGCAGCGGGGCGTGCCGAACAGTGCAGGAGTCAGACCTGCCCGCAGGTGTACGGAATGAAAGGGCACGGCGCTTCCTCACCACCGTCGGGATGCCGTCCCTCCCGAAGGAAATCCCCTTCATGTCCACGGTCGCCCTGGATGAGCAGGGATTGGTGCCCGTGGAATGGCCTGCGGATGCACCCGCCCCCGAGAGCGAAGGCCCCTTCTATCATCTCGGTTTCTGGACAGGAGGAATGGTCCTTCTGGACGGAAGCAGCGGTGCAGTGCTTCAGGATACGAACAGCGGTTATTCGTCAGAGGTGTTGGCCAGTAGCCTTCTCCAATTCACTACGCTACTCGCCCTCTATCGAGAGTATTTCACTAGTCTCTTCTCGACAGAGGCGGAGGTGCGGGATGCACGATGGAGCCTACGGGAATGGGCTGAACGAATTGACCCTGTCACGGAAGACGGCGACCACTGGGATGATGTACTTGATGGCTCCTTGGACGACCCGAATTCGCACTAACCACACAAGGCTCACCAAATGAAGGCGAGCCGGAGTCGACGGAAAGACCAAACTTCCTTTCCACTCGGTGAAGGCGTCGATGGCCTGGCCCGATGATCGTGACGAGGAATTGACATTCAAAAACCTCGCGTACAACGCCGCGTGCAGCTACGGGGAGGCGCCTGACCGGGACTGGCTGTCGTGTGCCTTGGAACATAGGCGACTCACTGGTGCTCGCCGGGCCAGGGCACTATCAAGGGGCTTGTCGAGGGTGACGACGAGGCCAATCTCCTGCCCAATCACTTACTCACCGCCCACAAGCGCATTGACCGAGTGAGGGCGAAGGCTCCCGCCCGGGCATACGGATTCCACAGTCATTGAGAGCCAGACAAACGGAAGACGCCCCGGCCCCCGAAAGCAAACCTCGCGTCAGCTCACCCTGAGCCCGGGCAACAAGGAGAAACCTCATGCCGGAGAACGAGCCGTCCGAGCCCGGGAATCCCGTGCCGACGACCGCCGAGGAAGCGCTGGAAATTGCTCGTACCCGCTTCCGGCCCCGCTGTCACGATGGCACCCCTGCATCCGTGCACGTCGAGGAATTCGATATCGGCTACGTCATCTACGCCACTTTCCCGCCCACCGAACCTCCTTCCTTCGGCGGCAGCCACCTCGTCGTCTCCAAAGCTGACGGGAAGCTCACCTACGTACCCAACTTCCCCCCGAAATCGGCGATCGCCCGCTACCGCAGGCGCCACCACCCCAACCCCTAGTACGGCTTGCGCTCCAACCGGGCCATGCCTCAGGTGAGTTCGTCGGCAAGAAGGTCCATCAGAAGACCGTCCGCCCAGCCGCCCGTCCGGTAGTCGCGCCCGTATGCACGCATGATGCCGACTGGCTTGAAACCGACCTTGCGGTAGCTGCTAATTGCTGCTGCGTTGGCTACGGCGGGGTCGATGGTCAGGCGGTGGTGGCCGCGCTCGTGGATCAGCCAGCGTGCGAGGGTACGGACGGCGTCCGTGCCGAGGCCGTGGCCGTGGCGGCTTGTCGTGAGGAAGATGTCGATGCTTGCGTGGCGGAATTCGGGGTCGGTTTCCTCGGAGAATTGGATGGCGCCGATTACCTGCCCGTCTAAGAGGATGGCGAGCATGTCGTCGTAGTCGTCAGGGACCGACCACCAGGCGGCGACTTCCGGTTCGCGGACGATCCGGTCGAGGGTTGCGATGTCCTGCTTCGCCGTCGGCCGCAGGACGACCACCGCCCCCTGCAGCTCCCAGTCACTACCCATGTCCGTGTTCATATCGCAGCTCCAGTTCGCACCACACCGTCTTGCCGACGTCGAGCATATGGATGCCCCAAAGGCCAAGGGGTGGTGCAACGACGCGCCGCTTCCTCCGATGCAGGAGTGCGCCGGCCTGGAGAGTGCCGCCAAGATCATCAAGACGTGGCAGGTCGTCTTCGTTCCGGGGCTGCTGCAACCCCCGACTACGTACGCGCGTTGAACTCGGACGACCACTTCGTGACCGGACGGCTGGCCCGCCAAGCCCGGCTCGTGGAAGACCCTCCGCTCCGCCTCCAGGCCGTCGTGCACGAGGCCGTGCTGAGGAACCTCGTCGGCGGCGTTGACGTAATGCGCGGGCAACTTGAGCACCTCACCAACCTGTCCCAGCACCCGAACATCAGCGTCCAAGTGCTCCCGTTCAGCATGATGAACTGCTCGAGTGAGTCGCAGGCCAAGCCCTCAGCCAGAGCGATTCACACGCGTTCATCAGCAGCCTCAGCAGGGAACTGTGAGCCATGCGCGAGTTCAGATACCGCAAGTCCAGCTACAGCGATCACGAGGCTGAGTGCGCCGAGGTAGCCACCAGCATCCCTCGCGCCGTCGCCGTCCGTGACTCCAAAGACCCCGACGGCCCGATACAACAGCTCGATCCCGCCTCGTGGACGGTGTTCCAAGGCGCCGTCGCCGGAGGCTGGTTCGAGCCGCAGAGGCCGCGCCGCTAGATCCATCGCCCGCAGCCGGCTCGCCGCGGATTGTCAGTGGGTCGCGCGACAATGGCGACATGACCGACAGCAACGACAGCAACGCCGGAGACGCCGGGGACGACAGCGACCACAGCGACCACAGGGTCGAGGAAATCCTCGCCGACGATGCCAAGATCGCGGCGCACGCGCGAGCGAACATGCTGGCGCTCGTGTCCGAGCTCACCGAGCGTGGATGTGAGGAGCCCTTGGCCTATCTCGACGGCGGGTATGCCGACGACGAACGGCCTGGATGCGTCGAGTTCACCTTGGAGTGCCCGGAGGGGTACGAAGGGGATCTCGTCATGCCCGGCGTGCCCCTCGCGATCGTGAAGAGCCAAGCCGCAGACGGGCAATGGGCGCTGCAGCACAACGATGCCCCGTACGCCTGGAACGACCTCGTGGAGGAGCTGTCCGCCTTCGACGCGGCTCGACGCACCATCTGGTCGAATACGGATCTGCTGGTGGGCGAGCTCATGAAGCGGGGGCTCCCGATCCAGCCTGCGGACGTCAGATCCGACGCGGACGCCAGCGGCAACTCCTCGGAGTCGTACAACATTGTTGTGAACGAGAGGAAGGTCAGGGTCTCCGTGCCGGACATAGCGGTGGGTCCGGGGCTTTCCCAGGAGATGTATGTGGACGGCTACCCGCA
Organism: Streptomyces sp. NPDC050636; assembly: GCF_040654775.1. NCBI lineage: Bacteria > Bacillati > Actinomycetota > Actinomycetes > Kitasatosporales > Streptomycetaceae > Streptomyces > Streptomyces sp. NPDC050636. The sequence continues at coordinate 6,544 of NZ_JBFAIP010000023.1, forward strand.
TGCCTGGGAGTCGGCGCTGGACGCGATATTCGCTGCTGCGGGGCAGCCCGGGGCGGATTCGTAAAGGTGCAATGCGTACTTCACGCGGGTGGGGCAGAGTGGGCGCGGCACCACATGGTGATCGACGATCAAGAAGAGTCACGACCGCTGAAGACTCACGGCCGCTGAAGACTCACGGCCGCTGAAGAGCTACGGCCACTGAAGAGTCACGGCCGCTGAAGAGCTACGACCACTGGACGAGTTACTAGAGCTGCGACTGCTGGGGGCTGACAGTCATGACGAGCTTAGGAAACGGCATCGGACGGCGGCGCCTGCTCTCCGCCTCCGGTGGGATCGCGCTCACCGGAGCGCTCGCCGCATGCGGCTCCAACACCGGGCGGGGTGGTAGCGGCTCAGGTCCGGCGATCAGTCAGTGGTACCACCAGTACGGCGAGCCGGGCGCCGAGCAGGCCGTGAAGCGGTACGCCGCTGCGTACAAGAAGGCGAACGTCACGGTGCAGTGGCGGCCTGGGGATTACGACCGGCAGAGTGCGGCGGCCTTGCTGACGGACTCCGGGCCCGACGTTTTCGAGGTCAACGGGCCGCTGCTGAACCAGATTCAGGGTGGTCAGGTCGTTGATCTGACGGCCGAGGTCGAGTCGGTGAAGGATGACTTCAATCCGGCTGTGCTCGCGCCGAAGATCTGGCAGGACAAGGTTTGGGGGATCCCGCAGGTCGTGGACATGCAGATGCTCTTCTACCGGAAGAGCATGCTGAGGGATGCCGACCTCGAACCCCCGCAGACGCTTGACGAGTTGGTGGATGCGGCCAAGAAGCTGACCTCGAAGCTGAGCGCCAAGAAGGTCAAGGGGCTGTTCCTCGGGAACGACGGCGGGGTCGGGGTGCTCAGCGGGACGCCGCTCTTCGCCGCCGGGCTGAGTCTGATCAGCGAGGAGGGGGGTAGGGCCAAGGTCGGGTTTGATGATCCGGCTGCTGCTCGCGTCCTCGGGAAGATCCGCCAGCTGTACGCCGATAAGTCGCTGCTTCTGGGTGCCCCTACGGACTGGTCGGATCCGGCCGCGTTCATCCAGGGGCTGACCGCGATGCAGTGGTCGGGGCTGTGGGCGCTGCCGCAGATCAAGAAGGCGCTGGGGGACGACTTCGGGGTGTTGCCGTTCCCGAGGGACGGCGCGAGTGGGAAGCCGTCCGTACCGGTTGGTGCGTATGCCGCGGCGGTCAGTGCGCGTAGCAAGCACAAGGCGGAGGCCAAGGCGTTCGCGAAGTGGTTGTGGGTGGAACGTAGCGACTATCAGCTGGACTTCGCGCTGTCGTATGGGTTTCATATCCCGGCTCGGATCTCGCTCGCCAAGAAGGCCGAGGAGTTGCAGACAGGTGCGGCGGCGGACGCGGTCCGGTTCGCGACCGAGTACGGCTATGCCGAGCCGCTGCTGTGGACCAGCGCGGACCGTACGGCCTACCAGGACGCGCTCAGCCGCATCATCAAGGACGGTGCGAACCCGGAGAGTGAGTTGAAGGCTGTCGTGCGCAAGGTCAATGCCGAGCTTCAGCGGGTCAAGAAGACGTGACAGCCACCTCGTTCGGTGCCCGGCTGCTCGGGCCGCAGCGGCGGAATCTGTGGTTCTGGGTCTTCGTCGGGCCGTTCGCGGTCGGGCTGGGGCTGTTCACATACGTGCCGTTGGCGTGGAGCGTTTACCTCAGCTTCTTTGATGCGCACAACACGGTGAGCCCGTCGACGACCGACTTCGTCGGGCTGGGCAACTACGGGACGATGCTGAGCGATGACGCGTTCCTGGGGAGTCTGGGGACGTTTCTGCTGTTCACGGTGTTCATCGTGCCGGCTACGTATGCGCTCTCGCTCGGGCTCGCGCTGATGGTCAACCGGCTGCGGTTCGCCCAGGCCTTCTTCCGGTCGGTGTTCTTTCTGCCGACGGCGTGCTCGTATGTCGTCGCCTCGCTGATCTGGAAGTTGTCGATCTTCAACGGGGTGCGGTTCGGGTTGGCCAACACCGTGTTGGGACTTTTCGACACGGACCAGACCGCCTGGCTGTCCACCACCGACCCGCCCTGGTACTGGCTGGTCATCGTGACCGTACGGCTGTGGTTGCAGGCCGGGTTCTACATGATTCTGTTCCTGGCCGGGCTCCAGCGCATATCCCCGCAGTTGTACGAAGCGGCGGCGGTGGACGGGGCACGGCCGGGCTGGCAGGTGTTCCGGTACATCACGTTTCCGCAGTTGCGGGCCACTTCCGTGGCGGTGGTGCTGCTGCTGGTGATCAATGCGTTTCAGGCGTTCGACGAGTTCTACAACTTGTTGAGTGATGCGCGTGGCTATCCGCCGTATGCCCGACCGCCGTTGGTCTATCTCTACTACACGGCGCTGGGACGGGAGCAGAACCTCGGGCTGGGGAGTGCGGGTGCAGTGGTTCTGGCGCTGATCATCGCGGTGGCGACGATCGTCCAGGCCCGCTGGTTCGGACTCGGACGTAAGGGAGAGGACTGACCGCCCATGCATGACGCTCTCACCCGGGCCGGCCGTGCGCTGCGGGTCGTTCTGCTCATCGCCCTCGCGCTGCTCTTCCTGATCCCGTTCTATCTGCTGGTGCGGAACGGGCTGGCCACGGAGCAGGACATCACCGCGCCTGACTGGACCTTCTTTCCGCAGGACATCCAGTGGTCGAACCTGACCGAGGTCTTCCGGGATCCGAACCTCCCCATGGGGCGGGCGCTGCTCAACTCCACGCTGATCGCGGTGTCGACGACGGTCGGTACGGTCGTGCTGGCCTCGCTCGCGGGGTACGGGCTGGCGCGGATTCCGTACCGGCATGCGAACGTCGTCTTCTACGCGATCCTGGGGACGTTGATGGTGCCGGCGGCCGTGACGTTCGTGCCGAGCTTTGTGCTGGTGTCGTCGCTCGGGTGGATATCCACCCTGCGCGGGCTGGTCATTCCGACGCTGTTCAGCGCGTTCGCCTGCTTCATCTTCCGGCAGTACTTCCTGGGCTTCCCGAAGGAGCTGGAGGACGCTGCGCGGGTCGACGGGCTCGGCTACTGGCGTACGTACTGGCGCATCGTCGTCCCCAACGCCCGGCCGGTCTTCGCGGCGGTCGGCACCATCGTCTTCATCGGCGCCTGGAACGCGTTCCTGTGGCCGCTGGTGATCGGACAGGACCAGGAGGCGTGGACGGTCCAGGTCGCGCTGTCGACGTTCACCACTGCGCAGAACCTCAATCTGCATGAGCTGTTCGTGGCCGCGGCGGTGTCGATCGCCCCGTTGGTGGTCGTGTTCTTGCTGCTCCAGCGGTACATCGTGGCGGGGGTGGAGCGTAGTGGCATTGATGACTGAGGTAGCGGCCCCGATGAGTGATGCGTATCGATGAGTGATGGGTACCGACGAGTGATGGGTACCGACGAGTGATGGGTACCGATGAGTGTTGGATCTCGATGAGTGACGCATTGAGGACCCTTGTATGAGGGGGTACGGTGCGTGGCATGAGCACGCACCCGATCGTCCGTGAGGTGGAGCCGCGCGACCGCGGCCCCCACGGCGAGTGCGCGCCCCGCGGCATGAGCTTTCTGCGCCGCCGTGGCCGGGTGGGGTCTCCCCCGGCGTGTTGTTTCCGTACGGCCTGAGCAGCCCGAAGCCTCTGACGGGCGTTTCGGCCGGCGCCTCGCGTCGTAGCTCCACCGCTCCCCTCCCCCCAGTACGGGTTTTCCGACCTCCCTTTCCCCTCCAGGAGGACAAGTTGACGCCCTTCGCCAACCCTTCAGCTCCCGCCACCCTCCCCACCCTCCGCCCCCACCGCATCCCCGCCGACGGTCTCTACGAAGGCCGCCGCATCCTGCGCCGTACCCCCGACGGCTGGGATGACCGGGCGTACGAGCTCTTCGAGGTGGTGCCTCAGGGGGCCACCATCGGGGCCGAAATCCGTGGTCTCGACCTGTCCCGGCCGGTGTCGTCGGCGCTGCGCGACGAGCTGAACCGGGCACTGCTGGAGTGGAAGGTGCTGTTCTTCCGCGGGCAGCATCTCAGCTCCGCCGCTCAGCGCGAATTCGCCCGCAATTGGGGCGAGTTGGAGACCAATCCGCTACTGGCGAGGGGCGATTCGAAGGAAGTGGTGCGCTTCGACAAGGCGGTCGACGAAGCGGCCGGCGAGGTCCCCACGTTCGAGAATATCTGGCATGCGGATGTTACTTTCCGCGAGCGCCCGGCGATGGGTGCGGTGTTGCAGCTGCGCGAGGTGCCGCCGTCGGGCGGCGACACGATGTGGGCCGATATGGCGGCGGCGTACGAGAATCTCGCGCCGGAGGTCCGAGAGCGGATCAACGGGGCGATGGCTGTGCACGACTATCTGCCGGGCTTCTCGCGCTTCTACTCGGCGGCTCAACTCATGTCGTTCCAGGCGGAGTTCCCACCCGTTGAACATCCGGTGGTGCGCTGTCATCCGGAGACCGGGCGGCGGATGCTTTTCGTCAATGCTTCGTTCACAACTCGGATCGTGGGGCTTGAAGAAGCGGAGAGCGACCGGCTGTTGCGGCTGTTGTTCCAGCAGGCGCACGTTCCGGAATTCCAGATTCGGTTCCGCTGGAAGGCGGGGGATGTCGCCTTCTGGGACAACCGCGCCACGCAGCACTATGCGGTGAACGATTACGGCACTGACCGACGGGTTGCCGAGCGGGTCGCCATCGCAGGGGATCGCCCGTACTGAGCGTCCCCCATCGAGTCCCGCACCGAGCGGTCCCACCAAGTCCCGCGCTGAGCGATCCCCTCGACGTCGCCGTCGTGCGCAGCCTCACGCCAACCGCTCATAAGCCGCCGCCTCCGCCGGCCGCGACCCGCGCAGCAGCGCCGCGCCCAGCGGCGTCAGCGTGTGCAGCACCGCGTTGCCCTGGCGCAGGGTGACCAGGAGGCCGGCCTCGCGCAGTACCGTCGCGTGCTGACTGGCGGACGCGACGGAGACATCGACGCGGCGGGCGAGTTCGCTGGTGGTGCAGCCGACGCCGATGCCCTGGAGGATCGCTGAGCGGGTCTGGCCGACGAGCCTGCCCAGGCAGCGATCCGACCGGGGCGGTGGTGTCAGCCGGGGCGCCTGATGCTCGACGGGGTAGACGAGGACGGGCGTCAGTTCCGGGTTGTGGAAGGTGACCGGGGTGCGACGGCAGAAGTAGGAGGGCAGGAGGAGCAGGCCGCGGCCGTTGAGGTACAGGTCGCGGTCCACTGGGTAGTCCGCCTCCAGGACGGGCGCGCGCCAGCGCAGCATCGGCGGGAGCGAGGCCAGCAGCCGGTCCGCGCCGCCGTCGAGGAGCGCCCGGCCACGAGTCGCCCGGTCGGCCTCGATACGGCCCTGTACGCGCGGCCAGTACGGCGCGACGGCCGCCTCGTAATAGCGCTGGAGCGTTCCTGCGAGCCGACTCAGCGGGCGCGTCTCCCCCTCGGCCATCGCCCGTATCCACGACGGGAGCGGGCGGGCGGTGGAGAGCCGGGAGAGCTCGTCGTGCAGCCGCGCGGCGGGTGTCTCGCGCAGCGCGGACAGCGCCTCGTCCATGCCGAGGAGCCCTTCGGCGGGCGTCAGGAAATCGGGAAAATAGCCGCGGGTGGGAACGAGCGGCGCCAGCAGTCGCGCTTCGCCATTCAACCTTCCACGGGTTTCCGAGCGCCATTTCCCGAACGCCGAATCGTCACGTCGGTCGCGTAGTCGGTGAAAGCTTAAGACGGTCTCCCACAGCGCGTCAGGGCGTGCGGCAATCCGCACGCGTGCCAGATCGAGTCCACTGAAATGGACGCGTAACACCGAACCCCCACACTAGGTTTTCCCACTCGGCCCCCGGCACGCCTGAGTATGCACGCCAACACGCGCGGTCACCATGCCCTTTTGGCCAGAGTTGAAACGGGTCGCGCCACCGGGCCGGTGGCAGGAATGCTGTACTCAATTCAACGGCGGTGCGAACGGAACGGATTGCTCGATCCCGTGGGGGGTGATGGGCAAATAACCGACCGCTCAGCAGTTCCGTTGAAGGCCGCCTTCCCTCGCCGACTGGGATGGCGGCAGCTCCCGAGGGGGGAGTCCGGAGAAAAAGCGAGGGCGGGACCTCCGCACAGGTCCCGCCCTCGTTGGGGTGCCGGAGCCGACAGCGAGGCTGAGGGTCGGCTGCCATACAGTGCCGGCTCCGGTGGTTCTGGCAGGGCTGCCACCGCGCGCGTGGCAGCCCCCTACGGGTCAGCGGCTGTCGCTGCCCTTGCTCTCGGCCGCCGCGCGGCCCGCCTCCAGTCGTGCGACCGGAATGCGGAACGGGGAGCAGGAGACGTAGTCCAGGCCGACCTCGTGGAAGAAGTGGACGGACTCCGGGTCGCCTCCGTGCTCACCGCAGACACCGAGCTTGAGGTCCGGGCGGGTGGCGCGGCCCGCCTTGGCGGCGCTGCGGACCAGCGAGCCCACGCCGTCCTTGTCGATGGTCTCGAACGGGCTGACGCCGAAGATGCCCTTCTCCAGGTACGCGGTGAAGAAGCTGGCCTCGACGTCGTCGCGGGAGAAGCCCCAGACCGTCTGCGTGAGGTCGTTCGTACCGAAGGAGAAGAAGTCGGCGGACTCGGCGATCTGGCCGGCCGTCAGCGCGGCGCGGGGCAGCTCGATCATGGTGCCGAGGGTGAGCTTGAGGCTGACGTCGTAGGCCTTCTCGACCTCGGCGATGACCTGCTCCGCCTCCTCGCGGACGATCTCCAGCTCCTGGACGGTGCCGACCAGCGGAATCATGATCTCCGCACGGGGGTCGCCCTTGGCGTTCTTCCGCTCGGCGGCGGCCTCGGCGATCGCGCGGACCTGCATCGCGAACAGGCCGGGGATGACCAGACCGAGCCGTACGCCGCGCAGACCCAGCATCGGGTTCTGCTCGTGCAGCTTGTGCACGGCCTGGAGGAGGCGCAGGTCGTTCTCGTGCTTCTCGTGGCGGGCCTCGGCCAGTGCCACGCGCACCGACAGGTCGGTGATGTCGGGCAGGAACTCGTGCAGCGGCGGGTCCAGCAGCCGTACGGTCACCGGCAGCCCGTCCATGGCCTCGAACAGCTCGATGAAGTCGGCCTTCTGGAGCGGCAGGAGGTCGCCCAGCGCGGCCTCCCGGTCGGCTTCGGTGTCGGCCAGGATGAGGCGTTCGACCATCTCGCGGCGCTCGCCGAGGAACATGTGCTCGGTGCGGCACAGGCCGATGCCCTGGGCGCCGAACCGGCGGGCGCGGGCGGCGTCCTCGGCGTTGTCGGCGTTGGCCCGTACGCGCAGCCGGCGCACCCGGTCCGCGTACGCCATGATCCGGTGGACGGCCTTGACCAGCTCGTCCGCGTCCTCGGCGCCGGCGTGCATGCGGCCCTCGAAGTACTCCACGACCGGGGACGGCACGACCGGCACCTCGCCGGAGTAGACCCTGCCGGTGGAGCCGTCGATGGAGACGACGTCGCCCTCCTCGATGACGGTCCCTTCCCGGGTCGTCATCCGGCGGGCCTTGGTGTCGACCTCCAGCTCCTCGGCGCCGCAGACACAGGTCTTGCCCATGCCGCGGGCGACGACGGCGGCGTGCGAGGTCTTGCCGCCGCGGGAGGTGAGGATGCCCTCGGCGGCGATCATGCCGTTGAGGTCGTCGGGGTTGGTCTCCCGGCGGATGAGGATGACCTTCTCGCCGGACCGGGACCACTTGACGGCGGTGTACGAGTCGAAGACGGCCTTGCCGACCGCGGCGCCCGGCGAGGCGGCGATGCCGCGGCCGATCATCGCGGACTTCGCGCCCAGGTCGAAGCGGGGGAACATCAGCTGCGCGAGCTGCGCGCCGTTGACCCGCTGGAGCGCCTCGGCCTCGTCGATCAGGCCCTGGTCGACGAGCTGGGTGGCGATCCGGAAGGCGGCACCGGCGGTGCGCTTGCCGACCCGGGTCTGCAGCATCCAGAGCTTGCCGCTCTCAATGGTGAACTCGATGTCGCACAGGTCCTTGTAGTGCGTTTCGAGCGTCTCCATGATCTGCATCAGCTCGTCGTACGACGCCTTGTCGATGCCTTCGAGGTCGGCGAGCGGCACGGTGTTGCGGATACCGGCGACGACGTCCTCGCCCTGCGCGTTCTGCAGGTAGTCGCCGTAGACGCCCTGGTGGCCGCTGGCCGGGTCGCGGGTGAAGGCGACGCCGGTGCCCGAGTCGGGGCCGAGGTTGCCGAAGACCATGGAGCAGACGTTGACCGCGGTGCCGAGGTCGCCGGGGATGCGCTCCTGGCGGCGGTAGAGCTTGGCGCGGTCGGTGTTCCACGAGTCGAAGACCGCACGCACGGCGAGGTCCATCTGCTCGCGCGGCTCCTGCGGGAAGTCCCGCCCGGTCTCCTTGGCGACGATGTTCTTGAACTGGTCGACCAGCGCGCGCAGATCGGCGGCGTCCAGGTCGACGTCGACGGTGACGCCCTTGGCCCGCTTGGCCTCGTCCAGCGCGTCCTCGAAGAGCTCGCCATCGACGTCCAGCACGGTCTTGCCGAACATCTGGATGAGGCGGCGGTAGGAGTCCCACGCGAACCGCTCGTCGCCGGCCTGCGTCGCAAGGCCGGAAACCGACGCATCCGACAGGCCGATGTTGAGGACGGTGTCCATCATGCCGGGCATCGAGAACTTCGCGCCGGAACGCACCGATACGAGCAGCGGGTCGTCGGCCTGGCCGAGCTTCTTGCCCATCTTCCGCTCAAGGGCGTCGAGGTGCTCCGAGACCTCGGCACGCAGTGCCGCGGGCTCCGTGCCGCTCTCCAGGTAGACCTTGCAGGCTTCGGTGGTGATCGTGAAGCCCGGAGGGACGGGAAGTCCCAGGTTGGTCATCTCGGCGAGGTTGGCGCCCTTGCCACCGAGGAGGTCCTTGAGGTCCTTGTTGCCCTCGGTGAAGTCGTAGACGAACTTCGTGGACGCAAGCTGGGTTACGTGGGGATCTTGTGTTTCCGACACGGGACTGGACTCCTCGCGGACGGCTGCCCTGACGGCGAGGAACATACCCAGATCGAAGGCTCATGGGTACGTCCACTTGGTCGACATGTGTGCGTAACCCGCCGTCAGCCAGCAGATCGAAAGTGATCTATCGCTTGAAGGTGAGTTCACTAGCTGAATGCATCACTCCGCTACGGAGTCGAAGGAGGGCCTCTTCGCTACTCAGAGCAATGGATCTCTTGATCACTCGAACGGATGAAGCGTGGCACCCGGTGCCATCATTGGAGAGGTGGAGTCCTCCGATGAGCGCTCATCTGAGCGCACCCCCTATCAGGGGTGGCGAGAATCACGCGTTCCGGGGGCACTGGATCCCATCATCCGGACCACTGCCGGACCCGACCCGACAACGCCTCCACCAGGGCTCGCGGGCATCGCCGGCCCCGTTCGCCGGGTGGCGCAACCCCCGTTCCGGGGCGATCCAGGTGCTCATTCGAGCCACCTGGCGCGGTGCCCTGTGCATCGGGATCAAGCCATAGTTCACGAGGTGGCGGGAACGGCACGTCGACGTGCGGGGTCGTATACCGAAGGGGCCTGTCCCACGGACCCCTCGCCGCCAGGGTGCGCCTACCGGGACAGCGGACTGTCCTCGCGCCCCGGCACGCCCGGCACGTCCGGCACTCCCTGCGCGTCCGTCACCCCCGGCATACCCTGCGCGTCCGTCACCCCCGGCACGCCCTTGGCCCGCCGTCCGCTGCGCCGTGGCCGCGGGTCCGCGCCGTCCAGGAGTTCCAGCCGGCGGTCCGCGCCGTGCGTCTCGACCTGCACCACGATCCGGCGCAGCAGATCCGCCAGCGTCAGCACCTCGTCATCGCTCAACGCATCGGTGACAAAGGCCTCTTCGGCATGGAACTGCGGGAAGGTCCGGGCCATCAGCCGCTCCCCCTCGGGCGTGAGCGAGAGCAGCGCGAGCCGGCCGTCGGTGGGGTGGCCGTTGCGTTCCATCAGACCGCGGCCCTGCAGCGTACGGGCGACGCCGGTGAGCGTCCCCTTGGAGATCCCGGCTTCCTCGGCGACCCGGCGGGTCTCCGTCTCCCCCCGGATCCACACCACCCACAGCACCACGAAGGAGGTCCAGGTCAGCTCGGCCGCGCGCAGCACCGAGTTCTCGAAGTGCTGCCGTACGGCGGCCGCAGCGCGGTAGATGTTCGCCACCGCCGCCATCCGCTCATGCCGGACGGGCATATCGCCGAGCCTGGCCCGTACCGCCTTCTCCGTGTCCCCGATGGACCGATACCCGCTCACCACGGCGTCTCGCGTCTCCTCGCTCCGTACCCCGTACGGGCTGGAACGGTAGCGCGGGCCGGGCGCCCGGCGGCGTCACCCGCCCGACGTGTCCAGCTCCGCGTCCGCGTCCACGCCCGTGCAGTCGTACGGGTCGTCCAGCCAGCCGTCGGGGAGCACGACCCGGTTGCGGCCCGACGTACGGCCGCGCGGGCCGTCGGCGCCGACCGGCCACGGCTGGTCCAGGTCCAGCTCCGACAGCAGCGCGTCCAGCTCGTCGAGGGATGAGGTGACCGCGAGGTTCCGGCGCATCTCGGAGCCGATCGAGAAGCCCTTGGTGTACCAGGCGACATGCTTGCGGAAGTCGATGACGCCGCGCGCCTCGTCGCCGATCCACTCGCCGAGCAGCGTGGCATGCCGCAGCATCACGGCCGCGACCTCCTTGAGGGTGGGCGCTGCGAAAGCAACATCACGGCCGCCGGCCTGGGGTCCGGTGCCTTCGAAGGCCGCCACCAGATCGCCGAACAGCCACGGCCGCCCCAGGCAGCCGCGCCCCACGACCACACCGTCGCAGCCGGTCTCCCGCATCATCCGTACCGCGTCGTCCGCCGACCAGATGTCGCCGTTGCCGAGCACCGGGATCTCCGGGACATGCTCCTTGAGGCGCGCGATGGCGTCCCAGTCCGCGGTGCCCCCGTAGTGCTGGGCCGCCGTCCGCCCGTGCAGCGCGATCGCCGTGACGCCCTCCTCGGCCGCGATCCGCCCCGCGTCGAGATAGGTGATGTGGTCGTCGTCGATGCCCTTGCGCATCTTCATGGTCACCGGCAGCGCGCCCGCGTTCGCCACCGCGTCGCGCAGGATCGAGCGCAGCAGGTTCCGCTTGTAGGGCAGCGCGGAGCCGCCGCCCTTACGGGTCACCTTGGGGACCGGGCACCCGAAGTTCAGGTCGATGTGATCGGCGAGGTCCTCGTCGGCGATCATGCGGACGGCCTTGCCGACGGTGTCCGGGTCGACGCCGTACAGCTGGATCGAGCGCGGCTTCTCGGTCTCGTCGAAGTGGATCAGCTGCATGGTCTTCTCATTGCGCTCGACCAGCGCCCGAGTCGTGATCATCTCGCTGACGAACAGGCCCTTGCCGCCGCTGAACTCCCGGCACAGCGTCCGGAAGGGGGCATTGGTGATCCCGGCCATCGGGGCGAGCACCACCGGCGGCTGCACCGCGTGCGGTCCGATCTGCAGCAAAGTCATGGAGGCGGATTCCTTCTGCTTCCTTCGGCGGGGAGGGGCCGCGGCCGACAGGCTTTCCGGCCGCCGCGACCTCCCATTGTCCCGCACCGCGCGACCGGCCTCGTCAAGGCCGGCGGCACCATATCGTTGTAGCGTTCAACCATGCCTGAGCTCAGCCGGCGGAGGCGCCACCTCGTGCTGGCGATCTGCTGTTTGAGTCTGCTGATCGTCAGCCTCGACAACACCATCCTGAACGTCGCGCTGCCGACCCTCCAGCGCGAGTTGCACGCCTCGGTCTCCGGCATGCAGTGGACGATCGACGCGTACACGCTGGTCCTGGCGTCGCTGCTGATGCTGTTCGGTTCGACCGCCGACCGGCTCGGCCGGCGCCGGATCTTCGTGATCGGCCTGGTCGTCTTCGCGATCGGCTCGCTGCTGTGCAGCCTTGCGCCCGGTCTGGACTGGTTGGTGGTCTTCCGGATGGTGCAGGCGGTCGGCGGCTCGATGCTCAACCCGGTCGCGATGTCGATCATCACCAACACCTTCACCGAACCCCGCGAGCGAGCCCGTGCCATCGGGGTGTGGGGCGGCGTCGTCGGCATCAGCATGGCGGCCGGGCCGGTCATCGGCGGGCTGCTGGTGCAGAGCGTCGGCTGGCGCTCGATCTTCTGGATCAACGTCCCGATCGGCGCGCTCGCGCTCTTCCTCACCCTGCGCTACGTCCCGGAGTCGCGCGCCCCCAAGCCGCGCCGGGTGGACCCGGTGGGCCAGCTGCTGGTGATCACACTGCTCGGCTCGCTGACCTACGCGATCATCGAGGCCCCTGAAGCGGGCTGGCTGTCGGTGAAGATCCTCGCGTTCGCCCTACTGGCGCTGGTCGCGTTGGGCGGCCTGATCGCGTACGAGAGACGGCGCCGGGAACCTCTGATCGACCTGCGGTTCTTCCACAGCGCGCCGTTCAGTGGGGCGACGGTCGTCGCGGTCTGCGCGTTCGCCGCGCTCGGCGGCTTCCTCTTCGTCAACACTCTCTACCTCCAGAACGTCCGCGGCCTGTCCGCCCTGGATGCCGGCCTCTACATGCTCCCCATGGCCGGCATGACGCTGATCTTCGCGCCGCTGTCCGGGCGGCTGGTCGGCAGCCGCGGGCCCCGGCTACCGCTGCTGCTGGCGGGTACGGGAATGTGCCTGAGCGGGCTGCTCTTCGCGGGGTTCGACGCCCAGTCGACGACGGCGCTGCTGTTCACCGGCTATGTGCTGTTCGGTATCGGCTTCGGCCTGGTCAATGCCCCCATTACGAACACGGCGGTGTCGGGGATGCCGCGCGCGCAGGCCGGTGTGGCGGCCGCCGTCGCCTCCACCAGCCGGCAGGTCGGACAGACGCTCGGTGTCGCGGTGATCGGCGCGGTGCTGGCGAGCGGGACGCATGCGGCGACGGGCGACGGCGACTTCATCGCGGCCGGCCGCGCGGCGTGGTGGATCATCAGCGGCTGCGGCGCGGCCGTCCTGCTGCTGGGCGCCCTGACCACCGGCCAGCGGGCGCGCGCCACGGCCCGCCGCACGGCCGAGCTGTTCGAGGAGGAGCCGCCGCGGGGGCACAGTACGGCGAGTGCGAGTTCGTAGGAACGTAGTCGCCTTCGTAGAACGTAGTCGCGTTCGTAGGCAGGTAGACGAGCCCGTGGTAGGTAGACGAGCCCGTAAGCAAGTGGGCAGGTGGACCGCTCAGCCCCGGGCCAGCGCCATTTCCTGGAGCCGTTCCAGGCGCTCCCGCGACGTCTCGTCCACGGGGGTGTAGGTCACCAGCTTGGGGCCCGGGTTGGGGCCCGTCCACAGGCTGGTGGCCGAGAGCTCCATGGCGCCCACCCTCGGGTTCTGGAAGACCTTGGTGCTGCTGACCGGGCGTACGACCTCGTGCCGCGCCCAGATCTCACGGAACTCCGGCGACGCCTCCGACAGCCGCGCGACCAGCGCCTTCCAGGCCGGTTCCGCGACATGCTCGGCCATTGACGCCCGGAACTTGGCGGCCATCATGCGCACCGTGGCATCCAGATCGGCCATGGTCGCCCGGTACTCGGGGTGCGTGAACGCCAGCCACATGCAGTTGCGGTCCTCCTCGGGCAGCGCGTCGAGGTCGCACATCAGCTGCCCGTAGGTGCAGTTGTAAGCGAGGATGTCGAACCGGCTGTTCTGTACGACCGCGGGGAACGGCGCGAGCTGGTGCAGGACCTGCCGCATCGCCCGCGGGACGCTGGTGCATTCGGTGCCGGGCAGCGGATCGACCGCCCCGGCCAGCGCGAACAGATGACGGCGCTCGGCGCGGTCGAGCAGCATCGCGCGGGCGACCGCGTCCAGGACCTGCGGTGAGACATGGATGTCCCGGGCCTGTTCGAGCCACGTGTACCACGTGACGCCGACCGCGGCGAGATGCGCGACCTCCTCGCGGCGCAGCCCCGGGGTACGGCGGCGGCTGCCGCGCGGCAGGCCGACCTGCTCGGGTGTGATCCGCTCCCGCCGGCTGCGGAGAAACGCGGCGAGCTCGGCCCGGCGGACGGCGTCGTCGCCGCGCGGGGCGGCGATCGCACCGCCGGTCGCACCGCCGGTCGCGTCTTTGGTCCCGGTCCGGCTCGCGGTGGCCTGCGTCATGGTCACATCCACGGTCATGCTTCCAGAGTGCCGGAGTCGCCATCCGGTTGCCAGGTAGCACTGGTACCAGGATAAGAAGACTCTGGTACCCCTTTGAGCGGTGGACGATCGTCGTATCCGTGAGCGATACCGATACCGATACCGATACCTATACCGATACCCGCGTACAGACCGCCACCGACAGCCGCGTCACGGCCGCCGTCCCGGAAGACGGCCCGGCCCGCTCCCTCTCGGTCACGACCGTGCTGACCCCGCTGGGGCTGCTGACCGTCCTGCTCGGCGCGGCCCTCCCCATGATCGACTTCTTTATCGTCAATGTCGCGCTGCCGACCATCGACCATGACCTGCACGCGGGGCCCGCGGTCCTGGAGATGGTGGTGGCGGGCTACGGCGTCGCCTACGCCACTCTGCTCGTCCTCGGCGGGCGGCTCGGCGACATGGTCGGGCGCCGCCGGCTGTTCCTCTGGGGTCTGGCCGCCTTCGGCCTGACCTCGCTCGCCTGCGGACTCGCCCCGGACGCCTGGACGCTGGTGGCCGCCCGGGTCACCCAGGGGGCCGCGGCCGCGCTGCTGCTGCCGCAGGTGCTGGCCACCATCCAGGCCACGACCACCGGCAAGCGGCGCGCGAAGGCCGTCAGCCTGTACGGCGGCACGGCCGGTGTCTCCAGCGCCGTGGGCCAGGTGCTCGGCGGGCTGCTGGTCTCCGCCGACCTGGCGGGCTCCGGATGGCGCGCGGTCTTCCTGGTGAACGTCCCGATCGCGGCCGCGGCCTGGCTGCTGGCCGCCCGCACGGTTCCCGAGACCCGTTCCCCGCACCCGACCCGGGTGGACGCCCCGGGCACGGCGCTGCTCGCCGCCACGCTGATCACCCTGCTGCTGCCGCTGACCGAGGGCCGGGCAGCCGGCTGGCCCCTCTGGTCCTGGCTGCTTCTCGCCGCCTTCCCGTTCACCGCCGCCGCGTTCGTCATCATCGAGCGCCGCGCCGAACGCATGGGCCGTACGCCGCTCGTCCCACTGTCCCTGCTCCGTATCCCCTCCGTACACAGCGGCCTCTCCATGATGGTCCCGTTCTCGGTGGGCTTCGGCGGCTTCATGTTCGTGGTGGCCGTCGCGCTCCAAACCGGCCTGCACTACGGGGCGTTCGCGGCCGGCCTGTCCCTGGCGCCGCTCTGCGTCACGTTCTTCCTGGCCTCACTGGCCGGTCCGCGGCTGGTGCGGCGCTTCGGGCGGCGGGTGGTGATCACCGGCTCGCTGATCCAGGCCATCGGGCTGATCACCCTCGCTCTGACCGTCCGCGCGGGCTGGCCCGACATATCGGTGGCCGGCCTCGCGCCGAGCATGGCGGTACTGGGCATCGGCCAGGGCATGGTCCTGCCGGTACTGATGCGGATCGTGCTGAGCGAGCTGCCGGTGGCGCAGGCCGGGGTGGGCGGCGGCGTCATGGTCACCACCCAGCAGTCGGGCCTCGCGCTCGGCGTCGCCACGCTCGGCACCCTGTTCTTCTCGCTGCTCCCGTCCCTCGGCATACGCGACGCGCTGATCGCGGCGCTGCTGGCCCAACTGGCGATCGTGCTGGTCACGACGGTGCTGGCGCTGCGGCTGCCGCGCGCCGTGCGCTGACGGGTCGGCGGACGGGAGCCTTACGGCACCCCTGCCCCTTCCGGACAACTTTACGGCTGACAGATATTGAAATCTGTCAGCCGTCATGTCATGGTGGATGCACGAGCCGCCCCATCGCGACCCGTTCGCACTTCCACAACCGGCTCCCGCCCCGCCTCCCACCCCGTTCAGGAGCACACCGTGCAGACCCGCACCCTCGGCACCACCGGCCCGCAGACCGCCGCCCTCGGCCTCGGCTGCATGGGCATGTCCGCCCTCTACGGCGACGCCGACCGCGCCGAGTCCATCGCCACCGTCCACGCCGCCCTCGAAGCGGGCATCACCCTGCTCGACACCGGCGACTTCTACGGCATGGGCCACAACGAACTGCTCATCAACGAAGCCCTGCGCACGGCCCCCGCGGCCGCCCGCGAAACGGCGCAGACCAGCGTCAAGTTCGGCGCCCTGCGCACCGTCGAAGGCGCCTTCACCGGCTATGACGGCCGGCCGAACGCGGTGAAGAACTTCGCCGCGTACTCCCTCCAGCGCCTCGGCACCGACCACATCGACATCTACCGGATCGCCCGTGTCGACCCGGCCGTGCCGATCGAGGAGACCATCGGTGCCATCGCCGAGCTGGTCGAGGCCGGACACGTCCGCCATATCGGCCTGTCCGAGGTGGGCGCGGACACCCTGCGCCGGGCCGCCGCCGTCGCCCCGATCTCCGACCTCCAGATCGAGTACTCGCTGCTCTCCCGCGGCATCGAGGACGAGATCCTGCCCACCGCCCGCGAGCTGGGCATCGGCATCACCGCCTACGGCGTGCTGTCCCGCGGCCTGATCAGCGGCCACTTCACCCGCGACCGCAAGCTGGCCGCGAACGACTTCCGTGGCATGAGCCCGCGTTTCCAGGGCGAGAATCTCCACCGCAACCTCGACCTGGTGGACGCGCTCCGCAAGATCGCCGAGCAGAAGGGCGTCACGGTCGCCCAGACCGCCATCGCCTGGGCGCTCTCCCGTGGCGAGGACATCGTTCCGCTGGTCGGCGCCCGTCGCCGGGACCGGCTGACCGAGGCGCTCGGCGCCGCGGAGGTCACGCTGGACGCCGAGGACCTGGCTGCGATCGAGCGCGCGGTACCGGCCGGTGCCGCCGCGGGCGAGCGGTACCCCGCCGACCAGATGGCCCACCTGGACAGCGAGCGCTGACCGTCGGGGCGGGTGCCGGGGGCGCCAGGTACCGTCCCTAGGTACCTGGCGTACGCACCCGCCGGGTGTCCCCGCACACCGACCCCGCCCGCTCCTCTCCGAAAGGCCGGCCCGCCCCATGCCCCCCGAGACGTTGACCCCCGAGCGCATCCTCGAAGCCACCGAGGAGGTGCTGCGTCGCTACGGCCCCGCCAAGGCCACGGTCGTCGACGTGGCGCGCGCCCTGGGCGTCAGCCACGGCAGCGTCTACCGCCACTTCCGCACCAAGGCGGCGCTGCGGGAGGCGGTCACGGAGCGCTGGCTGAACCGTACGAGCGAGGAGCTGTCGGCCATCGTCACGGCGGCGGATCCGGCCCCGGACCGGCTGGACCGTTGGCTTACCGCCCTCTTCGAAGCCAAGCGGCACAAGGCGGGCGACGACCCCGAGCTCTTCGCCACGTACATGACCCTGATCGGCGAAATCGGCGGTGTGGTCGACCGCCATATCACCGACCTCGAAGCCCAGCTCACCACGATCATCGAAGCCGGTGTCACCGAGGGCGCCTTCAACACCCCCTCCCCCACGACCTCCGCCCGCGCCGTCTTCAACGCCACCGGCCGCTTCCACGACCCCTGCTACGCCCCGGAATGGTCCCGCCCCACGATCACCACCGACTTCGAGGCGGTCCGATCACTGATCCTGCGAGGCCTGACGAGCTAGCGTCCGCCGCCGCCACGCGGGCGAGCAGCGCCTAGCCCCCCACCCCCAAGAAGTGCAGTACCGCCAGCACCCGACGGTGGTCGGCGTCCGCCTTTGGGAGGTCGAGTTTCGCCAGGATGTTGTTGATGTGTTTGGCCACCGCGCTTTCGCTCACCACCAGTTGGGCGGCGATGCCCGCGTTGGAGCGGCCCTCGGCCATCAGGGCCAGGACGTCCCGCTCGCGGGCGGTGAGGCGTTCCAGGGGGTCGCTCGACCGGCGGACCAGCAGCTGAGCGACGACCTGAGGGTCCAGGGCCGTGCCGCCGGCCGCCACCCGGCGCAGCGCCTCGATGAACTCCTCGACGTCCGCGACCCGTTGCTTGAGCAGATAGCCGACCCCGCTCGTGTTCGTGGCGAGGAGATCGGCCGCGTAGCGCTCCTCGACGTACTGGGACAGCAGCAAGACGGCGGTGGCAGGCCACTTCTGGCGGATGGCGAGGGCGGCGCGCACTCCCTCGTCCGTGAAGTCGGGCGGCATCCGGACATCCACCACCGCGATGTCCGGCCGGTGCTCCTCGACCGCCGCCAGCAGTCCCTGTGCGTCCCCCGCCTCCGCCACCACCTCGAACCCGGCCATCTCCAACACCTTGACCAGCCCGATCCGCAGCAGAACGGAGTCCTCGGCGATCACGGCACGCCTCACATCGGGCACGGCAGCTCCACGCTCATCATGGTCGGGCCCCCCACGGGGCTGCTCATCCGGAAGGTTCCGTCCACGGACCGCACACGCTGCGCGAGCCCCTTCAGACCGCTCCCCTTGGACGGATCGGCGCCGCCCGCACCATCGTCGGCGATCACCACCCGCAGTATCCCGCCGAGCCGGGTGACCGTCACATCGGCCCGGGTCGCCTCCCGCGCATGCTTGGCGATATTCGTCAGCGCCTCGGAGACGACGAAGTACGCGACCGCCTCGACCGCCGGCGCGGCCCGCTGCGGCAGCTGCGGCGGCAGGTCGACCCGCAGCCGTACGGGCAGCGGGGCACGGGCCGCGAGCCCCGACAGCGCCGCGTCCAGCCCGAGTTCGTCCAGGACGGCCGGGTGCAGTCCGCGCACGAGATTGCTGAGCTCCTCGATCGCGTCCTTCGCCTCGCGGTGCGCCGCGTCGATGACCTCCCGGGCCTCCGGAGGCAGATCCGTGAGCGTCGCCTTGGCCAGCCCGAGGTTCAGGGCCAGCGATACGAGGCGCTGCTGCGCACCGTCGTGCAGGTCGCGTTCGATACGGCGGCGTTCCGCGTCGGCGGCGTCGACCGCGCCGGCCCGGCTCTCGGTGAGGTCCTCGACCCGGCGCGCCAGGTCCTCGCTCGGGCCAGGTCCCAGCAGAGCGGGCCCGAGGTGTGCCTCCAGGCGTACCAGGGCTGCAGCGAGGGCGGGGACGGCGGCGAGCGCGGCGAGGCCGGAGAGGGTGACGTAGAACGCCTGGGTGCTGTAGCCGGGGTGGTCGACCCGCCACTGCCAGGGAACCGCCCATATCCATACGTACACCGTGGCGGCGGCCAAGCCCGCCAACAGCAGGGACAGCAGCAGCACTTCGAGCCCACCGAGCAGCGCCCCGACCAGGCAGTGGTAGCCGAACCGGCGCTGCGACCGCTGCCACCCCGGACGGGGGATGTCGATGCCGAGCAGCTGCCGGAAGCGCCAGCGCTGGGCGGCGGTCAGCGCCGGTGCGGA
The DNA here is from genome assembly GCF_040654775.1 of Streptomyces sp. NPDC050636. Classification (NCBI taxonomy): domain Bacteria; kingdom Bacillati; phylum Actinomycetota; class Actinomycetes; order Kitasatosporales; family Streptomycetaceae; genus Streptomyces; species Streptomyces sp. NPDC050636. The sequence goes on from NZ_JBFAIP010000023.1 coordinate 25,833, forward strand.
GAACACCGTCAGCACCAGCGCGAACCCCAGGACCACCGGCACGCTGTTGTCGTTCCCATTGATGATCTCCCACACCAACCCGAAGATCATGAAGAGCAGGAACCCCGTGACGAGGTGCAGCGGCACCCCCAGGGCAAGGAAGGACGTATCGCGGGTCAGGCGGGTGAGCGCGCGCCGCAGCCGGGGCGGGATGTTCATGATCCGAGGCTATGCGGCGGCCATGCCGCGCAGCCATGAAGGCAGGTTCCGGAACCGGGGTGCAACTAGTGCCACCCCAAGTCGGACAGCGGCATTACTGACTGTGGCCGACGGAAACCGGAGTGTTGATCACGAGCCCGAATGCCGGGTTCGCGACAGCCGAAAGAGGCACACTCCATGGCCCTCATCGCCTTCAACTCCCCTGTATCTCACGGCAGTTACGCCCACCGCCCGGTGCGGCTCAGCGCCGCGCGCCGCTGGCAGGGGCGGATCCTGACGGGTGCCGGACTGGCTCTGCTGCCGTGGCTCGGCTACCTCGCCGGGACGCTCCCGCCGGCCGAGGCGGCGGCCTGGGTGGCGCTGGACACGTTGGAGGCCGCCTGCCTCCTGACGGCCGGCACCCGGCTGCTCCGAGGCGAGCCGGGCCATCGCGCGGCCGCGGCGGCGGCCGCGCTGCTCCTCACCGCCGACGCCTGCATCGACGTGGCGACCGCCGCCCCCGGCACGGAGCTGGCGACCGCCATAGCCATGGCCCTCGGCGCGGAACTCCCGCTGGCGGCCTTGTGCGTGGTGCTCGCCGCACACAAAGGCGCCGGCCAGGCCCGAAAGAATCCGAGCCCGGCCGGCGCCTCGCGAGAACCGGAGAACTAGCAGCCGAGGAGCCGCGCACCCAGGTACGACTGGATCTGGTCCAGGCTGACCCGCTCCTGCTTCATCGTGTCGCGCTCGCGCACCGTGACGGCGTCGTCGTCGAGGGTGTCGAAGTCGACCGTGACGCAGAACGGGGTGCCGATCTCGTCCTGGCGGCGGTAGCGGCGGCCGATCGCGCCCGCGTCGTCGAACTCGATGTTCCAGTTCTTGCGCAGGTCGGCGGCGAGACCCTTCGCCTTCGGCGACAGCTGCGGGTTACGGGACAGCGGCAGGACCGCGACCTTGACCGGCGCCAGGCGCGGGTCGAGGCGCATGACCGTGCGCTTCTCCATCTTGCCCTTGGCGTTCGGCGCCTCGTCCTCGATGTACGCGTCGAGCAGGAAGGCGAGCATCGCACGGCCGACACCGGCCGCGGGCTCGATGACGTACGGAGTCCAGCGCTCGCCGGCCTCCTGGTCGAAGTAGGAGAGGTCCTGGCCCGAGGCCTTGGAGTGCGAGGAGAGGTCGTAGTCGGTGCGGTTGGCGACACCCTCCAGCTCGCCCCACTCCGAGCCGCCGAACTGGAAGCGGTACTCGATGTCGGCGGTGCGCTTGGAGTAGTGCGAGAGCTTCTCCTCCGGGTGCTCGAACCAGCGGATGTTCTCCTCACGGAGACCGAGGTCGACGTACCAGTTCCAGCGCTGCTGCATCCAGTACTCCTGCCACTCCTCGTCCTCGCCCGGCTTGACGAAGAACTCCATCTCCATCTGCTCGAACTCACGGGTCCGGAAGATGAAGTTGCCCGGAGTGATCTCGTTCCGGAAGGACTTGCCCATCTGCGCGATGCCGAACGGCGGCTTCTTGCGCGAAGTCTGCTGCACCTGCGCGAAGTTGGTGAAAATACCCTGCGCGGTCTCGGGGCGCAGATACGCGACCGAGGCGGTGTCCTGGGACGGGCCGAGGTGGGTGGAGAGCAGGCCGGAGAACTGCTTGGGCTCGGTGAAGCCGCCCTTGTTGCCGCAGTGCGGGCAGTTGATGTCGGCGAGGCCGTTGTCGGGGCCGCGGCCGTGCTTGGCCTCGTAGGCCTCCTCCAGGTGGTCCGCGCGGAAGCGCTTGTGGCAGGAGGTGCACTCGGTGAGCGGGTCGGTGAAGGTGGCGACGTGGCCGGACGCCTGCCACACCTCGGGGGCCAGGATCACCGACGAGTCGAGACCGACGACGTCGTCGCGCGAGGTGACCATGGAGCGCCACCACTGACGCTTGATGTTCTCCTTGAGCTCAACGCCGAGGGGGCCGTAGTCCCAGGCAGCACGGGTGCCGCCGTAGATCTCACTGGAGGGGTATACGAAGCCACGGCGCTTGCTCAGGCTGACGATGGTATCGATCTTGTCGGCGGCCACGGTGCTCTCTTCATTACGACGACGAACAGCGAATGGCTCAGGGTACCGGCGGCCGTACCCTCCGGATCAAATCGGTTCCGGACCTCTCGCCACCGGTGCGCGACCCGCCTGGTCCGACTATCTGCTTTGTTGACAATCGTTTCCAGTTTTGTTGAAAATGACTGTCATGAACATACGCCGCCGCATATCCACCGCCGCTGTGGCCGGAGCCTCGGTGCTCGGGCTCCTGGCCCTCTCCGCCTGCTCCTCCTCCGACGCCGCGGGCAGTGGCGGCGGCAAGGTGAAGGTGACGGCGTCCTTCTACCCCATGGAGTTTCTCGCCGCGCAGATCGGCGGGAAGCACGTCGAGGTGACCGACCTCACCAAGCCCGGTACCGAGCCGCACGACCTGGATCTCACCGCGCAGCAGACCGCCCAGGTCAGCGAGTCCGACGCGATCTTCTACATCAAGGGTCTGCAGCCCGCCGTGGACGAGGTCATCAAGCAGTCCGGCGTCGAGAACGTCGTCGAGGCGACCTCCCTCACCAGCCTCAAGGAGCACGGCACCGAGGTCGACAGCCACGGGCACGGAGAAGAGGAGCACGGGCACGAGGACGAGCACGCGCACGAGGAAGAAGGCGGCAAGGACCCACACATCTGGCTCGACCCCGTGAAGTACGCCGAGGTCGCCAAGGGTGTGAATCAGGCCCTCGCCAAGGCCGACCCAGACCACAAGGCCGACTACCAGAAGAACACCGACGCCCTGGTGAAGAAGCTGGAAGGGCTGGACGCGGACTTCAAGAAGGGCCTGAAGAACCGGGGCTCGGACACCTTCATCTCCACCCACGCGGCCTTCGGCTACCTCGCCGAGCGCTACGGCCTCACCCAGGAGGCCATCAGCGGCCTCGACCCCGAGTCCGAGCCCAGCGCCAACCGCGTCAAGGAGCTGCACACCCTCGCCAAGGAGCACCACGTCTCCACGGTCTTCTTCGAGACGATCGCCAACCCGGCCACCGCGAAGGCCCTGGCCGGCGATCTGCGCCTGAAGACCGATGTCCTCGACCCGATCGAGGGGATCTCGGCCAAGTCCCGCGGCAAGGACTACTTCGGCGTGATGCGGGCCAACCTCGCCGCGCTGCAGAAGGCGCTCGGCAGCAAGTGAGCATGCCAGCCACCCCGCACATGACGGAGGCCTCCATGAACCAGCCGCTGCACCAGCCAGTCATCGACCTGCGCGGGGCCACCGCGTCGCTGGGCGCGCGCCCCGTGCTGCGCGGCGTCGACCTCACCGTGCGCTCCGGTGAGGTGGTCGCGCTGCTCGGCGCCAACGGCTCCGGCAAGTCCACGGCCGTACGGTCGGTGATCGGCCAGGTGCCGCTCACCGGCGGCGAGCTGTCACTGTTCGGCACGGAGTTCCGGCGCTTCAAGGACTGGGCCCGCGTCGGCTATGTCCCGCAGCGCACCACCGCCTCCAGCGGCGTCCCCGCCACCGTCCGCGAGGTCGTCACGGCCGGGCGGCTGGCCCGTACGAAGCTGGGGGTCCTGCGCAAGGCCGACCGGGCCGCCGTGCACCGCGCCCTGGAGCTGGTGGGCATGGCGGACCGCGCCGGGGACTCCGTCAACGCGCTCTCCGGCGGCCAGCACCAGCGGGTGCTGATCGCCCGCGCGCTGGCCGGCGAACCGGAACTGCTGATCATGGACGAGCCGATGGCCGGCGTCGACCTGGCCAGCCAGGAAGTGCTGGCCGCGGCGCTGCGCGCGCAGGTCGGCGCGGGCACCACGGTGCTGCTCGTCCTGCATGAGCTGGGCCCGCTGGAGCCGCTGATCGACCGTGCGGTGGTACTGCGGGACGGCTGTGTCGTGCACGACGGCCCGCCGCCCGAGGCCGTCGGCCAGCACGCGCTGCCCGGTCACGACCATGTCCATCCGCACGCCGACGCGTCCGCGGAACCGATCCGGACGGGGCTGCTGACCTGATGGAAATCCTGAACTACGCCTTCATGCAGCGGGCCCTGCTCGCCGCCCTGATCGTCGGCGTCACCGCGCCGGCCATCGGCATCTACCTCGTCCAGCGCCGCCAGGCCCTGATGGGCGACGGCATCGGCCATGTCGCCCTCACCGGCGTCGGCCTGGGCTTTCTGCTCAACACCAGCCCGGTCTGGGTCGCCACCGCCGTCGCCGTCCTCGGCTCCGTCGTCATGGAACTGATCCGCTGGTACGGCAAGACCCGCGGCGATCTCGCGCTGGCCATGCTGTTCTACGGCGGTATGGCGGGCGGTGTGATGCTGATGAGCCTCTCCGACGCCGGCTCCAACGCCAACCTCGGTACGTATCTCTTCGGGTCGATCACCACGGTCTCGCCGGAGGACATGACGACGATCTGTGTGCTGGCCGCCCTGGTGCTGCTGATCACGGTCGGCCTGCGCCGTCAGCTGTTCGCGGTCTGCCAGGACGAGGAGTTCGCCCGGGTGACGGGGCTCCCGGTGCGGCTGATGAATCTGCTGATCGCGGTCACCGCCGCGGTCACCGTCACCGTCGCCATGCGCGTCGTCGGCCTGCTGCTGGTCAGCGCGCTGATGGTGATCCCGGTCGCGGCCGCCCAGCAGATCAGCCGCAGCTTCGCGATGACCTTCGGCCTGGCCATCGGGATCGGCGTCGTGGTCACCCTCGCGGGTACCACCACCTCGTACTACGTGGACGTACCGTCCGGCGCGACCATCGTGCTGCTCGCCATCGGACTGTTCGTGGTCTTCACGGCGCTCGCCGCGCCCTTGGCGAAAAAACGCGCCAAGGCGGCCGCAGGAACGGCCAAGGGGTGCACCCTGGAGGTGTCGGGCAGCCGGACCCCGGCGGACGACGTCAGCGTGTGATCAGTGTGCTGAGCATGCACGGCGGCGCGGCACCGGGATCGGAGCGTCGTAAGCGACAAGCCAGGGATCCGATCACCACCTGGCACAATGGCCGGACGTTCCCCCACGCCTTCAGGGCGCGGGAGGGGCCCCCACGGGGGAAGAATCCGACGTCCTAGGGAGGCAACGGTGGCGACGAGCGCGGGATCTCCGGTACGCGGCCGGTCGACGCGGCAGCGGACCGCGGTTTCGGCCGCACTCGACGAGGTCGACGAGTTCCGCAGCGCGCAGGAGCTCCACGACATGCTCAAGCACCGGGGTGACTCGGTCGGGCTGACCACCGTCTACCGGACGCTGCAGTCCCTGGCCGATGCCGGCGAGGTCGATGTGCTGCGCACCAGCGACGGCGAGGCCGTCTACCGCCGGTGCAGCACCGACGACCATCACCACCACCTGGTGTGCCGGGCCTGCGGCAAGGCCGTCGAGGTCGAGGGCCCCGCGGTCGAGAAGTGGGCCGACCAGATCGCCGCCGAGCACGGCTTCCGTGACGTCGCGCACACCATCGAGATCTTCGGTACGTGCGGCGACTGCGCGGAGCGGTCCAAGGAGCAGCAGTAGCACCACGAACAGCACGAACGGGCCGTCTCCCAGGGGAGGCGGCCCGTTCCGCGTGTGTACGCCGTCCTACTTCGCCGACTGCCCGTCCGGCGCCGCCCCGAACCGGCGGTCGCGCCGCGCGTACTCAAGGCAGGCGTCCCACAGGTTCCGCCGGTCGAAGTCCGGCCACAGGATGTCCTGGAAGACCATCTCGGCGTACGCGCTCTGCCAGATCAGATAGTTCGACGTCCGCTGCTCGCCCGACGGCCGGACGAACAGGTCCACATCCGGCATGTCCGGGTAGTACATGTACTTCGCGACGGTCTTCTCATTGACCTTGGACGGGTCCAGCTTTCCGGCCCTCACATCCGCCGCGATCGCCGCCGCGGCGTCCGCGATCTCCGCCCGACCGCCGTAATTCACGCAGAAGTACAGCGTCATCGCGTCATTGTTCTTGGTCTGCTCCTGCGCGACCTGGAGCTCCTGCACCACGGACTTCCACAGCTTCGGCATCCGCCCGACCCACCGGATGCGGATGCCCAGCGCGTCCATCTCGTCCCGGCGCCGCCGGATCACATCCCGGTTGAAGTTCATCAGGAACTTGACCTCGTCGGGCGACCGCTTCCAGTTCTCCGTCGAGAAGGCGTACAGCGAGAGGTTCTTCACGCCCATCTCGATGCAGCCCTTGAGCACGTCCAGCACGACGCCCTCGCCGACCTTGTGGCCCTCGGTACGCGGCAGCCCGCGCTCCTTGGCCCACCGGCCGTTGCCGTCCATGACGACCGCCACATGGTTCGGGACGAGCTCCCCGGGGATCTTCGGCGGCCGCGCACCGGAAGGGTGCGGCTCGGGCGTCTCGTACTCACGTCGATTACGGCCCAGAATCCCGCGTCGTGCCATGCGGCCCACATCTCCTATGTGTCGGATGCGTCGTGTACGTCGTGTACGTCGGTCAGCTATTTCTCTACGTAACGGAGGGAGCGCAGGCCCCGCTCCAGATGCCACTGCAGATACGCCGCGACGAGCCCGCTGCCCTCCCGGACATGCCGCGCCTCGCAGGCGTCCGCCGTCTCCCAGTCGCCGGTGAGCAGCGCGCCCAGGAGCCCGATGGCCTCAGAGGAGGGTACGACGCTTCCCGGCACCCGGCAGTCGCCGCATACGACGCCGCCCGACGCCACCGAGAAGAACCGGTTCGGACCGGGCAGCCCGCACTTGGCGCAGCTGCCGAAACTGGGTGCGTAGCCGTTCACGGCGAGTGAGCGCAGCAGGAAGGCGTCCAGCACCAGATGCGGTTCGTGCTCGCCGCGGGCGAGCGTCCGCAGCCCGCCGACCAGCAGCAGATACTGCTGCACGGCCGGCTCGCCCTCGTGGTCGGTGAACCGCTCGGCGGTCTCCAGCATCGCGGTGCCGGCGGTGTAGCGGGCGTAGTCGGTGACGATCCCGCCGCCGTACGCCGAGATCGTCTCGCTCTGTGTGCACAGCGGCAGCCCGCGTCCGATCAGCTCGCCGCCGCGCGCGAAGAACTGCACATCCACATGCGAGAAGGGTTCCAGCCGCGCCCCGAACTTCGATTTCGTCCGGCGCACGCCACGGGCCACCGCACGGACCCGGCCGTGGCCCCGGGTGAGCAGCGTGATGATCCGGTCCGCTTCTCCCAGCTTCTGGGTGCGCAGCACGATGCCGTCGTCGCGGAACAGACTCATGGAACCCATTCTCGCGCATCGGCGGGGCAGCCATCGGCCCCCTGCCCCGCGCCCCGGAATGACAGGGCCACATCACACCATCGTCCGGGTCATCGCGGGTGGAACGTGACCTTCCGTACTTCTCAGAACGCCGCTGGGGAACCAGCTCACGGCTCGTCAACTCCCCGGTAGCATCCGGTGATGATCGGCAGAAAATCGCCGTGACGGCAGGCCGACCCAGTACCCCATACGAGGATCTCGATGACATCCATACCGGAGGCGCTGTTGTGGTGCCTCAGCGCAGGTACGGCCGCCGCCGTGATCTTGGCGGCGCTCATGGTCCGCGCACGGAAGCAGTGCGCCGACCTGAGACAGCGCCTCACCGCCTCTGAGGAGCAGAACAGCGCCACGCTCCACAGCAATACGGAACTGTCGGCCCGGCTGCGGGCCACCGAGGCCGAGATCCGGCATCTGGCCGGGGCGCGGCTCCCCGACCTCACCATGGCGCTCGCCCATCCGCATGTGCCCGTGCGCGGGCTGCTGGACTCCCGGTTCGCCGGGTCGGAGACGGATCACGCACTGACCGCCGTACTGGACCAGATCGGCGAGGCGGTCACCAACGAGCGGCAACGCGTCGACGCGGCCGCGCAGTCCACCCTCCGCGGCGCGACCACCACCATCCAGGCGCTGCTCTACCGGCTCCAGACGGCCCTTCAGACCATGCAGCACCGCTACGACGACCCGCAGATCGCCCAGGACCTGCTGGACGCGGACTTCCTCAACGAGCAGGCGCTGCGCCGTATTCAGGCCACCGGTGTGGTGTGCGGCGCCTGGCCGGGGCTGACCCGCGAGGACTCCTACCTCGCCGAGCTGGTCGTCGGCGCCACCTCCCGGCTGCGCGGCTACGAGCGCGTCCAGGTCAGCAACCAGCTGCGCGACCCGGTCGCCGTCGTCGCCCGTGCCGTCGAACCGATCGCGATCACCGTCACCGAGCTGCTGGCCAACGCGCTGCACCACTCGCACCAGGAACTGCCCGTCACCATCACCCTCCAGCAGGGCAACAAGGGCGCGTCGGTCATCATCGACGACTACGGCGTGGGCATGCACGACGACGAGATCAAGCACGCGATGGAGCTGCTGTCCGGTGACGACGGCCTGCTGCTGACCCAGCTCGGCGACCCGCCGCGGTCCGGTTTCGCAGCCGCGGGCCAGCTGGTGCGGCAGTACGGCTTCGGCGTGCATGTGGAGCCGTCCCCGTACGGCGGTGTGCGCGCGGTCGTCTACATCCCCGGCGATCCCCTCCTCACCGTCCTCGACGAGAGTGCCCAGCCCATGTCCGTGATGGCTCCGCAGCCGCACCGTTCGGGTGTGCCGGACCGGTCCTCGTCCGTGCTGCCCACGGGTGCCGCGACGCCCTCCTCGGCCGCCGCACCCGCCCCGTCCACCGCGCGGCACGCCTCCCCCAAGGACCTTCGACAAGCTCCGGTCCAGGGGGGACCCCCATCCCCGGCTCCGGACCCGGCGGCCCGGCTCGATGCCGCACCCGCCGCACCCGACGCCCCCGCCGACGGCGAACTCCCGCGCCGGCGCCGCCGTCAGCCGACGTCCGAGCTCGAACAGAACGCCCCCCGCGCCGAATCGATTCCCCCGCGCTCCCCGGAAGAGACCGCCTCCCGCTGGGCCGCACTCCAGCAAGGCACCGAATCCGGCCGGGCCGCAGCCCAGTCAGAACCCCCTCGCAGTCCCGAAGGGAACGCCCACTGATGAACAGCCCCACTCGCCGCCGTGTCACCGAGGACAAGTCCTGGGTGCTGGCACCCCTCCTGGAGCTGCCGCATGTTATCCACGCAGCCGTCATCTCCGGCGACGGATTCATCGAGGGCGCCTCGCCCGGTCTGAAGCGCGACGCCGCCGAGGGCGTCGCGGCGATGATGTCCGCGCTCCAGGGCGCCGGGCGCGCCGTCACCGCGGCGTTCGCCGACCAGGACGACGCCAGGCTGCGGCAGACCGTCATCGAGTCCGAAGAGGGCTGGGTCTTCGCGATCCCGGCGGGCGAGAACACCTGCCTGGCCGTCTTCGCCGCGCCCGAGGTGAACATGGGCGTGGTCGCGCACCATATGCAGATCCAGGTGACGACCCTGGGCAACAAGGTCATGAACAGCCCGGCTCGGGACCTCGGTAATTCGGCATGACCCCGCGCCAGAGCAACAGGCGCCTCGTACCGGCCTATCTGGCGACCGGCGGACGCGCCCGACCCAGCCGCAACACGTTGGACCGGCTCTCCCTGCTGCACAGCGCGGGGATGCCGATCACCAGTGAGGTACGTCCGGAAGAGCGCCGGATCCTGGAGCTGCTCCAGCCCGGCGCCCTGTCTCTGGCCGAGGTCGCAGCCCACCTCCACCTGCCCGTCAGCGTGGTGAAGGTGCTGGTGGCCGATCTTGTCGATGCCGGCCGCCTGCACGCCCGTGTCCCCATCCCCGAAGCCGAGCAATTCGACCGGCAGATCCTGGAGAGGGTTCTCGATGGACTCCGCTCTCTCAAGTCCTAGCACCGGCGCCGCACCCGGTCCCCTCACCGGCAGCATGTACCTTTCCGGCGACGACCAGACGCTGGTCAAGCTCCTGGTCGCGGGGCCGTTCGGGGTCGGCAAGACCACACTCATCCGTGCGCTCTCCGAGACCCCGCCGCTGCACACCGAAGAGGTCATGACGCAGACCGGCGCGATCGTCGACGATCTCGCCGGTGTCCGGGACAAGACCACCACCACCGTCGCCATCGACTTCGGGCGGCTGACCCTGCCCGGGGACCTGGTGCTCTATCTGTTCGGCACGCCCGGACAGAGGCGCTTCCGTCCCCTGTGGCAGGACATCGCCCGTGGCGCGCTGGGCGCCCTCGTCCTCGCGGACACCCGCCGGCTGGCGGACTCCTTCGAGGTGATGGACATCGTCGAGGAGGCCGGGCTGCGCTACGCCGTCGCGGTCAACACCTTCCCCGACGCGCCGCAGTACGACGTCGAAAAGCTCCGCGACGCCCTCGATCTGCACCCCGAGACGCCGCTTGTGCTGTGCGACGCCCGCGACCGGGACCAGTCCGTCGACGCGCTGATCGCGCTCGTCGGCCATGTCCTGGCCCACACGCCCCAGGAGAACCAGAACTCGTGACTTCCCCGCACCAGCCGGGTGCCACACCGCCACCGGGCTGCCCGGCACACGCCGCACCACCGCCGCGGGGCGCTGCCCAGCCTCCGGCCCAGCCCGACGCACACGCGCCGGTGAAGCTCTACGGACCGGACTTCGCCGCCGACCCGGACCGCTTCTACCGGCACCTGCGCCAGTACGGCGCGCTGGCGCCCGTCGAGATCGCGCCCGACGTGACCGCAATGCTGGTCACCGACTACCGGGCCGCACTGGACCTGCTGCACGACGACAGCACCTGGTCCAAGGACTCCCGGGCCTGGATGCAGACCGTCCCGGCCGACTCGCCGATCATGCCGATGCTGGGCTGGCGCCCCAACGTCTTCTTCAGCGACGGCGCGGCGCACCACCGCTACCGCGAGGTCATCACCGACAGCTTCCGTCTCGTCGAACCGCATGAGCTGCGCGCGCGTACCCACCAGGCCGCGGACACCCTCATCCAGCAGTTCGGCGCGCGCGGCGAGGCCGACCTGATCGCCGAGTACGCCCGCCTCATCCCCCTCCTCATGTTCAACGGCCTCTTCGGCATGTCCGACTCCTACAGCGAGCGGCTCATCGAGGCCATCGCCGGGATGCTGGAGGGCAACTCCCCCGAGGAAGCGGCCGCCGCCAACGAGGCGTTCACGACGTGCATCATGGAGCTCGTCGGCGCGAAGAAGGCACAGCGCGGGCCGGACCTGACCTCCTGGTTCATGGACCACCCCAACGAACTGTCCGACGAAGAGCTGGTCCACCAGATCATCCTGACGATGGGCGCGGGCAACGAACCGCTCGCCAACCTCATCGGTAACGCGCTCTCCCGGATGCTCTCCGACGACCGCTACTACAACACCCTGTCGGGCGGCGCGCTGACCGCACACGACGCCATCAACGAGGTGCTGTGGCACGACCCGCCGCTCACCAACTACTCCGCCCACTTCCCACTGCGTGACGTGTTCTTCCACGGCACCTGGGTCCGCGCGGGACAGCTGGTGATGGTGTCCTACGCGGCCGCCAACAACCAGTTCGGCACCGGGTCCCTGGACCGGCCCGGCTCGGGCAGCGGCTCGCACCTCTCGTGGGCGGCGGGCCCGCACGCCTGCCCCGTGAAGCGACACGCACTGCTGATCGCCACCACCGCGATCGAGCGGCTCACCGCCTGGCTCTCCGACATCGAACTCGCCGTGGAACACAGCGAGTTGGTGTGGCGCAACGGCGCCTTCCACCGGGCACTCGCCGCCCTCCCCGCCCGCTTCACCCCGATCACCCCCGACCAGGCAGGAGCCACCCCATGGCACAACAGGGACAGCAGCCCGTCGTCATCGACCCGGTCGGAGCCGATATCCACGGAGAGGCGGCCCGCCTCCGCGAGCTAGGCCCGGCCGCCCTCGTCGAACTCCCCGGCGGCATCGAGGCCTGGTCCGTCACCAGCCACACGCTCCTCAAGGAACTCCTCACCGACGCCCGCGTCTCCAAGAACCCGCGCGAGCACTGGCCGGCCTGGCAGCGCGACGAGATACGCGGCAGCTGGCTGCAGTCCTGGATCGGCGTCACCAACATGTTCACCGCGTACGGCGCCGACCATCGGCGGCTGCGCAAACTGATCGCCCCGGCGTTCACCGCCCGCCGCACCGACGCCATGCTGCCGTGCGTGGAGCGCATCACCGCGGCGCTCCTGGACGGCCTCGCGGACGTCCCCGCCGGCGAAGTCATCGACCTGCGCGAGGCGTTCACCCACCCCCTCCCCATGCAGGTCATCTGCGAGCTGTTCGGCTACCCGGAGGGCGAGCCGCGCGCCGAACTGGCCCGCCTCGTCCAGGCCATCATGGACACCACGGCCACCCCGGAGGAGGCCAGCGCCACCGCCGCTTCCGTAGGCGCGCTCCTGAGCGACCTGGTGGCCGGCAAGCGGGAACGGCCCGGCGACGACCTGACCAGCCTCCTGGTCTCCGCCCGGGACGACGACGGCGAGCGGATGACGGAACAGGAGCTCCTCGACACCCTGCTCCTCGTCATCGGCGCCGGTCACGAGACCACCGTCGATCTCCTCGGCAACGCCGTCACCGCCCTCCTGACCCACCCCGACCAGCTCAAGCTGGTCCTCTCGGGCCAGTCCTCCTGGGACGACGTCATCGAGGAAACGCTGCGCTGGGTCCCCAGCATCGCCAGCCTCCCGCTCCGCTTCGCCGTCGAGGACATCGCCATCCCGGACGGCCCCACCATCCGCAAGGGCGAAGCGATCCTCCCGGCATACGCGGCGGCCGGCCGCGACCCCGGGTTCCACGGCGACACCGCCTCCCACTTCGACATCCAGCGCCAGGCCGGCGAACACCTGGCCTTCGGCTACGGCGTCCACCGCTGCCTCGGCGCCCCCCTGGCCCGTATGGAGGCCCGAACCGCCCTCCCGGCCCTCTTCGCCCGCTTCCCCGACATCCAACTGGCCGCCCCTGCCGAGGACTTGGTCCCCACCGGCGGCTTCATCTCGGGCGGCTACCGGACGGTGCCGGTGCGGCTGACGCGAGGCTGACCCGCTCCGCGAGCTCTGCGTGCGCGACCCCGCCACCTTCCGGGTGGCGGGGTCGCGGCGTTCGGGCCGGGGTGTGTCAGGACGGCGTACGCGCCGCCGCCAGCAGCCGGTTGGTGTCGGCCGGGCGCAGCAGCAGGGCGGCGCCGACGGTGCTCAGAACCTCGCGTTCGGCGGGGGTGTAGGAACCGTCGGCCAGGGCGATGCGGGCGCCCTGGAGGAGGAGGGACTCGCGGCCGGCCGGGGCGAGGTGGGGGGCCAGCGGCTCCAGGGACTCGTGGAGCTCTATGGCCAGTGCGGTGCCGCACGGGTCGAGGCCGTTGTGGCCGCACTCGCCGCCGGTCACCGCGTCGTAGGTGCCGGTGAGGCGGCCGGTATCGGCGGCGAGGGCGGCGAGGAGGGTGAGCAGCTGGTCCTCGGAGCAGTCGGCGAAGCCCGCCGCGCGGACCGTACAGACGGCGGTGTCGCGTACGGCGCTGGAGGAGGTGCCGCCGGCGGCCAGCAGGGCGAGCGTGATGGTGTGGACGGCGTCCCGGAGCATTGCGGAGAAGCGGACGGTGGTGGGGTGGTCCAGGGCGTCCAGGCCGAAGTGGCCGTGGCAGGCGGAGCATGCGAGGACCGGGCCCGCGGCGCCGCGGGAGAGGACGGGGACGCCGAGGACGGTGAGCCGGCGGCGGCCTGCCTGGCGGAGGTAGTTGCGGTCGCCGCCGCAGTCCGGGCAGAAGAACTCGCCATCGGCGACGGTACGCCAGGACGTGCGCACGCCCATCACACACATCTTGTGCATCACGTCAGTCCTCCGTAACTCTCCCGTACCCCCCAAGGCACGGGAGATACCCCCACGACCCCATCGCCATGTGGGACGTGATGTTAGCCACATCGGTGATGCGGCGTCAGCACCTCTCACCGGACTACTGGCCGGATGGCGAAGGGCCCCACCCCTCCGGAGGGAGCGTGCCGAGGCCCGTTGACGCCGGTCATGACGCAGTGCAGGACGCTGTCAGGGCGCAACCGGGAGCCGGGGGAACATACGTACGTCACCCGTGACGGGCATCGGGGACTTGGCCTGAACCATGGGGTTGGCGGGGCTGCCGGGAGTGGCCGGCAGGCCCCGCCGAACGATGGGGGTCCCCCCGCGCCGTTCAGGCGTGGGGGAAGGTCAGCGGCCCGCGCGGTTGACCGCCGAGACGATCGCCTTGATCGAGGCGCGGACGATGTTCGCGTCGATGCCGACGCCCCACAGCACCTTGTCGCCGATCGCGCACTCGATGTACGCGGCGGCCTGGGCGCCGGCGCCCTCGCTCAGGGTGTGCTCGCTGTAGTCCAGCAGGCGCACATCCACGTCGACGGCGTGCAGCGCGTCGAAGAAGGCGGCCAGCGGGCCGTTGCCGGTGCCGGTCAGCACCGTGTCGGCGCCGTCCACCACGGCCTCGACAGTGAGCGCGTCGGTGCCCTCGCTCGTCGACGAGGTCTGGGCGGTGCGCAGCGCGATCCGGCCCCAGGCGTTGTCCGGCGTGGGCAGGTACTCGTCCTGGAAGACCGACCAGATCGCGGCCGGCGTGACCTCGCCGCCCTCGGAGTCGGTCTTCTCCTGGATGATCCGGGAGAACTCGATCTGCATCCGGCGCGGCAGGTCCAGCTTGTGGTCGTTCTTCAGGACGTAGGCGATACCGCCCTTGCCGGACTGCGAGTTGACGCGGATGACGGCCTCGTAGGAGCGGCCGACGTCCTTGGGGTCGATGGGCAGGTACGGGACCGCCCACTCCAGATCATCGACGGTGACGCCTGGGCCCTGGGCGGCCGCGTCGGCCTCCATGGCGTCGAAACCCTTCTTGATGGCGTCCTGGTGGGAGCCGGAGAAGGCGGTGTAGACCAGATCGCCCGCGTAGGGGTGGCGCGGGTGGATCTCCATCTGGTTGCAGTACTCGGAGGTGCGGCGGATCTCGTCGATCTGGGAGAAGTCGATCTGCGGGTCGACGCCCTGGGAGAAGAGGTTCATGCCCAGGGTGACCAGGTCGACGTTGCCGGTGCGCTCGCCCTGGCCGAACAGGCAGCCTTCGATGCGGTCCGCGCCGGCCATGATCGCCAGCTCGGCGGCGGCGACGGCGGTGCCGCGGTCGTTGTGCGGGTGCACCGACAGGCATACATGCTCGCGGCGCGACAGGTTGCGCGACATCCACTCGAAGCGGTCGGCGTGGGTGGACGGCGTGGAGCGCTCCACGGTCGCGGGCAGGTTCAGGATGATCTCGCGGCCGGCCTCGGGCTGCCAGACGTCACAGACGGCCTCGCAGACCTCCAGGGCGAAGTCCAGCTCGGTGTCGGTGAAGATCTCCGGGCTGTACTGGTAGCCGAAGATCGTCTCGTCGCCGAGGATCTTGTCGGCGTACTCCATGACCAGTCGGGTGCCGTCCACCGCGATCTGCTTGACCTGCTCCTTCGAGCCGCGGAAGACGACCCGGCGGAAGGTGGGGGCGGTGGCGTTGTACAGGTGGACGGTGGCGCGGTGGGCGCCGCGCAGCGATTCCACCGTCCGCTCGATCAGTTCCTCGCGGGCCTGCGTCAGGACGGAGATCGTCACGTCCTCGGGGATCGCGCCCTCTTCGATGATGGAGCGGACGAACGCGAAGTCGGTCTCGCCGGAGGACGGGAAGCCGACCTCGATCTCCTTGTAGCCCATGCGCACCAGCAGGTCGAACATCTCGCGCTTGCGGGCCGGCGACATCGGGTCGATCAGCGCCTGGTTGCCGTCCCGCAGGTCCGTCGACAGCCAGCGGGGGGCGACGGTGATGCGGTTGTCCGGCCAGGTGCGGTCGGGGATGTCCACGGCGTCGTACGGGCCGTACTTGTGGACCGGCATCCCGGAGGGCCGCTGCAGCTGAGTCGCGTTGGTGACCGGGGTGCGGCGGCCGACGGCATTGTCTGCGGGGCTCGACGGATTCGTCATGGTGCGTAGGGCTCCTCGTGTGTCCACTGGGTAGGGACGGCCGACGGGGCGAAAGATCGCAACACCGAACTCCGCGGGGAGGGGGTCGGCCTACGACTACAGGCCCTCGCCGCGGCAGCTAAGGAGAAGCAGCCCGAAACGCATGATGCACAGCACCCTAGCCGAGGTACGCCGTGAGTGGCGGTCGCGTATCAGTATGCGGGACCGGACGGACGTAACAGCAGAATTGCGACCAACCACACGTTTTCAGGAATCTTGGCGGCAGGCAGTGACAGCAGGGTCACACAATGCCACCGTTTTGTTCATGGACTCCACTGTGACCCCACGCACCCCGGCCTCCCCCGTCTTCTGCACCATCATCCCGCCGCACGTCCTCGACGCCCTGGCGCGGAACGACGACCCCGCACGGCACGAGCCCGCCCGCCGCACCCTCGACCACGACCACCGGCAGCGCACCCGGCGCCGCGAAGTCGCCGCCCGCGGCTTCACCCCGGGAGATCCGGGCGCCGCGGCGGACAAGCCCCACCGCACCATCTACGACGCCGAGCACCGGGAGGAACTGCCCGGCACAAAGGTGCACTCCGAGGGCGACAAGCCCGCCAAGGACGCCTCCGTCAACCGCGCGCACGCCGGCCTGGGCGCCACGTTCGACCTGTATCTGGAGGTCTACGGCCGGAAGTCCATCGACGGCGCGGGCCTGCCGCTCGACGCCACCGTCCACTACGGCGAGAAGTACGGCAACGCCTTCTGGGACGGCGAGCGGATGGTCTTCGGCGACGGGGACAACGACCTGTTCCTGGACTTCACCATCCCCGTCGACGTCATCGGCCACGAGCTGACGCACGGCGTCACGCAGTACACCGCCAACCTCGACTACGAGGGCCAGTCCGGCGCGCTGAACGAGTCGGTCTCGGATGTCTTCGGCGCCCTGATCAAGCAGTACGCCCTCGGCCAGAGCGCCGACCAGGCCGACTGGCTGATCGGCGCCGGGCTCCTCGGCCCGGGCGTCGACAACGGTACGGCGCTGCGCTCCATGAAGGCACCCGGGACCGCGTACGACGACGATGTCCTGGGCAAGGACCCGCAGCCCGCGACGATGAAGGACTTCGTCGAGACGGAGGACGACAACGGCGGGGTGCACATCAACTCCGGCATCCCCAACCACGCCTTCTACCTCGCCGCCACCGCGCTCGGCGGCAACGCCTGGGAGCGGGCCGGGCAGATCTGGTACGACGTGCTGACCGGCGGCGAGCTCGCCAAGAACGCCCGGTTCGCCGACTTCGCCGCGCTCACCATCGCCGCCGCCCGCACCCGGTTCGGCGACGGTGACGAGCATCAGGCGCTGCTCAAGGCCTGGTCGCAGGTCGGAGTGACCGGCAAGGACACCGGGAAGGCGGCCGGCGAATAGCGGCACCGCGGCCGCCCCGCCGCCGTACCGGGTAGGAGGCCCTCATGCGCATTCAGATCCGACGTACCGGTGGCTTCGCGGGCATCGAGCGCCGCGCCGAGGTCGACACCTCGGAGCGGCCCGATGCCGGCGACTGGCACACCCTGGCCGAAGAGTCCGTCGCCGCCGCCCATGAGAAGCCCCCGGGCGGGGTGCCGGACGGCTTCAGCTACCAGATCACCGTCGACGGGCGGACGGTGTACTGCTCCGACCCCCGGTTGACCGACGCACAACGGAAGTTGATCACCCGGGTGATGAAGGAGGGCGGCTGACCGACGGCCGAAGGGGGCGGGCGCCTCAACTCCCCGCCCCCGCACACCCGTTACGTGCACATCCCTTACGCGCGCATCCCTTACGCGCACATCCCTTGACAGTGTTACCGGCGGTTACGAAGATCCGTCCATGACAACGGTGCCGCACGATCCGCGTCGACCGCTCCCCCGCTTCCCCCGCGACTTCCTGTGGGGCGTGTCCACCTCGGCCCAGCAGATCGAGGGGGCGGTGGACGAGGACGGGCGGGGGCCCTCGGCCTGGGACGCGTTCACGGCCGAGGCTGGGCGGGTCAAGGACGGGTCCGATGCCCGCGTCGCGACCGATCACTATCACCGCTACCGCGAGGATGTCGCACTGCTCAAGGAGCTCGGGGTCGGGGCCTACCGCTTCTCGGTGTCCTGGCCGCGGGTCGTCCCGGACGGCCGCGGCGCGGTCAACGCGGCCGGGCTCGACTTCTACGACCGGCTGGTGGACGAGCTGCTGGCGGCGGGGGTCGAGCCGGTGCCGACCCTGTTCCACTGGGACACTCCGCAGGCGCTCGAAGCCGGTGGCATCGGCGGGTCCGCCGCGACTGGTGGCTGGCTCGTACGGGAAACCTCCGAGCACTTCGCGGCGTACGCGGATGCCGTGGCGGCCCGGCTCGGGGACCGCGTCGACCGGTGGATCACGCTCAACGAGCCCGCCGAGCTGACACTGCTGGGCTACGGCCTGGGGCAGCACGCGCCCGGCCGCCGGCTGCTCTTCGACGCGCTGCCCGCCGCCCACCACCAGCTGCTGGGCCACGGCCTAGCTGTCCAGGCGCTCCGCGCCCGCGGCGCGACGAACATCGGCATCGCCAACTCGCACGGCCCGACCTGGTCGGCGTCGCGGTCCGAGGCCGACACCGGCGCCGCCGACCTGTACGACCTGCTGCTGAACCGGCTGTTCGCAGACCCGGTCCTGCTCGGCCGCTACCCGGACGAGGAGCTGGCGGCGCTGCTGCCGGGCCCCGTCGCGGACGACCTCAAGATCATCTCCCAGCCGCTGGACTGGTACGGCATCAACTACTACCAGCCGACACTGGTAGGCGCCCCGGACCCGGCGGCGACCGCCCCCACCGACTTCGGGGGCATCCCCCTGCCACCCGAACTCCCCTTCTCCCCCAGGGAGATCGAGGGTCGTCCGCGTACCGACTTCGGCTGGCCGGTGGTCCCCGAGGCGCTCACCGAGCTGCTGCTGTCCTTCCGCGAGCGGTACGGGGCGAGCCTGCCGCCGGTCATGATCACCGAGAACGGCTGCTCGTACGACGGCACCGAGGACCCGGACCGGATCGCCTTCCTCGACGCCCACCTGCGGGCCCTCCACGACGCGATATCCGCCGGAGTCGACGTCCGCGGCTATTTCGTCTGGTCCCTGATGGACAACTTCGAGTGGGCCGAGGGGTATGCGCGGCGGTTCGGCCTGGTGCACATCGACTACCGGACCCTGGCCCGTACGCCGAAGTCCTCCTACCACTGGCTACGGGACGCGCTGCGCGACCAGGCCGCCCGGGGATGAGCCGGGCGGGCGGGGCCGGGAAGCCCCGCGCCGCCGCGGCGGCTCCGCCGGCGCTGGCGGAGCCGTCGGCGCTGGCGGAACCGTCCGAGCGGGCCGGCCGCGGCTGGACCGCCTCGCTGTCGCTGGCGAACTGCGCGATCTGGGCCGGCTGGTACGGCCCGCTCCAGATCCTGCTCGCCCTCCAGGCCGCCGAGGTCGCGCCGCCCGGCACCGCCAAGGAATCCGTACTGGCCTGGGTAGCGGGCCTGGGCGCCGCGGTCTCCCTCCTCGCCAACCCCCTCGTCGGCGCGCTGTCGGACCGTACGACGTCCCGCTACGGGCGCCGTATGCCGTGGGTCCTCGCCGGGGTGCTGGGCGGGGCCGCCTCCCTGACCCTGCTGGCGTCGGCGCGGACCGTCCCGCTGATGATGCTGGGCTGGTGCCTGGTGCAGCTCACGCTGAACGCGGCCTTCGCGGCGGTCACCGCGGCCGTCCCGGACCGCGTCCCGCACCTCCAGCGGGGCGCGGTGGGCGGCTGGCTGGGCGCCGCGCAGATCCTGGGCGTTCTGGCCGGCACGGGGCTGGCCACCCTGGCAGGCGGATTGGTGGCCGGCTACCTGGCCTGCGCTGCCTTCACGCTCCTGGCGACCCTCCCGTACGTCCTCCTCCACAAGGACCTGGTGCTGCCGGCCGACCGGCGCCCGCCCTTCACCTGGCGGGCCTTCCTCGCCGGCTTCTGGATCAGCCCGCGCCGCCATCCCGACCTGGGCTGGGCCTGGCTGACCCGCTTCCTCATCAACCTCGGCAACGCGCTGGCGCTGCTCTACCTGCTCTACTACCTGCGGGATGCGCTGCACCACCCCGACCCGGACGGCGGGGTCCTCGTCCTGACAGCGGTCAACGGCGCAACTCTCCTCGGCACCGTCGTCATCAGCGGAATCTGGTCCGACCGGGTCGGCCGCAGGCAGCCGTTCGTACTGTGGGCGGGCGCGATCATGGCAGCGGCCACCGTGCTGCTGGCGGCCTGGCAGACCTGGCCGGGGGCGCTGTGCGCGGCGGCGCTGCTGGGCGTCGGCTTCGGCGTCTTCACCTCGGTCGACTTCGCGCTGATGACGGACGTCCTGCCGGCCGCCGCCCACCGCGGCAAGGACCTGGGCATCATCAACATCGCCAACTCCCTGCCCCAGGTGGCCGCCCCGGCACTGGCCGCGCCCCTCGTGAACCACCTGGGCGGCTACCGGGTGCTGTATCTGGTCGCCGCGGCGATCGGACTGCTGGGTGCGGTGCTGGTGCGGCGGGTACGGGGGGTGGCTTAGGGCCTGCCCGATGGGTGGGGGTCGGGCCCGCGGCGTGCTGCCGCACCGACTGCCCGCCTGGTGCTAGAAGCCCAGCTTGCGCAGCTGCTTCGGGTCGCGCTGCCAGTCCTTGGCGACCTTGACGTGCAGGTCGAGGAAGACCGGCGTGCCGAGGAGCGCCTCGATGTGCTTGCGGGACTTCACGCCGACGTCCTTCAAGCGCTTGCCCTTCGGGCCGATGATGATGCCCTTCTGGCTGGGGCGCTCGATGTAGACATTCGCGTGGATGTCGAGGAGCGGCTTGTCGGCGGGGCGGTCCTCGCGCGGGATCATCTCCTCGACGACCACCGCGATGGAGTGCGGGAGCTCGTCGCGTACGCCCTCCAGCGCCGCCTCGCGGATCAGCTCGGCGACCATGACCTGCTCGGGCTCGTCGGTGAGATCGCCCTCGGGGTAGAGCGCCGGGCTCTCGGGGAGCAGGGGGACGAGGAGGTCGGCGAGGAGGGAGACCTGGGTGTCGCCGACCGCCGAGACCGGGATGATCTCGGCCCATTCGATGCCCAGCTCCTTGCCGAGCTGGTCGATGGCGATCAGTTGCGCGGCCAGGGCCTTGGAGTCGACCAGGTCGGTCTTGGTGACGATGGCGACCTTGGGGGTCTTCTTGATGCCGGCGAGTTCGGTGGCGATATAGCGGTCGCCGGGGCCGAGCTTCTGGTCGGCGGGCAGGCAGAAGCCGATGACGTCGACCTCGGCCCAGGTGGTGCGGACGACGTCGTTGAGGCGTTCGCCGAGCAGCGTGCGCGGCTTGTGCAGACCAGGGGTGTCGACGAGGACCAACTGCGCCTCGGGGCGGTGCACGATCCCGCGCACCGTGTGGCGGGTGGTCTGCGGCCGGTTGGAGGTGATGGCCACCTTCGTGCCGACGAGAGCGTTCGTGAGGGTGGACTTGCCCGCGTTCGGGCGGCCGACGAAGCACGCGAAGCCGGCGCGGTGCGGGGCGGAGGAGTCTGTACGAACGCTCATGGCGCCCATTCTCCCCGATCCCCGGGGACTCTCCGACCACCGGCCGGTCGTCGTCGCCACGGGAGCCGCGCCGGACGGGGCGCGGGATACGGGCGAGGGTGTAGGCGGACAGCTCGATCCAGGCGGCGGCACGGTTCTCCGCGATGTGCGCGGGGGCGGGTGCGGCTGCCGGGAGGAGGGCGGGTCCCTCGTGGGAGGAACCCTGCCGGTCCTCGTCCAGGGCCTTTCCGACCCTGCCCCATCGGACAGGCCCTACGCCTCGCCCGCCGGCACCGTCGTGCGCAGGGCACCGTCGAGGCCCGCGACCAGAACCGGCGTCTCCGGGCCGCCCAGGTCGCGTACGGCGGCGCGGTCGGCGTCCGCGGCGCTCTCGGCCTCGGTGACAACGGCCGCGGCCTCCAAGGACGTGGCCCCGCTGGCGACGGCCATCGCCACGGCCGTCTGCAACGCGCTGAGCTGCAGCGAGTCCAGGGCGACCGTGCCCGCGACGTAAGTGCGGCCGGTCTCGTCGCGTACGGCGGCGCCCTCGGGCACGCCATTGCGGGCCCGCGCCGAGCGCGCGAGCGTGATGATCTTGCGGTCTTCGGGGTCCAGCGGTGCGGCTTCGCTCATACGGGCGAGCATATGCGGGGCACGGCGGGACGGCCTCAAGGGGCGGGCGGGCCTCATGGGTTACGGCCCTCATGGGGGTACGGCGTCGGCCCCCGCCCGCCGGCCCGCCGGCCCAGGACGTTTCCCTGGTCGCGGCCGGCCTGCGGCGGGTCCGTACCGGGCGCCGAGGCCGCGCCCGCAGGGATTGCTGCGGCCGACTCCGTACGGATGCTGACGAGGGCGGCTGCCCCGCTCCCCTGCACCGGGGCAACCACCCTTCAGCACCGCCCGGTCAGCACGCCGGGATCACACCGGGGATCACGTCGAACCGCTGCAGCTCACCACGAGGGAGCTGCCGGTGCCCGAGCCGGAATCCTTGTCGATGGACTTGCCGTCGACGAGCATTTCGCAGGCGACCTTCCCCTTCTTGCTGGCGTCCACCGGCCCGACCGAAATACTCGGGAAGCGGTCCGGGTCCACCTTGTACGTCTTGGACCACGGCGCCTTGACGTTCTTGATTTCCTCGCTGTGGCCGCTGTCTTCCGTGGTACCCCCCAGGGTCAGATCCAGCGGCAGGTCCGAGGTCACCTTGAACTCGACGGAACGCTTGCCGTCGCCCGCCGCGGAGCCCCCTCCGCCGCCCTTGCTCTCCGAACTCCCGGATTTCTTGTCGCCCTTGGAGCTACCGGAGTCGTCGGAGCCACTGGAGCAGCCCGTCAGCAGAGCCGCCACGGCGACCAGGCCGACCGCGGCATTGAGTGCACGCATACTGCTTCAACTTTCCTCTCACGCAAAACGGTTGGCGCTTTCGGCAACCGGCCCGAGCGATCTTTCCATGGCGCTCACGACGGAATCCAGCTTCCCGAAACATGGAACTCAGAACATTTCCAGTGCACTCGGGATCAGGAAGAAAGCGTGAAAGAGTGGTGATGAATACCAGAGGGTTTACCGGAGGATTTACCGGAGGAATTCCCGGAAGGCAAGGGATCGGTCGGCGGACGACCACCGCATCAGGACGGCTACCGCATCACGACGGCTGCCGCATCAGCCGTCGGACCGGCCGCCGGACCGCTGTTCGTCGGCCCCGCTCCCGCCCTCCGAGCGCATCGGTTCACACAGCACCGTGATGATCTTGTTGCGGCGACCGGCCGGCGATTCGGCGGTCAGCCGCAGCCCCTTCAGGCCCGGGTCCGAGGCGTGGTCCGAGAGATCGACCTCGGCCGTGGCACCCGCGATCGGCACCCGCCCGAGAAGCTTGGCGAGCAGTCCGCCGACCGTCTCGACGTCCTCGTCGTCCAGCTCGGCCAGGCCGTAGAGCTCACCGAGGTCACCGATGTCCAGCCGGGCGGTGACGCGGTAGCGACCGTCCCCGAGGTCCTCGACGGGCGGCAGCTCCCGGTCGTACTCGTCGGTGATCTCGCCGACGATCTCCTCCAGGATGTCCTCGATGGTGACGATGCCGGCCGTGCCGCCGTATTCGTCGATGACCACCGCGACGTGGTTGCGGTCCTGCTGCATCTCACGCAGCAGATCACCGGCGTTCTTGGTGTCCGGGACGAACACCGCCGGACGCATCGCCGAGGAGACCAGCTCGGTTTCGGCGTCCCGGCTGATGTGCACCTTGCGGGCCAGGTCCTTGAGGTAGACCACACCGACGATGTCGTCCTCGTTCTCGCCGGTCACCGGGATACGGGAGAAGCCGGAGCGCAGCGCGAGGGTCAGCGCCTGGCGGATGGTCTTGTAGCGCTCGACGGCCACCAGGTCCGTACGCGGCACCATCACCTCGCGGACGAGGGTGTCGCCGAGCTGGAAGACGGAGTGCACCATCCGGCGCTCCTCGTCCTCGATCAGCGACTCCTTCTCGGCGAGGTCGACCAGCGAGCGCAGCTCCGCCTCGGAGGCGAACGGGCCCTTGCGGAAACCCTTTCCGGGGGTGAGGGCGTTGCCGAGGAGGATGAGCAACTGCGGGATCGGGCCCATCACTCGGGCCAACGGCAGCAGGACGTACGCGGCGGCGGTCGCGGTGTTGAGGGGGTGCTGGCGGCCGATGGTGCGCGGGGAGACGCCGACGGCGACGTAGGAGACCAGCACCATCACCGCGGTGGCGACGGTCAGTGCCTGCCAGGTCTCCTCGAAGGAGCGCAGACAGGCGTAGGTGACGAGGACGCCGGCGGCCATCTCGCAGCCGACCCGCACCAGCAGCGCCACGTTCAGATAGCGGGTGGGGTCGGCGGCGACGGCGGCGAGCTTGGCGCTGCCGCGGCGGCCGGATCTGACGGCTTCCTCGGCGCGGAAGCTCGTCGTACGCGCCAGACCGGCCTCCGCGCAGGCGGCGAGCCAGGCGATCACGACGAGCAGGACCGCTACCGCGATCAGCTGGGTGGTCATCGGAGGTGCCCGGTCAGCTCACGGTGGGGGCCGGCGAGGGGCCGGTCAGGCCCTTCTCCGCGCGCCAGCCGTCGATGATCGCCGCTTGCAGGCCGAACATCTCGGCCTTCTCGTCGGGCTCTTCGTGGTCGTAGCCGAGGAGGTGCAGTACGCCGTGGACGGTCAGCAGCTGGAGTTCCTCGTCCATGGAGTGCCCGGTCGGCGCCTCCTCGCCCTGCTTCTTGGCGACCTCGGGGCAGAGCACGATGTCACCGAGGAGCCCCTGCGGGGGCTCCTCGTCGTCCTTGGCCGGCGGACGCAGTTCGTCCATCGGGAAGGACATGACATCGGTCGGGCCGGGGAGGTCCATCCACTGGATGTGGAGCTGCTCCATGGCCTCGGCGTCCACGACGATGACGGACAGCTCGGAGAGCGGGTGGATGCGCATCCGGGCGACGGCGTAGCGGGCGACGTCCAGGACGGCCTGCTCGTCGATGTCCGTGCCGGACTCGTTGTTGACGTCGATCGACATGTACCTGGGTCTTACTTTCCGTTGCGGCTGTCGTACTTCTCGTACGCGTCGACAATACGGCCGACGAGCTTGTGCCGGACGACATCCTGGCTGGTGAGGAGGGAGAAGTGGACATCGTCCACGCCGTCCAGGATCTCCCGGACCTGGCGCAGACCGCTCTTCGTACCGCCCGGGAGGTCGACCTGGGTGACGTCACCGGTGATGACGATCTTCGACTCGAAGCCGAGGCGGGTGAGGAACATCTTCATCTGCTCGGGGTTGGTGTTCTGCGCCTCGTCGAGAATGATGAACGCGTCATTGAGCGTACGACCCCTCATATACGCCAGCGGCGCCACCTCGATCGTCCCCGCCGCCATCAGCCGCGGAATCGAGTCGGGGTCGAGCATGTCGTGCAGCGCGTCGTAGAGCGGGCGCAGATACGGGTCGATCTTCTCGTAGAGGGTGCCGGGCAGGAAGCCCAGCCGCTCGCCGGCCTCGACCGCGGGGCGGGTCAGGATGATGCGGTTGACCTGCTTGGCCTGGAGCGCCTGCACGGCCTTGGCCATGGCGAGATAGGTCTTGCCGGTGCCGGCCGGGCCGATGCCGAAGACGACCGTGTGGTGGTCGATGGCGTCGACATAGCGCTTTTGGTTGAGGGTCTTGGGGCGGATCGTGCGGCCACGGTTGGAGAGGATGTTCTGGGTGAGCACCTCGGCGGGCGTCTCGGCCGCCCCTTCGCCGTTCTCCGCCGCGCGCAGCATGGCGATGGAGCGTTCCACTGCGTCCTCCGTCATCGGTTGTCCGGTGCGGAGCACCAGCATCATCTCGTCGAACAGGCGCTGGATGAGAGCGACTTCGCGGGCGTCGCCGACAGCGCTGACTTCGTTGCCCCGGACATGGATGTCGGTCGCCGGGAAGGCCTTTTCGATCACGCGCAGTAGCGAGTCTCCCGATCCCAGGACCGTGACCATCGGGTGCTTGGCCGGGACCGTGAACTGGGCGTGCGCCTGCGGTTGCGTGGGTGTCTGAGTCATGGGCCGGCTCTTGGCCTGCTCATCCCTCTCTCTGCACTCGACTCCTTGGGATACCAGAGTACGACGGTGCACTGACAACACCCGAGGGCTTTTCCACGGCCGCCCGCGGAGCGCGGCCGTCCCCCTCCGCCCCCTCCGCCGCCCGGCGCCGCTCAGGCCGGCCGGCGGAAGCCGATCGTCGGGACGGCGCGGGCCAGCGGGGCCGGCCGGTACGCCGCCGGCAGCACCGCGTCGAGGAACCCGTACTGGCGGCGCAGCCCGGCCGACGCCCCCGCCTCGCACCCCCGGACCCGCTGCCACCACGCGGCGATCTCCGCCCAGCCCGGTGCGGCGAGCGAACCGCCGAATTCCTGCACCGACAGGGCGGCGCTCAGCCCCGCGAAGGCCAGCCGGTCGGCGAGCGGCCAGCCGGCGAGGGTGCCGGTGACGAACCCGGCGACGAAGACATCTCCGGCGCCGGTCGGGTCCAGCGCCTCGACGTCGATGGCGGGCACCTCGGCGGTGTCCCCGGTCCGCCCGTCCACGGCGCAGGCGCCCTCCACGCCCATGGTGACCACCGCGAGCGGGACCCGTTCCGCGAGCTTGCGGGCGGCCGCGCGCGGGCAGTCCGTGCGGGTGTAGCGCATCGCCTCCTCGGCGTTGGGCAGGAACGCCTCGCAGTGTTCGAGGTCCGCGAGGTCGGCCGGGTCCCAGCGGCCGCTGTCGTCCCAGCCCACATCCGCGAAGATGCGGCTGCCGCGGCCGGCCGCGCAGCCCAGCCAGCCCTCCCGCCTGCCCGGTACGAGCGAGGCGACGCAGGCGCGGGACGGCGGCGGGCAGCCCGGCGCGTGCTTGCCGTCGAAGGCGGATTCGGGCGGCGGCGCCTCGTGGCCGTGCGACACCATCGTGCGTTCGCCCTCGTACGCCATGGAGACGGTGACCGGGGAGTGCCAGCCGGGGACCGTGCGTGACAGCGCCAGGTCGATGCCTTCGCCCTGCTCCAGGGCCTCCCAGCAGTATTCGCCGTACATGTCGTCGCCGAACGCCGCGGCCAGCGAGGTGCGCAGCCCGAGGCGGGCCAGCGCGGTGGCCATGTTCGCGACGCCGCCGGGGCTGGAGCCCATGCCGCGGGCCCAGGACTCGGTGCCGCGTACCGGGGCGGAGTCCAGGCCGGTGAAGATGATGTCCAGGAAGACCGTGCCGGTGAGATAGACGTCGGTGCGCGGGTCGCCGTCGGCGCGCACCGCGGCCAGCGGATCGAGCACCGCCGGCACGGCACCCGTGTGCGCGGGTACGGGAACACCCGGGACATCTGTCGGGACACCGCGTGGACCACTGCTCACCGTGCTCGCCCCTCTCGCTCCAGCAGGTGCCGCCAGTGTGCCTGATGCTGAGGTACGTTCCGCCCCATGAGGCTCTCGATTCTGGGCGGTGGCGGTTTCCGGGTGCCGCTGGTCTACCGCGCGCTGCTGGACGACCCGGCACGCTCCGTCTCCGAGGTGACGCTGTACGACACCGATCCGCTGCGGGTGACGGTGATCGCCGACATCCTGGCCGGGCTCGCGGAGGGGCGTCCCGAGCCGGTATCCGTACGAGTGGCGAAGGATCTGGACGACGCGTTGACCGGCGCCGATTTCGTCTTCTCCGCGATACGGGTGGGCGGCACGGCCGGGCGGATCCGGGACGAGCGGATCCCGCTGTCGGAGGGCGTGCTCGGCCAGGAGACGGTCGGCGCCGGCGGCGTCCTGTACGGCCTGCGGACGATCCCGGTGGCGCTGCGCATCGCCGAACGGGTCGCCGCCCTCGCGCCGCGGGCGTGGGTCATCAACTTCACCAATCCCGCGGGCATGGTCACCGAGGCGATGTCCCACGTGCTGGGTGACCGAGTCATCGGGATCTGCGACTCACCCGTAGGGCTGGTGCGCCGGGCGGCCCGCGCGGCCGGCGCCGACCCGGCGGCGTTCCGGGACACAAGCCGGGTCTCGTACGACTACGTGGGGCTCAACCACCTCGGCTGGCTGCGGTCGTTGACCGTCGACGGCACCGAGCTGCTGCCGGAGCTGCTCGCCGACGATGCCGCGCTCGGCTCCTTCGAAGAGGGCCGGCTGTTCGGTCCCGACTGGCTGCGCACCTTGGGCGCGCTGCCGAACGAGTATCTGCACTACTACTACTTCCGCCGGGAGACCCTGCACTCCCTGCGGGACACCCACGAGACCCGTGGTGAGTTCCTCGACCAGCAGCAGGGCCGCTTCTTCGAGCGGGCCGCGGCGGCGGGCGGCCCGGACGCGGCGTACACGCTGTGGGAGCGGACGCGGCTGGAGCGCGAGGAGACGTACATGGCGCACAGCCGCGAGGCCAGCGGCGGCTGGCAGCGCGACAGTCATGACCTGGAAGGCGGCGGCTACGACCGGGTCGCGCTGGCCCTGATGCACGCCATCGCGGGCAACAGCGGCGCCCGGCTGATCCTCAACGTCCGCAACGGGACGACGGTGCCGCAGCTGGCGCCGGACGCGATCGTGGAGACGGTGTGCGAGGTCGGTTCCCAGGGCGCCCGCCCGCTGCCCTGCGGGCCTCTGCGCGAGGACCAGTTGGGGCTGATGCTCCAGGTCAAGGCGGTGGAACGGGCGGCGGTGGAGGCCGCGACGTACAAGGACCGGGGCGCTGCGCTGCGCGCGCTGGCGCTGCATCCGCTGGTGGACTCCCCCGCGGTGGCCGCCCGCATCCTGGAGCGGGCGGCCGAGGAAGAGTGACGTCGGGGCGCGGGGCTGGGCGGCACCTTGCCGATCAGGTCGTGAGCCAACGGAATACCGCCCACCGACCCCGCGTTGTGGCCCCGCAGGGGGCTCTCGCGTCCCCTACGGGATGTGTTCGCCCGCGCCCTAGGGACACTCCACGTCCCTCCCGCGGCGGAGCCGCTATTGGCGCAGCACCCACTCCTCCAGGTGCGGCGCCTCGTCGCCGATGGTCGTCGAATCGCCGTGGCCGGTCCGTACCTCCGTCTGGGGCGGCAGGGCCAGCAGCCGGTCCCGGATCGACTCGATGATCGTCGGGAAGTCCGAGAAGGACCGGCCGGTGGCGCCGGGGCCGCCCTGGAAGAGGGTGTCGCCGGTGAAGACCGTGCCCAGGTCGGGTGCGTAGAGGCAGACCGCGCCGGGCGCATGGCCCGGCGTGTGAATCACCGTCAGGTCCGTGCCGGCGATGGTGAGCACCTGACCGTCCGCCAGTTCCGCGTCCGGGGCGTTGTCGGGGTGGGTCTGCTTCCACAACGGCAGGTCGTCGGGGTGCAGATGGATCCGGGCGCCGGTACGGGTGGCCAGCGTCGGCGCGGCGTCGATGTGGTCGTTGTGGGCGTGGGTGCAGATGATCGCGCGCAGCGTCCGGCCACCGAGCGCTTCAAGAATGGCGTCGGCGTCGTGGGCGGCATCGATGACGATCGCTTCCTCGTCATCGCCCACGATCCACACGTTGTTGTCGACGTCCCAGGTGCCGCCGTCGAGCGAGAAGGTGCCGGAGGTGACGAGGTGATCGATACGGGCCGTCATCAGAGCGTCACCACCGAACGCAGCACGTCGCCCGCGTGCATCCGCTCGAAGGCCTTCTCCACGTCCTCGATGCCGATGGTCTCGGTGACGAACGCGCCGAGGTCGATCCGGCCCTGCTGGTGCAGGTCGATGAGCATCGGGAAGTCGCGGGACGGCAGGCAGTCGCCGTACCAGGAGGACTTGAGGGCGCCGCCGCGGCCGAAGACGTCCAGTAGGGGAAGTTCCAGGGTCATCTCCGGGGTGGGGACGCCCACGAGGACGACGGTGCCGGCCAGGTCGCGGGCGTAGAACGCCTGCTTGTACGTCTCCGGGCGGCCGACCGCCTCGATGACGACATCCGCGCCGAAGCCGCCGGTCAGCTCGCGGATCGCGTCGACGGGGTCGGTGGTGCGGGAGTTGACCGTGTGGGTGGCGCCCATGGACCGGGCGGTCGTCAGCTTCCGGTCGTCGATGTCCACCGCGATGATCCGGGCGGCCCCGGCCAGCCGCGCGCCGACGACGGCCGCGTCGCCCACGCCGCCGCACCCGATGACCGCGACCGAGTCGCCGCGGCCGACCTTGCCGGTGTTGATGGCGGCACCGATCCCCGCCATCACCCCGCAGCCCAGCAGCCCGGCGACGGCGGGCGCGACCTCCGGGTCGACCTTGGTGCACTGCCCGGCGGCGACCAGCGTCTTGTCGGCGAACGCGCCGATGCCGAGCGCCGGGCTGAGCTCCGTACCGTCCTTCAGCGTCATCTTCTGCTTCGCGTTGTGCGTGTCGAAGCAGTACTGGGGGCGGCCGCGCAGACAGGCCCGGCACGCGCCGCACACCGCACGCCAGTTGAGGACGACGAAGTCCCCGGGCGCGACGTCCGTCACACCGGCACCGACCGACTCCACGACCCCGGCCGCCTCGTGCCCGAGCAGAAACGGGAAGTCGTCGTTGATGCCGCCCTGCTTGTAGTGCAGATCGGTGTGGCACACCCCGCACGCCTGGATCTTCACCACGGCCTCGCCGGGACCCGGATCCGGCACCAGGACCGTCTCCAGCCGGACCGGTTCGTTCTTCCCCGGCGCGATGACGCCGCGCACTTCCTGTGCCATTCGGTCAGCCCCTCTCAAAGATCAGGTACGGGACCACTGTGGCGCACAGCCACAAGCCGTGCCACACCGTACGCGCGCAGGGCGACGGCGCACAGGATCACGGCCGACGCCGCCATACCGTGGGCCGCCCGGGTCACCAGCGCGGGACGGCGGGGGTGACCCAGCCGGGGTCGGCCAGCCGCATGGCGGCGGCGTCGTCGCGGGAAAGCAGCGTGCCGTCGTCGGCCAGCCAGCGGCGGTGCAGTACGGCGAGCCGGTCGCGGTCGAGTTCGACGCCCAGGCCGGGGGCGTCGCTGACGTCGAGGCGGCCGCCGCGGAAGGTGAGCCGCTCGGTGAGGACGTCCTCGGTCTGCCAGGGGTAGTGGCTGTCGCAGGCGTGGTCGAGGTCGGGCACGGTCGCCGCGACCTGCGTCATGGCGGCGAGGCTGATGCCCAGGTGGGTGTTGGAGTGCATGGACAGGCCGACGCCGAAGGCGCGGCAGACGGCGGCGAGTTCGCGGGTGTTGCGCAGCCCGCCCCAGTAGTGGTGGTCGGAGAGCACGACCTGGACGGCGCCGCGGGTGAAGGCCTCGGCGATCTCGTCGAAGGTCGTGACGCACATGTTGGTGGCCAACGGGAGTTCCGTGCCGGCCGCCACCTCCGCCATCCGGTCCGTGCCGCTCACCGGGTCCTCCAGGTACTCCAGGACGTCCCCCAGTTCCTCCGCCACCCGGAGCGAAGTCGGCACGCTCCAGGCGCCGTTGGGGTCGAGGCGCAGCGGCCGGCCGGGGAACTCGGCGGCCAGTGCCTTGATGGCCGCGATCTCCTGCGCGGGTTCGAAGACACCGCCCTTGAGCTTGAAGGACGTGAACCCGTAGGTGTCCGCGAATCGGTGCGCCTGGGCGACGATCCCGGCCGGGTCGAGCGCCGCGCCCCAGTCGTCGCGCGCACCGCGTCCGCCCGGATGGCCGGCCCACCGGTAGAAGAGGTACGCGCTGTATTCGACCTGGTCGCGGACCTTGCCGCCGAGCAGCGCGTGGACGGGCAGGCCGGCGGCGCGGCCCCAGGCGTCCAGGCAGGCGACCTCGAAACCGGAGAGCACCGAGAGCCGCAGCTTGTCGGCGGTCTGCACACCGCGCAGCCCTCCGGCGTCCACGGTGTGCGCGCCGGTCGCGGCCGGGGAGTCGCCGCACACCTGGGCGGCGAGCGCGGGCAGCCCGTTCAGGTCCGTGACCGTTCTCCCGAGCAGCGCACCGGCCAACGGGCGGGCCAGATCGAGGTACTTGGTGTCCCCGTAGGTCTCGCCGAGTCCGGTGACGCCGCCCTCGGTGACCACCTCGATGATCAGGCGGGGGGTGTACGGCTGGTGCACGCCCTGGGTGTTCAGCAGCGGTGGGTCGGCGACCAGGATCGGCGTGAGCCGGACCTCCGCGATGGTGAGGTCCTTGGAGGCAGCTGGGTCGGCCATCAAGACACCTGTCTTCGTATGTAGACGATATCCACGTATGGGACTGGAGGTTAGGGAGCGCCCAGGAGGGCGTCAATACCCGCACCAGCAGCACCCCATCCGGAACCCTCCCCTCCGGCCAGCCTTTGCCAATCGTTGAATCTTCGCGCGTAGATACGGAAATGAGCCTCTGTTAGACCTACCTGGGTCTGGGTTTGGCTGTTTCACCTACCCGGGTCCCCCACACCTCCCGAAGGAGCCGCGCATGCCCCGCCCCGCCCTCTCCCGTCGCGTCCGCCTCGGCGGCGCGGCGGTCGCCGCCCTGGTCACCGGTACCGCCGTGTTCGGCGTCGGCCAGGCCACCGCCGAGCACTCCGTGCCGCACACCGACAAGGAGATACCGAACCTCACCCAGGTGCAGGACAAGATCAAGGCGTACTACGGCGACACGGTGACGGCCGACGGCCAGCACTACGCCTCCCCGGACAGCAACTACGCCCGCCAGGTCCGCGGCATCGAGGCCAAGGCCCGCGCGTACCTGACCAAGGCGCTCGCCGGCAAGCGCGCGGCCGAGGACGCCAAGCCCGCCATCGTCCTCGACATGGACGACACCACCCTGCTCACCTACAACTACGAGCTCCAGGTCGGCTTCGCCTTCACCCCGGAGAGCCAGGACAAGTACCTGGAGTCCACCGACATGGACCCGGTCTTCGGCATGAACCGGCTCGTCAACTGGGCGCACGACAAGGGCGCCGAGGTCTTCTTCCTGACCGGCCGCAAGGAGAAGCAGCGCGAGTGGAGCGTGCGCAACCTCAAGAACGTCGGCTACGGGGTGCCTCTGGACCGCAAGCATGTCTACCTGAAGGACAAGGAGCACCCGCCGCCGTACCTGCCCTGCGGCGCCACCTGCACCACCACCGAGTTCAAGTCCGGCACCCGTAAGCACATCGAGTCCCTCGGCTACAACGTCGTCGCCAACTTCGGGGACCAGTACAGCGACCTGAACGGCGGCTTCGGGGACCGGACCTTCAAGATGCCGAACCCGATGTACTACCTGCCGTAACGGCACGTCGGGCCCGCAGGGCGGTCAGCGCCTCTTGGGGAGCGGCACGCGCATCAGGTCCTGGGCGACGGTGAGTTCGCCGGTGAACCCCGCTGCGCGTGCCTGCCGCTCGAACTCCGAGGGGTCGGAGTAGCGCTGCGAGAAATGCGTCAGCACAAGGTGCCGCACGCCCGCATCCATGGCCACCCCGGCGGCCTGCCCAACCGTCAAGTGACCGTGATCGACGGCCAGTTGGACATCCTCGTCCAGGAATGTCGACTCGATGACGAGCATGTCCACGCCCTCCGCGAGCGCGTACACCCCCGAACACAGCCGGGTGTCCATCACGAACGCGAACCGCTGGCCGGGCCGGACCTCGCTCACCTCGTCGAGGGTGACGCCGTTGAGCTCACCGGCCCGCAGCAGCCGGCCGACGTCCGGTCCCGCGATGCCGTGCGCGGCCAGCCGGTCGGGCAGCATCCGCCGGGCGTCCGGCTCCACGAGGCGGTAGCCGTACGACTCGACGGGATGCGAGAGCTTCCGCGCCTCCAGCGTGTACGACGCCGAACGGTCCAGCTCGCCGTCGCTGTCGACCGGCCGCTGGGTGAGGCGGACCGTCTCCCGGTACGCGGTGGCATAGCGCAGCCGGTCGAAGAAGCGCTGCCCGCTGGCCGGATAGTGGGCGGTGACGGGGTGCGGCACCTGGTCCAGGTTGATCCGCTGGATCACCCCGGCCAGGCCCAGCGAGTGGTCGCCGTGGAAGTGGGTGATGCAGATCCGGTTGAGGTCGTGGGCGGCGACCCCGGCGCGCAGCATCTGACGCTGCGTCCCCTCACCGGGGTCGAAGAGCAGCCCCTGGCCGTCCCACCGCAGCAGATAGCCGTTGTGGTTGCGGTGCCGGGTGGGGACCTGGCTTGCGGTGCCGAGGACGACCAGTTCGCGTACGGACACGGCTGTTACCCGGGGGGCCACTGGAGGCCGCGGCCGCCGAGCACGTGCAGATGCGCGTGGAAGACGGTCTGGCCCGCGCCGGCGCCGGTGTTGAAGACGACCCGGTAGCCCCTGTCCTCGACCTTGTCCTCGGCGGCGACCTCGCGGGACTCGCGCAGTATGTCGGCGATGACCTGAGGTTCGGCGGCGGCGAGGGCCGCGGCGTCCGGGTAGTGCACCTTGGGGATCACCAGGACATGCGTCGGGGCCTGGGGGTTGATGTCGCGGAACGCGACGGTGGTCTCGGTCTCCCGCACGATGGTCGCCGGTACCTCCCCCGCCACGATCTTGCAGAACAGGCAGTCGGCCTGCGGTTCTCCCGCCACCGGTGGCTCCTCCCGGGTCATCGGTCGTACGCACGGTGCGCACGGCCTCGGATGCTACCGGGCGGCGCCTGCGGGGCCGGCCACCGCACCCCTACGCGGCGCGGACGGGCCGTCACCCTCCGCGGCGGGCGGGGCCCCGGGCCTCCACCGGACAGGCTCTAAGCTGACCGCTGATCACTTTCGCCCACAACCGGGAGTTATGCACCATGGCAACCACGCGCACCGCCAACACCCACTGGGAAGGCAACCTCCTGGAGGGCAAGGGCACCGTCGCCCTGTCCTCTTCCAACATCGGTACGTACGACGTGAACTGGCCCGCCCGCGCGGAGCAGCCGAACGGCGTCACCAGCCCCGAGGAGCTCATCGCGGCGGCCCACTCCTCCTGCTACTCCATGGCCTTCTCGCACGGCCTGGCGGGCAAGGGCCACACCGTCGCGTCGCTGGACACCCAGGCCGATGTGACCTTCCAGCCGGGCGAGGGCATCACCGGCATCGTCCTGACCGTCCGGGCCAGCGTCCCCGGCCTGTCCGAGGAGGAGTTCCAGGCCGCGGCCGAGGACGCCAAGAAGAACTGCCCGGTGAGCCAGGCGCTGGCGGGCGTCAAGAACATCACGCTCGACGCCCGGCTGGTCTGACGCCAGGGCCGGCCGATCCGGCCGGCGGATACCTGTACGCGAACGGCGGTGCGCCGACCGGCTCCTGAGGGCCGGTCGGCGCACCGCTGCGTTGTCAGTGGGTCATGTCACGATCGTTTTGTGCCGCCTGCTCGTCGTGTGTGGGAGCGGTGGCCCGGACGCACGTCCGACGCGGGCCGAGGGCGCAGCGTGCGATCACCCGAATGGGGCACGCCGGATGCCTGCGCGGCTCGCCGGGGCACTCAGCTCCAGCGCCCCGTGCGGCCCAGCAGCAGCGCCGTGGCGGCCGTGCCGGCGGTGGAGGTGCGCAGGACGGTCGTGCCGAGGCGATAGGGCTTGGCGCCGGCCTCGGCGAAGGCGTTGAGCTCCTCCGGGGAGACACCGCCCTCGGGGCCGACGACGAGCACGATACGGCCGGTGGTGGGGAGTTCGGCGGTGGCGAGCGGGCTGCTGCCCTCCTCGTGGAGGACCGCGGCGAAGTCGGCGTCGGCGAGCAGCGCCGCCACCTGCCTGGTCGTCAGCGGGTCCGCGACCTCGGGGAAGGTCAGCCGGCGCGACTGCTTGCCCGCCTCGCGGGCCGTGGCACGCCACTTCGCCAGCGACTTGGCGGCCCGCTCGCCCTTCCACTGGGTGACGCAACGCGCCGCCGCCCAGGGGACGATGGCATCGACACCGGTCTCCGTCATCGTCTCGACGGCCAGCTCGCCGCGGTCGCCCTTGGGCAGCGCCTGGACGACGGTGATCAGGGGCGTCGGTGTGGCCTCGGTGCGGATTCCGGTGACCGCGACGGTGAGCCGGTCCTTGCCCTCGACGGCCGCGACGGTGCCCTCGGCGCCGGTACCGCCGCCGTCCGTCAGCACGATCTCCTCGCCGACCCGCAGCCGGCGCACCGACACCGCGTGCCGGCCCTCCGGTCCGTCCAGGGTCAGCGTGCCGCCGGCCCGTACGTCCGCGAGCGAATCGACGAGGAAGACCGGCGCCGTCACGACACGGCCCCGGCGCCGCCGAGCTTCAACGCGGCGCGCGCCGCGTCCAGTTCGGCCACCAGCACCTCCACCAGCTGCCCGGCGGGCAGCTCGCGCGCCATCCGGTGGCCCTGCCCGGCCCACAGCGCCATGCCCTGCGCATCACCCGCCTTGGCCGCGGCCTTGCGCAGGCCCGAGGTGAGGTGGTGGACGGCGGGGTAGGCGGCCGGGGCGTACGGGCCGTGCTCGCGCAGGAAACGGTTCACCAGGCCGCGGGCCGGGCGCCCGGAGAACGCCCGGGTCAGCTCGGTGCGGGTGAACAGCGGGTTGGTCAGCGCCTGCTTGTGCAGGATGTTCGCGCCCGACTCGGGGGTGATCAGGAACGCCGTGCCGAGCTGCGCCATGGCGGCACCCGCAGACAGCACGGCGGCGATCTGTGAGCCGCGCATCAGCCCGCCCGCGGCGATGATCGGGATCTGCACCGCCTCGTAGACCTGCGCGATCAGGGAGAGCAGCCCGATGCCGGCGCCGGTGCCGTCGGCCTGCGGGTCGTCGCGGTGGGTGCTCTGGTGGCCGCCGGCCTCGATGCCCTGGACGCACACGGCGTCCGCACCGGACCACTGCGCGGCCTGTGCCTCGGCGGTGGTGGTGACGGTCACGACGGTGTACGTACCGACCTTGGCGAGCGAGTCGAGCACCGCGCGGGAGGGGCAGCCGAAGGCGAAGGAGACCACCGGCACCGGGTCCTCGCGGAGGATCGCCAGCTTGGCCTCGTAGCCGTCGTCGACGCCGCCGTACGGGTCGAGCTCGCCGAGCGGGGTCTCGTACCAGGCCGATTCGCCGGCGAGTTGCTCGCGGTAGGCCTCGACGGCCGTGACATCGGCGAGCGTGGGCTGCGGCATGAAGAGGTTGACGCCGAAGGGCCGCTCGGTCAGCCGGCGCAGCTGCTTGATCTCCTGGTACATCCCGTCGGCGGTTTTGTAACCGGCGGCGAGGAAACCGAGACCACCGGCTTCACTGACGGCGGCGGCGAGCTCCGGACAGGCGGCGCCGCCCGCCATCGGGGCCTGCACGATCGGGTAGCGGCAGAGATCGGTCAGCGCGGTGGGCATGACGACATCGTGTCACGCCCACCGCCGTGTTCCGAACGGGGGCCGGGTGTGAACTACCGCCCGTTGAACGCATCCTTCAGCCGCGAGAAGAGTCCCTGCTGCCCCGGTTGAAACTGGCCCGTGGGGCGTTCTTCACCACGGAGCTTGGCCAGCCGCCGCAGCAGCTCTTCCTGTTCCGGGTCGAGCTTGGACGGGGTCTGTACCTCGACGTGGACGATCAGATCGCCCCGGCCGCCGCCGCGCAGATGCGTCACACCGCGCTGGTGCAGCGGGATCGACTGGCCCGACTGCGTGCCGGGACGGACGTCGATCTCCTCCACCCCGTCCAGCGTCTCCAGCGGGCACTTCGTGCCCAGGGAGGCCGCCGTCATCGGGATGGTGACCGTGCAGTGCAGATCGTCGCCGCGCCGCTGGAAGACCGGGTGCGGCAGCTCATGGATCTCGACGTAGAGGTCGCCGGCGGGGCCGCCGCCGGGGCCGACCTCGCCCTCGCCCGCGAGCTGGATCCGGGTCCCGTTGTCGACACCGGCCGGGATCTTGACGGTCAGGGTGCGGCGGGAGCGGATGCGCCCGTCGCCCGCGCACTCCGGGCACGGCGTCGGCACGACCGTCCCGAAGCCCTGGCACTGGGGGCACGGCCGGGACGTCATGACCTGGCCGAGGAAGGACCGGGTGACCTGCGAGACCTCACCGCGGCCGCGGCACATGTCACAGGTCTGCGCCGAGGTCCCCGGCGCCGCGCCCTCACCGGTGCATGTCGTACAGACGATGGCGGTGTCGACCTGGATGTCCTTGGTCGTGCCGAAGGCCGACTCGCTCAGCTCGATGTCGAGCCGGATCATGGCGTCCTGGCCGCGGCGGGTGCGCGAGCGCGGTCCGCGCTGCGAGGCCGTGCCGAAGAAGGCGTCCATGATGTCGGAGAAGTTGCCGAAGCCCGCACCGAAGCCGCCCGCGCCGCCACCGGCTCCGCCGGACTGCGAAAGGGGGTCGCCGCCGAGGTCGTAGACCTGCTTCTTCTGCGGGTCCGACAGGACCTCGTAAGCGGCGTTGATCTCCTTGAACCGCTCCTGGGTCTTGGGATCAGGGTTCACATCCGGGTGCAG
The DNA here is from genome assembly GCF_040654775.1 of Streptomyces sp. NPDC050636. Lineage (NCBI taxonomy): Bacteria > Bacillati > Actinomycetota > Actinomycetes > Kitasatosporales > Streptomycetaceae > Streptomyces > Streptomyces sp. NPDC050636. Next base: position 64,070 of record NZ_JBFAIP010000023.1, read on the forward strand.
CTCACGCGCCAGACGCCGGAAAGCCTTCTTGATCTCGTCCTGGGATGCATCGCGCCGAACGCCCAGGACCGCGTAGTAATCCGTGGCCACTTACGACTCCGCGAGGATTTGTCCGACGTAACGTGCCACTGCGCGTACCGCTCCCATCGTTCCGGGGTAGTCCATGCGGGTCGGTCCGACCACGCCGAGTTTGGCGACTGCCTCGTCGCCCGAACCGTAGCCGACCGCGACGACCGATGTGGACGCCAGGCCTTCATGGGCATTCTCATGCCCGATTCGTACGGTCATGCCCGAGTCCTTGGCCTCCCCGAGCAGCTTGAGCAGCACCACATGCTCCTCAAGGGCCTCCAGCACCGGCCGGATGGTCAGTGGGAAATCGTGCCCGAAGCGCGTGAGATTGGCGGTGCCGCCGATCACCAGTCGCTCCTCGGTCTCCTCCACCAAAGTCTCCAGCAACACCGACAGCACTGTCGAGACCGTGCTGCGGTCGTCCTGCTCGAAGGATTCCGGCAGATCCTGCACCAGTTGCGGCACATCCGCGAACTTGCGCCCCACGACACGGCTGTTGAGCCGCGCCCGGAGATCCGCCAGGGACGTTTCGGCGAACGGCGTCTCGCAGTCGACCAGCCGCTGCTCGACCCGTCCGGTGTCCGTGATCAGTACGAGCATCAGGCGGGCCGGGGCCAGCGCCAGCAGCTCGACATGCCGGACCGTGGACCGGGTCAGGGAGGGGTACTGCACGACTGCGACCTGCCGGGTCAGCTGCGCCAGCAGCCGGACCGTACGGCCCACCACGTCGTCGAGGTCGACGGCGCCGTCCAGGAAGTTCTGGATGGCCCGCCGCTCCGGGGAGGACAGCGGCTTGACGCCGGCGAGCTTGTCGACGAACAGGCGGTAGCCCTTGTCGGTCGGGATCCGCCCGGCGCTGGTGTGCGGCTGGGCGATGAATCCCTCGTCCTCCAGGGCCGCCATGTCGTTGCGGACCGTGGCCGGGGAGACGCCGAGCTGATGGCGCTCGGTGAGGGCCTTGGAGCCGACCGGCTCCTCCGTCCCGACATAGTCCTGGACGATGGCGCGCAGCACTTCGAGCCTGCGTTCACTGAGCATCCTGCGCACCTCCAGTCCGGCCGTCCCGCCGATATCGTCTCGCCTGGCACTCACACGGGCCGAGTGCCAAGCCCTGAGCCAGTGTACGGCCGGGTAGCACGGCCGCGGCAAGGGCAGCCATACCCAGTACTTGCCCCGGGACCGGCCGAGTACGTGCCCCGGGGCCGGGAAAAGCAGGTCCGCGGGGCAGTCATCGGGCAACGCTATCGCGGGAGAGCTAGCGTCTCGGTATGCACACTGCTTGGGAAAACGCCCCTTGGGAAGAGGCCGGCTGGGAACGGCTCGGTGACGGTGTGGCGCGGCGTCGGATGCCCGGCTGGGACGAGACGATCGGCGTGATCGCGGGAGCGACCGGGGTGCTGATCGTCGACACCGGTGCGACCCTCCGCGACGGCGCGGACCTGCGGCGCGCGATCCGCGGTGTGCTCGGCCGGGAAGTGACGCATGTCGCTCTCACCCACCCGCATTTCGATCATGTGCTGGGGACCGCCGCGTTCGCGGGCGTCGAGGTGTTCGGCGCGGCCGGCCTGGCGGAGCTGCTGGATCGTGAGCGTGACGCGCTGCGGCATGACGCCATGCGCCATGGAGTCGACCGGGACGCCGCCGCGGAGGCCACCGACCTGCTGGTCCGTCCGCATCACCACGTCCATGGCGAGCTGAGTGTGAATCTCGGCGGCCGGTCGGTACTGCTCGCCAACGTCGGCCCCGGTCACACCGCCCACGACCTGGCCGTACTGGTGCCGGGCCGGGGCGGCGAACCGGAGATCGTCTTCTGCGGCGACCTGGTCGAGGAGTCCGGTGAGCCCCAGGCGGGCCGTGACGCGCTGCCCCAGCAGTGGCCCGGGGCCCTGGACCGGCTGCTGGCCCTCGGCGGCGAGGACGCGGTGTACGTACCGGGGCACGGCGCCGCGGTGAATGCCCGTTTCGTCCGTGACCAACGCGACGCGCTCGCCGCCCGCTTCGGCGTGTCCCGCGCCTGAGGCGTCGTCTCCCCTTACCTTCCTTCAGGTCCCGGCTGCATCCATCGGGGGACGGCCCCCGAACCACCAGCCGACTGCGTCCCCCGGGGGAGAACCCCGGACCCGCAGCCGAAATACCCAGCCACCCCGGAACAGGCACCCATGCAAAGCAACCGCTACAGCCCCGACCTCACCCCTCCATGGAAGAAGCAGCGGCCGGCGCCGGAGGTGGCGGCCGAGCCGGACCTCGTGGTCGAGGAGATCACCTCGGGCTTCTGCGGGGCCGTGATCCGCTGCGAGAAGACCGCCGAGGGACCGACCGTGACGCTTGAGGACCGCTTCGGCAAGCACCGGGTCTTCCCCATGGCACCGCGCGGCTTCCTTCTGGAGGGCAAAGTCGTCACGCTCGTACGGCCCTCGGCCCCGCCCCGGCAGCAGGGCCCGCAGCGCACCGCGTCCGGCTCACTGGCCGTCCCCGGGGCCCGCGCCCGGGTCGCCCGTGCGGGCCGCATCTACGTGGAGGGCCGCCATGACGCGGAGCTGGTCGAACGTGTCTGGGGCGACGACCTGCGTATCGAGGGCGTGGTCGTGGAGTACCTGGAGGGCATCGACGACCTCCCGGCGATCGTCCGCTCCTTCTCCCCCGGCCCCGACGCCCGCCTCGGCGTCCTCGTCGACCACCTGGTCCCCGGCTCGAAGGAATCCCGCATCGCGGCATCGGTCACAGACGCAAATGTGCTGGTCGTCGGCCACCCGTACATCGACGTCTGGGAAGCCGTGAAGCCGGCGTCGATCGGCATCCCGGCCTGGCCGTCCGTCCCCCACGGCCAGGACTGGAAGACCGGGGTGTGCCGCGCCCTGCGCTGGCCGGAGAACACCGGCGCGGCGTGGCAGCGGATTCTGTCCGGCGTGCGCTCGTACCGGGATCTCGAACCGGCGTTGCTGGGCGCGGTCGAGCGGCTCATCGATCACGTGACCGTGCCGTAGCGAGCCGACTTTTCGTTGGCAGCCCGGAGGGCTGACCGGCTTGCGCTCCGCACGTGCGGAGATGGTCCGTCGATGAGCTCGTCGACACTGCCGAGCAAAGCTTGCTCCCCGCGCACGCGGGGATGCCGGTCAGTCCACCAGATCCCGCACCACAGCGTCCGCGAGCAGCCGCCCGCGCAACGTCAGCACGGCCCGGCCTGCCTCGTACGGCCCGGGCTCCAGCAGCCCGTCGTCCAGGGCACGGGACGCGGCGCGCGCGCCCGCCGGGGCGAGGAGGGCCAGCGGGCAGCCGTCCACCAGGCGGAGTTCCAGGAGGATGCGTTCGACGCGGCGGTCCTCGTCGGGGAGGATCTCGCGGCCGGCGCCCGGGGAACGGCCCTCGGTGAGGGCCTGGGCGTAGGCGCCGGGGTGCTTGACGTTCCACCAGCGCACGCCGCCGACGTGGCTGTGTGCGCCGGGGCCCGCGCCCCACCAGTCCGCGCCGGTCCAGTACAGCTCGTTGTGGCGGCAGCGGGCGGCCTCGGTGGTCGCCCAGTTCGAGACCTCGTACCAGGTGAAACCGGCTGCGGCGAGGCGTTCGTCGGCGATGAGATAGCGGTCGGCGTGCACATCGTCGTCGGTCATCGGGACCTCGCCGCGGCGGATCCGGCGGGCCAGCTGGGTGCCTTCCTCGACGATCAGGGCGTAGGCGGAGACATGGTCGGGGCCGGCGCCGATCGCCGCGTCCAGGGATGCCCGCCAGTCGTCGTCGGTCTCGCCCGGTGTGCCGTAGATCAGATCGAGGTTGACGTGGTCGAATCCGGCCGCGCGGGCCTCCGCGACGCAGGCCTCGGGGCGGCCCGGGGTGTGCGTGCGGTCGAGGATCTTGAGTACGTGCTGGCGCGCGCTCTGCATGCCGAAGGAGACACGGTTGAAACCGCCCTCGCGCAGCTCGGCGAGATAGCGCGGATCGACGGATTCCGGATTGGCCTCGGTGGTGATCTCGGCGCCCGGCGCGAGGCCGAATTCCTCGCGGATGGCGGCCAGCATCCGGCCGAGGTCGGCGGCGGGGAGCAGGGTCGGGGTACCGCCGCCCACGAAGACCGTCTCGACGGGGCGGGGGTCGGCGCCCAGCACCTTGCGGGCCAGCCGGATCTCTTCCACGACGGTGTCGGCGTAGTTGTCGCGGGAGGCCAGCGCGCCGCCGGAGCCGCGCAGCTCACTCGCGGTGTAGGTGTTGAAATCGCAGTAGCCGCAGCGGGTCGCGCAGTACGGCACATGCAGATAGAAGCCGAGGGGTCGCTCGGCCGCCCCCGTCAGCGCATGACCGGGCAGCGACCCGTCCTCGGGCATCGGCTCACCATCAGGCAGTGCGGAAGGCATGGGGCCATTGTCCGTCATACGGGGGCGGGGTCGGTCCGCTCGCTGACGCCGCCCTACGGCGCCCCGCTCGCCGCCGCCTGGAGGACCAGCAGGGCCAGGTCGTCGTCGGGCGGGTTCGGGGCGAAGGCGTGGACGGCGTTGCGGATGTGTTCCGCGATGGCGGTGACACCCAGGCCGGTGGTGGCGGCGAAAGCCGTGGCCAGGCCGTCCTCGTCGTCGAACTGGTGCCGTCCCGAGCGGCGCTCGGTCACCCCGTCCGTCACACACAGCAGCGTTTCACCGGGACAGAGGTCGAACGATTCGCTGACGTACGAGGCGTCCTCGACCACTCCCAGCAGCATCTGCGGCGCCGCGACGACCCGCACCACGCCGTCCACGCCCAGCACCAGCGGCAGCGGGTGGCCGGCACTGGCGAGGGTGCAGCGGGCACCGCCGGAGTCGCCCTGGTACGGCACGATCTCGCCGTAGAGGAGGGACAGGAAGCGGGCCTGTTCGCCCTCGTCGCGGATCTCGACGGGCGCCTCCGCCCCGGCGCCGGCCGCCGCCACCGCCGCCGCGACCGCCGCGACGGAGTCCGCGGCCTCCCGCGCCATGGTCTTGTTGAGCCGGTCGAGCACCTCCGAGACGCCGAAGCCGTCGCGGGCCAGCAGCCGCAGTACGGGCCGGGCCAGGCCGGTCACCGCGGCCGCCTCGGGGCCACTGCCGCAGACATCGCCGAGGGCGAAGCACCAGCGGCCGTCGCCGGCGTCGAAGAGATCCCAGAAGTCGCCGCCCGCCCAGGCGCCCTCACGCGGTTCGTAGACGACCGCCGACTCCACCCCGGGCACCAGTGCGCGCCCCCGGGGCAGCAGCCTGCGTTGCAGGACCTGGCTGATGCGCTCCTGGCGGCTGTAAGCGCGGGCGGTGGCGACGGCGCGGGCGACGCGGCGGCACAGGTCCTCGATCAGGCCGAGGACCTCGTCGGGGAAGCGCCGCAGACCGTCCCGGCCGAGCAGCAGCGTGCCGAGCCGGCGACCGCCGGCCACCAGGGGGCAGACCAGGGCCGCGCCGCCGGGCTCGTACCCGCCCGGGTCGTGCGGCCAGGGCCAGGAGGCCGCGGTGGGCGTGCTGCCCGCGCCGCCCGTGTCGCCGCCCGCCATCGCCGGCGGCTGCTTCTCCAAGGCGGTACGCAGAGAATCGATCCGGCTCTCGTTGGAGTGCCAGACGCGCGCGAGCCGCTGCGCCTGGGCGTCCGCGGCTATGCCACGTCCGGGCGCGCCGCCGTCGCCGTCGTACAGCCACACCGCGCACCAGTCGGCGAGCCGCGGCACGATCAACTGGGCGGCGAGGGAAGCGACTTGGTCGGCGTCGAGCTGACCGGAGAGCAGGTCGGAGGCCTCGGCGAGGAAGGAGAGGGCGCCCTGGTGGATCCAGTCGGTGTCGGAGTGCCGGCGGGTGGCACGGCGCGGCGCCGGGGCGAGGAGTTCGGCGGCGCGCAGTCCGTGCTGGAGCATCTGGCTGTCGAAATCGGCCTCAAGCTCGGGCCGTACGCCGCCCTCGGGGGCGCCCGCGGGCAGCCGGAACCACACGGTCTTCATGGCGCGGCGGTAGGTGATGCCCCAGGATTCGGCGACCGCCCCGACCAACTGCAGGCCATGACCACCGCTTTCGGAGGCTGCGCCGCCCTCGCCGCCTTCGTGGCCGCGCACCGGCCGCGCGGAGTGGTGGTCGGAGACCTCGATGACGACACCCACACGGGAGAAGTCGTCCGGGTCGCCCGCGCCCGGTACGGCGTCGGGGTCCGCGACCCGCTCCGGGTAGGCCACCGGCTCCGGCTGGTGCACCGGCTCCTCCAGCCGGCAGCGCAGTTCGACGGCGGTGCCGGCGTGCACCACGGCGTTCGTGACCAACTCGCTGACCAGCAGCACCGCTTCGTCCGCCAGCCGGTCGGTGAGCCCTTCGGCGCCGGGCAGCCCCTGGGCGGTCCAGTCGGCGAACGCGGCCCGGACGAACTGCCGGGCGGCGGCAGCGGCCCGCGGGTCCCCGGGCAGGCTGGCCCGCAGGGAGCGGGCGGCCGGCCCCTCGCCGGAGCCGCCGCAGGAGCGGCCGCCGGCCGTCGCTCTCGCGACGTCGTCCCGTTGAACCGAAGTTGTCGTCCTCATTGACCAACTCCCGAGCAGCTCCGCTACAGCGCCGGATGCGCCAACGACAGAGTGACAGACAGAGGGCGGCCATAAGCGACGAGTCACCGAAGTGGGTAGCCTCGACGGACGATTCGGCCGACGCGCCATGGGAGTTGGCCGACGCGCGCGGGGAATCTGGAGGGACAGCTTCCGCACACAGGGCACCTTCCAGAACACCTGCCCGTACGGGAACAGCGCCACGGGGCGGCGCGGAAGCGGCTCTCGCCACTCCGCACCGCCCCGTACGACGGACCCGCGCGACCTCGGGCCCGTCCGGCGCGCGTAGGACCTACCCGTCAGGCCTCGCGCGACCCCGCGTACATCTCGTCCAGCAGGTCCTTGAACGCCCGCTCCACCACCGGCCGCTTGACCTTGAGGCTGGGTGTCACCTCACCGTGCTCGATGTCCAGGTCACGCGGCAGCAGCCGGAACTTACGGATCTGCTGCCAGCGCTGCAGACCCTCGTTGACCCGCTCGACATAGCCGTCGATCAGCTCCCGGACCTGGTCGGTGGCGACGACCTCGGCGTACGTCGTGCCGGCGACGCCGCGTTCCTTCGCCCAGCCCAGGATCGTCGGCTCGTCGAGCGCGATCAGCGCGGTGCAGAAGTTCCGGTTGGCGCCGTGCACCAGCACATTGGAGACGAACGGGCAGACCGCCTTGAACTGGCCCTCCACCTCGGCCGGCGCGATGTACTTGCCGCCCGAGGTCTTGATCAGGTCCTTCTTGCGGTCGGTGATCCGCAGATAGCCGTCCGGGGACAGCTCGCCGATGTCGCCGGTGTGGAACCAGCCGTCCGGCTCCAGGACCTCGGCGGTCTTGTCCGGCAGGCCGTGGTAGCCCTGCATGATGCCGGGGCCGCGCAGCAGGATCTCGCCGTCCTCGGCGATCCGTACCTCGGTGCCGGGCAGCGGCTTGCCGACGGTACCGGTGCGGTAGGCCTCGCCGGGGTTGACGAAGCTGGCGGCGCTGGACTCCGTCAGGCCGTAGCCCTCCAGAATGTGGATGCCGGCGCCGGAGAAGAAGTAGCCGATCTCCGGCGCGAGCGCGGCCGAGCCGGAGACCGCGGCGCGCAGCCGGCCGCCGAAGGCCTCCCGCAGCTTGGCGTAGACGAGCGCGTCGGCGACCTTGTGCTTGGCGCCGAGCGCGAACGGCACCGAGGCGTTGCCGGTGCGCCGGAAGTTGTCCTGCGAGACCTTGGCGTACTCGCGGGCCACCCCGGCCGCCCACTGGAAGATCTTGTACTTCGCGCCGCCGCCCGCCCGGGCCTTGGCCACGACACCGTTGTAGACCTTCTCGAAGATCCGCGGCACGGCGGCCATATACGTCGGCTGCACCACCGGCAGATTCTCGATGATCTTGTCGACCCGGCCGTCCACGGCGATCACATGCCCCACCGAGATCTGCCCCGCGGTGAGCACCTTCCCGAAGACATGCGCCAGCGGGAGCCACAGGTACTGCACATCGTCGTCGGTGACCAGCCCGGTCGCCTGGATCGCGCGGGCCATGTACGACCAGCAGTCGTGCGGGAGCCGTACGCCCTTGGGGCGGCCGGTGGTCCCGGAGGTGTAGATCAGCGTCGCCAGCTGGTCGGCGCGCAGCGCGGCGACCCGCTCCTTCACACAGCCCGGGTTCTTCTCCAGATGGGCGGCACCGCGCCGCTCCAGCTCGGCGAGCGAGAGCACCCAGCCCTCCGGGTCGCCCTCCGCGGGCTGCGCGTCCGCCTCCTCGATGACGACGACATGCGCCAGATCAGGCAGCTCGGCGCGCTTCTCGCGGGCCTTGGCGAGCTGTCCGGCATCCTCCGCGATCAGCACCCGGCTGCCGGAGTCGGCCAGGATGTAGGCCGTCTCCTCGACGTTGGTGCTGGGGTAGACCGTGGTCGTGGCGGCGCCGGAGCACAGCACACCGAGGTCGGCGAGGATCCAGTCGACGCGGGTGTTGGCGGCCAGCGCCACCCGCTCCTCGGGCTGCACGCCCAGCGCGATCAGACCGGCCGCGGCGGCGAAGACCCGCTCCGCGGCCTCGGCCCAGGAGACCGCCTTCCAGTCGTCCGGGCCGGTGCCCGAGGCCGGTGGGACGGGATAGCGGTAGGCCTCGGTATCGGGAGTGGCGGCGACCCGCTCCAGGAAGAGATTCGCCACCGAGGGCGGCCGGCTTTCGATAAGCGTGTGGGTGTCCGTCACGGCATCCTCCGGGGCCCGCTTCGTTGCTGGTGACTCGCGAGTAACCTTTGAGCAGTGATCAGAGTAGAGCGCGTTTCGCCGGCGCGTAAGGGGCTGCGGCCGACTCGTTCACGATGTGACCAGTGCGATAGGTGTATGTGACACACGCGCCACCCGACGGGCCGCCACCCCGAGCACAAAACCGCAGGCCACGCGTGCAATACGGACCGTACAGGCCCGGCGACGCCACGCTCCGTATCCGCCACGGCACCCACCCGGACAGCCGACAGGGCGCCGGCCCCCTGGGGACCGGCGCCCTGCTCTGCGGTGACGCGTCTCGATTGGCGAGGTTTGCCGCTTCGGTCCGCTCGCCGGCTACTTCTTCGACTTCGCGTCGCCGTCGGAGTCCGAGGACAGCACCGCGATGAAGGCCTCCTGCGGGACCTCCACGTTGCCGACCATCTTCATCCGCTTCTTGCCTTCCTTCTGCTTCTCCAGCAGCTTCCGCTTACGGGAGATGTCACCGCCGTAGCACTTGGCGAGGACGTCCTTGCGGATGGCGCGGACCGTCTCACGGGCGATGACCCGGCTGCCGATGGCGGCCTGGATCGGCACCTCGAAGTTCTGCCGCGGAATCAGCTCCCGCAGCTTGGCGACCAGCCGCACACCGTAGGCGTACGCCTTGTCCTTGTGGGTGATCGCGGAGAACGCGTCGACCTTGTCGCCGTGCAGCAGGATGTCGACCTTGACCAGCTCGGAGGTCTGCTCGCCGGTGGGCTCGTAGTCCAGCGAGGCATAGCCGCGGGTCTTGGACTTGAGCTGGTCGAAGAAGTCGAAGACGACCTCGGCGAGCGGCAGGGTGTAGCGGATCTCGACACGGTCCTCGGAGAGGTAGTCCATGCCGAGCAGCGTGCCGCGGCGGTTCTGGCACAGCTCCATGATCGCGCCGATGAACTCGCTCGGCGCCAGGATCGTGGCCCGTACGACCGGCTCATGGACCTGGTCGATCTTGCCGGTGGGGAACTCGCTGGGGTTGGTGACGGTGTGCTCGGCGCCGTCCTCCATGTCCACCCGGTAGACCACGTTGGGCGCGGTGGCGATCAGATCGAGGCCGAACTCGCGCTCCAGGCGCTCGCGGACGACCTCAAGGTGCAGCAGCCCCAGGAAGCCGACGCGGAAGCCGAAGCCGAGGGCCGCGGAGGTCTCCGGTTCGTAGACCAGCGCGGCATCGTTGAGCTGGAGCTTGTCCAGCGCCTCGCGCAGCTCCGGGTAGTCCGAGCCGTCCAGCGGGTACAGGCCCGAGAACACCATCGGCTTGGGGTCCTTGTAGCCGCCCAGCGCCTCGGTGGCACCCTTGCTGAGCTGGGTGATCGTGTCGCCGACCTTGGACTGGCGGACATCCTTCACACCGGTGATCAGATAGCCCACCTCACCGACGGACAGGCCGTCGGCGGCCGTCATCTCCGGCGAGTTGGTGCCGATCTCCAGCAGCTCGTGCGCGGCGCCGGTGGACATCATCTTGATCCGCTCACGCTTGCTCAGCGTGCCGTCGACGACCTTTACATACGTCACCACGCCGCGGTAGGCGTCGTAGACCGAGTCGAAGATCATTGCGCGGGCGGGGCTGTCCTTGACGCCGACCGGGGGCGGCACCTCGCGGACGACCTTGTCCAGCAGCTCGGGGACGCCGACGCCGGTCTTGGCTGAGACCTTCAGGACGTCCTCGGGGTCGCAGCCGACGAGGTTCGCCAGCTCGGCGGCGAACTTCTCGGGCTGTGCGGCCGGCAGGTCGATCTTGTTGAGGACGGGGATGATCGTGAGGTCGTTCTCCATCGCCAGGTAGAGGTTGGCGAGGGTCTGCGCCTCAATGCCCTGAGCTGCGTCGACCAGCAGAATGCAGGCCTCGCACGCGGCCAGCGAGCGGGAGACCTCGTAGGTGAAGTCGACGTGGCCCGGAGTGTCGATCATGTTGAGGATGTGGGTCGGGCCACCTTCCTCGTCCGTACGGGCCCAGGGCAGCCGGACCGCCTGGGACTTGATCGTGATGCCGCGCTCGCGCTCGATGTCCATGCGGTCGAGGTACTGCGCGCGCATCTGCCGCGAGTCGACGACACCGGTGAGCTGGAGCATCCGGTCGGCGAGCGTCGACTTGCCGTGGTCGATGTGCGCGATGATGCAGAAGTTACGGAGGAGAGCCGGGTCGGTACGGCTCGGCTCCGGCACGTTCGTAGGGGTCGCGGGCACGCAGGGTCCATTCAGTGAACGCGGGTAGGCGGGACTCGTATGTGATGTCTCCCCCTATCGTCCCATGAGCGGCGTCCCCGGTCCGGTTCGGGCGAGCACAGATGGCGGCCCAGGTGGCGGCTCGGGCCCGGTTTGGGAGGCCGTAGACCCTGCTGGTAACCTGGTCCACTGCGCTTCGTGCCCTCTCTCGGTGCGCGGCGCAACTCGAAACTCCAACGAACCTGAAAAGGCTCTTTCGTGGCGAACATCAAGTCCCAGATGAAGCGGATCAAGACGAACGAGAAGGCTCGTCAGCGCAACAAGGCTGTCAAGTCGGCTCTGAAGACCTCGATCCGTCGCACCCGCGAGGCCATCGAGGCCGGTGACCTGGCGAAGGCCACCACCGCCCAGGCCGAGGCTGCCAAGAAGCTCGACAAGGCCGTCAGCAAGGGTGTCATTCACAAGAACGCCGCCGCCAACAAGAAGTCGGCGCTGGCCAAGAAGGTCGCCGGCCTCAAGGGCTGAACCTTCGTCTGACTGCAGTACCCGGACCGTACGGTCCACCTCTGCGGTCAGGGATCCAGCGGCCCCTCTCTCCGCTCCCTGATCGATGCACCACCGCGCCGCACACGGCCTGCGTTCGCCACGCGGGTGCGGCGCACTCGGCCCGGCCGGCGGATTCCGCCGCAGGAGCCGCGAATACGTTGTACGAAGACCCCGCCTTTGCCCCCATTCCCCGGGGGCGGGCGGGGTTTTTCGTTGTGGGGACGGGACCGAGTCCGTGGGTCGGGGATTCCGTGAGGGTTCGGTTTTTCCGGGGGCCCGCTACTCTGCGGGCATATCCATCTCGGGGGAGCAAATATGTCGGTCTCGGGGGAACAGAACAATCCCTACACGCAGCCACAGTCACAGCCCAATCCGTACGGGCAGGTGCCCGCGCAGCAGAACCCGTACGCTCAGCAGCCGCCGCCGCAGGGGCCCGGCGGCTACGCCTACCCGACGGCGGGCACTCCGGGCGCTCCGGGCACTCCGGGCGCGCCCATAGGGGTGCCGGGCGCTCCCGGGGTGGATACGGGCCGGGGCGCGTCCGGCTGGCTGTGGGCGATCGGCGGGGCGGTCGCCGCCTCCGCGATGTGGGCCTCCGTGATGTTCGCCACCGGGGCCTTCTCCTCCGAGCCGAGCCCTGACCTGGCGGGCTACTCGTACACCAGCGATCTCTGTGCGGCCACCTCGCTGAAGCCCTTCAAGGACGCCCACTACCGGCCGAAGCAGAACACCGGCACGGCCTCGAAGGACCCCAATCCGGCGCACAGCGGCGCCCAGGAGAAGTCACTGGACTCCATGTGGTGCAACGTCACGATGGAGCAGGAGAACGCCGGCAGCTCCGACTACTCCTCGACCTGGCTCTACAGCACCGCCACCCTGCACAAGAAGAGCGATCCGGCACTGGAGTTCGCGGACACCTACCGCGCGTACGAGAAGCAGGACGTCGCGGCCGGCTACCAGGTCGAGCCCGTGACGGGCATCGGCGACGAGGCATATCTGGTGACGCGGAAGGACAGCGGCACCAGCGGCAGCTCGTATGCGATCCTCGGCGTCCGCGACGGCTGGATGACGTATCAGTCGACGTGGTCGAGCTATGCCTCGACGAGCGGCTCCGCCAAGCAGCCGAGCTCCGGTGAGGTGGCGACGATGCTGAAGAGCAGCGCTACGGAGACGCTGAAGCAGCTGCGGGGGTCGGGGGCACGCTGACGGGTGGCTGACGGTGTGTGCCCCTACGTACGCATCGCACCCGTCCTACGCATCGCACCAGTCGTACGCATCGCACCCGTCGTACACACTGCACGTCGTACACACCGCGCGCCGTACAGCCTCAGTGGGAGCGGGACCGTGCCGCGCGGGCGATCGCCACGACGGCCTTCTCCAGGGCGTATTCGGGATCGTCGCCGCCGCCCTTGACGCCCGCGTCGGCCTCGGCCACCGCCAGCAGCGCCGTCGCGACACCGTCCGCCGTCCAGCCGCGCATCTGCTGCCGCACCCGGTCGATCTTCCACGGCGGCATGCCCAGATCGCGGGCGAGGTCGCCGGGGCGGGCGCCGCGTGGCGCGGAGGCCAGCTTGCCGATGGCCCGGACGCCCTGGGCGAGCGCGCTGGTGATCATGACGGGAGCGACGCCGGTCGACATCGCCCAGCGCAGCGCCTCCAGCGCCTCGGCGGCGCGGCCCTCCACGGCGCGGTCCGCGACGGTGAAACTCGACGCCTCGGCACGGCCCGTGTAGTAACGCCCCACGATCGCCTCATCGATCGTGCCCTCGATATCGGCGGTCAACTGCGAACAGGCCGAGGCCAGCTCGCGCAGATCGCTGCCGATCGCGTCGACCAGCGACTGACAGGCCTCCGGTGTCGCGGAGCGCCCGAGCGAGCGGAACTCGCCCCGTACAAAGGACAGCCGGTCGGCCGGTTTCGTCATCTTGGGGCAGGCCACCTCGCGCGCCCCGGCCTTACGGGCGGCGTCCAGCAGGCCCTTGCCCTTGGCACCGCCGGCGTGCAGCAGCACCAGGGTGATCTCCTCGGCGGGCGCGCCGAGATATCCCTTGACGTCCTTGATGGTGTCCGCGGAGAGGTCCTGGGAGCCGCGCACCACCACGACCTTGCGCTCGGCGAAGAGCGAGGGGCTGGTCAGCTCGGCGAGGGTGCCGGGCTGCAGCTGGTCGGAGGTGAGGTCGCGTACGTCGGTGTCCGCGTCGGCCGCGCGGGCGGCCGCCACCACCTGCTGCACGGCGCGGTCCAGCAGCAGGTCTTCCTGGCCCACCGCGATCGTGACGGGGGTGAGGGGGTCGTCGTTAGCTGTCTTCCTGGCCATCGCGGTCCAGCATCCCACGCCCCACTGACAGCGCCGTCCGGATCTGCGTCCGGGCCCCCGCTCGGGACGCCGGCCCGCTGCCGGACAATGGTCCGGTGAGCGATGCACAACACGTACGACACCTACGTCATGTCCTGGTATTGCCCGACCGCGACGCGGCCGAGGAACTGATCGAGGAACTGGCCGAGCGGTTCGGCCTCGCCGAGGAACCCCAGCTGGTACGGGACGCGCTGGCCGGTGAGGACGACGCGGAGGACGCGCAGTGGCTGGTCGTGGTCGAGGATCCGGACGCCGCCTACGACCCGGCGCGGCTGGACGGGCTCGCGGCGGAGTACGAGGGGTGGCGGGAGGCCGAGTGAACGGCCGGGGGCCAGTGGTGGCAGGTGTCTGGTGGCGGGGGGGGCGGGTCGCTAGCGGCCAGCGGCCTCGGCTGGCCGCTGGTCGTCGGTCGCCGGCCGGTCCGACCGACTCGGTGTCTGACCCGGCCGCGGAATCCGGTCCAGCGTGATGCCGAAGTGGGTCCGGTAGGCGGGGAGGATCTCGGGATCGGCCAGCTCCCGTTCGTCGCGGGCACCATCGGCCCCGGTGATCACGAGCGTTGGGCCGGAGAGGGTGACCCGGCCGGTCTCCGTCAGCCGTGAGCAGACCAGCGACTGGGTGAAGTGCGAGGCGGGCGAGGTGCGGTTCCACCAGCAGCCGACCTCGAAATCGGCGAGTGCGCGCGGGCGTTGTTCGAGGCGGTACTGCGGGGCGCCGTCCCGAAGGACGTCGAGGTCACCCTCGGGTGTCTCCTCGATACGGAAGACGCCGCCGGGATCGGGCTGATCGGCCCGGCCGTCCAGCCGCAGCGGATAGTGGCTGTGCTTCCCGAAGCCGACGTCCACGAGCCACGGCCCGCCGGGCATGTCCACCCGCAGTGCGAGGTGGTCGTACGGGATGCCCCAGCCCCTGGGGCCGAAGACGCGGGCGGACAGCAGCTCGACGGTGTAGCCGAGGCCACCTAGCAGAGCCGCGAAGGCGCCGTTGAGTTCGTAGCAGAAGCCGCCGCGCCGAGCGCCGACGATCTTGTCCAGCAGTGGCTGCTCCGCGAGCACGATCTCCTCGCCGAGGTGGACGGAGAGGTTCTCGAAGGGGACGCTGCGCAGATGTCGCAGGTGCAGCGTGCGCAGCCCCTCGGCGTCGGGGGACGCGGGGCGGGCGGCGCCTATCCGGCGAAGGTAGGCATCGGTGGCGGCGGCATCCATAAGGCGTATGTCCTTCACATGCGCGTTCATCACTTGCGCGTTCATCAGGTGTGAATTCATCAGGTGTGAATTCATCGATCTGCGCTCTTCAGCTGTGCGTCCGCTCCGAGGCGAACCAGCGGCGGGTGCGGTCGACCGCCGACGCGGGAACGCCGGCCATGACATCGGCGACGGTCTGCGCGGCGAGCTCCCGGCGCCAGGCGAGCTCGGCCTTACGCATGGCCGTCGAGATACCGCAGGGCCGGCCCAACTCCCGTGCGGGCGCCTCGGCTCCGGCTCCCTGACGGCGGATCTCGGTGCAGCGGAAGACGTCGTCGGTGCCCTCGATCGCCGCGACGACATCCATCAGCGTGATCCGCTCCGGCGGCCGCGCGAGCCGGAAGCCGCCGCGCGCGCCGGGGGTGGAGCTCAGGATTCCGGCCCGTACGAGCGCCTGCAGCCGCTTGTTGAGATAGGGCGCGGGAAGCTCGAAGGACGCCGCGAGCCGTGCCGTCGACACGGGCCCTTCCCCTTCGAGCCAGGCCAGCGTCACACAGCAGTGCAGGCCCCACTCGACACCCTCACTCATCCTCATAATCTGGAGTCTACAGATCCTGATTTACGGGACGACGTGGGCAGAACGCCGCGCGGTGTACCGGGCGGGGCGGGGTACCAGGCGGGGCGACGTACCGGGCGGGGCGGGGCCCGAGGGGCCACCGGAGACAGCGGATGAACCTCTGGTGACGGGCTGCCGAAGCCCTCTCGGCTCCCGGTGGCCGTCCCTACAGTGCAGTCATCCCGCCTTCCGATCATTCGTGCGAGGTTGCTGTGGCTGTGCCGGACACCGAGACGATCCTCACCGCGGCCGGACTGGTGGCGACGGCCGTCGTCTGGGCCGTCGAGCGCTTCCTGCCGGGCCGCAAGCGGATCGGCTATCGCGTGCAGATGGACACCGCGATCGGCATGAACCCCCAAGACGCCCACAGCCTGGTGCAGTTGCGGCTGCTGCGGCAGGACCAGGAGATCAGCGATGCGACGCTGGCGCTGCTGCGGTTCGAGAACGACGGCGGCAAGGACATCGTCCGGCAGGACTACCAGGAGCCGCTGACCGTCGAGTTCGCCGGCCGCACCGTCATCGGCGTCGAGGTGCCGGACGCCAACCCGACGGACCTGGTGGGCATGCTCACCCGCAACGGCGGCGGGCTGCGGCACAGCGGCGGCCGGCTGCACGTCCCCAAAGTGCCGCTGAACAAGCGCAATCACTTCAAGCTGCTGGTGCTGCTCTCGGGCCCCGGCACCGGGCCCGCCACGGATGACGGCACCACCGGCGGCCTCGGTGAGGTCACCGTCGGCGGGTTCATCAGCGGCGGCCGGATCCGGCGCAACGCCCAACGCTGGGGCCCCCGCAAACTCAGCCTCGCGCTGGGTGGCACCTTCATCGTCCTGCTCGGGCTGCTCGGCGGTCTGCTGCTCAGCGGCCATACGGGGCCGGCGCCGAGCGAATGTGCCACCGGGCGGCTGACCATCGACGGGTCCTCGGCCTTCGCCCCGCCGATGCGGGAGATCGCCCGGCAGTACCGGGCCCGGTGCGCGGGCGCCGACATCAGCGTCTCGGAGAACGGAAGCCTGTCCGGGCTCGGCAATCTCAACCGGGAGGGCAGGCCCGCGACCACCGAGGGCCCTGGCTTCATCGCCGTTTCGGATGTGCCGGCGCCGTCCCTCTACCGGCGGCTGGAGGGCGAGCCCGTGGGCGTCATCCTGCTCAGCCTGGTGACGAACGAGAAGGCCGGCATCGACGATCTCACCGTGGACCAGATCCGCAAGATCTACGACGGCACATTCACCAACTGGAAGCAGCTGAACGGCAACGACCTCCCGATCCGTCTCGTCAGCCGGGACGCCGGCTCGGGCACCCGGCGGGCGTTCGAGACGTCCGTGCTGCACCGGTCGGAGCCCGGCGTGGTGTCGTCGTACGACTGCGGTGACAAGGACCGCGACGAGCGGGCGCACCTGACACGCTGCGAGGTGAACAGCACCAAGGGCCTGCTGGACGCGGTGGACCGCGTGCCGGGCGCGATCGGCTACGCCGAGGTGTACGCGGCGGCGAAGCGGACGCATGTGGTCAGTGTGCGGCTGGACGGGCACGAGCCGGACATCGAATGGGGAAAGCAACGCGACTACCCCTTCTGGACGATGGAGTACCTCTATACGTACGGGCGGCCCGAAGACGGCTCACTGACCGCGAAGTTCCTGGCGTTCATGGACTCCGACACGGCGAAGAACATCATGCGGATGTACAAGCACGTGCCCTGCGCCGACCGCCAGAGCCTGCCGGACGCCGTCTGCCGCCCGTGAGGCGACGGACCGTGACCCGCGGTCCTGACCGGGGGAGACCTGGGGCCCGACGAGGGGGACCGGGCCCTGGAACGGCGGCGGACCGCGACACAACGGACCCTGGCGCGTTGGCGTTTGGCTCGGCGGTGCCCTTTGGCCCTGCCGTGGCCATTGGCTCTACTGTGCCCATTGGCTCTGCGGCCGCTGACCGTCGCGGAGAGCCGCTCCCGGGTACCGAGCACCGCGATGGCTCCATCGGTGTCGGTGCGCAGCACCCCGGCACCCTGGGCACGCAGCGCTCCGATGGTGCGCGGCGCCGGGTGGCCATACGGGTTGCCGGCGCCGGCCGAGACCAGCGCCAGACGCGGTGCCAGTCTGCGCATCAGCCCCGGGTCCTGATAGGCGGAGCCGTGGTGCGCCACCTTGAGGACGTCAACGGCGGCCAGCTCCGGATGAGTGGCCAACAGGGCTTGCTGGGCGGGTGGTTCAAGGTCGCCCAACAGCAGGAGGCTGAGCCCGCCGGTACGGACGAGCAGGGTGACGCTGGCGTCGTTGGGTCCGTGGTCGGCGGGCGATGGAGGGAGCGGGGCCGAAGCCCCGGATGCGATGGAGCCCGGTGGCCAGAGGACCTCCCAGGTGAGCGGTCCCAGACGGCGTCGCTCCCCCGATACGGCGCGGATGATCGGCACCCGGGCGGCCGCGGCCGTCTCGCGTACGAACTCGGCCTGCCCTGGCGGCTCTTGCAGGGTCGTGGTCTCGATCGCGCCGACCGAACGGCCGCGCAGCGCACCGGGAAGCCCGTCCACATGGTCTGCGTGAAAATGCGTCAGAACGAGGAGCGGGATACGGCGAATGCCCAGGTCGGTGAGGCAGCGGTCGATGGCGCGGGGCTCGGGGCCGGTGTCCACCACCAGCGCCGTACCGTCCCCGGCCGCCAGGACCAGGCCGTCCCCTTGCCCGACATCGCAGACCACGGCCCGCCACCCGGGCGGCGGCCACCCCGTGAGAACCCGGGTGACCGGGGTCGGGCGCCAGATCGCCACTACCAGGGCCAGCGCACAGACCACACACAACCACGGCCGGCGCGACAGCCTTCGGCCCACCGGCACCAGGGCGACGGTGGCGGCCGCCAGCAGCAGCCCGCCCGTCCAGCCGCCCGGCCAACCGAACTCCGCCCCCGGCAGCGCCGCCCCCGTACGGGCGATGCCGGCGATCCATTCGGCGGGCCAGCCCGCGCACCAGGCAAGCGCCTCGGCGACCGGCAGGGCGACCGGGGCGACGGCGAGCGCCGCGAAGCCGAGGACGGTCGCGGGCGCCACGGCCAGCTCGGCCAGCAGGTTGCAGGGCACCGCGACCAGCCCGACCCGGGCGGCGATCACCGCGCCGACAGGTGCGCAGATCGCCTGGGCGGCGGCCGCGGCGGCGATCACCTCGGCGAGGCGGGGCGGCATCCGTCGGCGTTGGAGGGCGGCGCTCCACCGCGGGGCGAGCAGGAGCAGCGCGCCCGTGGCCAGGACGGAGAGCAGAAAGCCGTAACTGCGGGCCAGCCAGGGATCGTAGAGGACGAGAAGAAGTACGGCGGCGGCGAGCGCGGGGAGCAGCGAGCGGCGGCGCCCGGAGCCGATCGCGAGCAGTGTGATCAGCCCGCAGGCGGCGGCCCGCAACACGCTCGGGTCCGGTCGGCACACCACCACGAAGACCAGGGCGAGCGCACCGCCGATGAGGGCGGTGCCGCGCAACGACAGGCCCAGTCGCGGTGCCAGCCCGCGGCGTTCGGCACGTACCGCGAGATGAGGTGGGCCGATCAGCAGAGCGAGCACGATCGTCAGATTGCTGCCGGAGACGGCAAGCAGATGCGTCAGGTCGGTGGCGCGAAAGGCGTCGTCGAGCTCCGGCGGCACCCGGGAGGTGTCCCCGACAACGAGGCCGGGCAGCAGCGCACGGGCATCGGGGCGCAGTCCGTCGGTGGCCTCACGGAGCCCGGCGCGCAGGCTTCCGGCCAGCCGCTGAAGGGCTGACGGCGGGCCGACCTTGAGCGGCGGCGCATCGGCGGTGACGCGGAGCACCGCGGCAACCTGGTCGCCCGGCGACATCGGCGGGGAGGAGCGGGCCACCACACGGATATGGGTCGACGGCAGCAGCCCGCGCCACGCCGGGGAGGGCCCGCCGCGCTCCTCGTCACGGGTGCTTGGCCCTTGTGGGGTGGCTACCGGCTTCCGCGACCTGCCCGGCCCCTCCCCCACCCCACCGTCCCCTCTCTGTTGCTGCACGACGACCAGGGCCGGCGTACGAACGGCCGTGACCGCGCCGTCCGGTCCGGTGACCCGGACGGCATCGGCGGTGAACACCAGCGCCGGGGGCGTCCGTTGGGATCCGCGCACCTTGGGCCGGGACAGCCGCGGGTCGCCGGTCACCTCCAGCTCGGCCGTCACCTGGGCATACCGCTGTGCCCAAGCGGGCAGCGGGCCGCGCCGCAGATCCGCCGCATGCAGCGCCGCGGACGCGGCCCCCGCCGCGGCACACAGCAGCACCGCCGCAACGGCGGCCAACGCGCCGGCCGACCAGAGGCGGGGAACGCCGGGCCGCCGGGACCCAGGCACGTGCCCGCCGCCGCCCTCCGGCTCGGGCACCCCCGCACGCTCTGCTCGGCGCCCGGCCACACCCCACACGAGTACCGCCAGGACGACGGCTACGGCACAGGCCACCGCCACCCCACCGCCCGGGGCACCCAGGGCGATCGCCGCGGCCGCCCAGGCCGCCAGTGCGGGCGCGACCAGCCGCAGATCGGCCGGGCCCTCCTGGTGCGGGTCCGAGGCACCGTACGGCGACGCCGCCGAGGCGTGCACCGTGGCGCGGCCGGCGGTCACGGCTGCACCAGGGGACGGAGATCGGCGAACCGGCGATCACCGATACCGGTCACCTGGCGAAGCTGGTCCACCGAGGTGAACCCACCGTGCTGGGTGCGGAATTCGATGATGTGCCGGGCGAGCACGGGCCCGACTCCGGGCAGGGCGTCGAGCTGCTGCTCGGTCGCCGTGCTGAGGCTCACCGGCCCGCTCGGCCCGCCTCCTGCGCCCGGCGGACCGTTGCCTGAGCCTCCAGCAACGGCCTCACCCGCACCCGCACCGCTACCGGCCCCCGCTCCCGCCGTCCCTTCGGCCCCGACCACGATCTGCTCACCGTCGGCCAGCAGTCGCGCCCGGTTCAGTCCACGGAGGCTCGCACCGCGCAGCACGCCGCCCGCGGCCCGTAGCGCATCGGTCACCCGGGACCCCGGAGGCAGCCGGTGAATGCCGGGGCGCCGGACCTTGCCGGTGACATCGACGACCAGTCGCCGGCCCGCGCCGCCCGGCGGACCGTTCGCCACCGAGGCCGGTGACGATAGCGGCGAGGGCGACGAGGGCTGCCGGGAGTCAGGACCGGGCGCCGCTACGCCGCGTTCAGCCGCGGGGGCGCGTACCTGCTCGGGGCGTGCGGCCCAGAAGTGGTGGACGGCGAAGCCCACGGCCACCACCAGCACCATGACCAGAGCGGCGAGCGCCTTCGGATTCGTGCCGCACCGTAACTGCACCCACAACGGCAGCCGTTCACGTACCGCAAGCAGCGCCCGCTGCCGGCGCCGCGCGCCCGGCGGGTCATGCTGCCGGTGCGGTGGATCGGATACATCGGGTGCATCGGGTGCATCGGGTGCATCGGGTGCATCGGGTGCATCGGGTGCATCGGGCGGATCGAAAGGGTCGGCGGGGGCGGCGGGGGCGGCGGTTCGGACACCGAAACCGCCGCTCCCATCGGCGAAGAGCGCGGCGGCCCGTGCCCGCACCGCCGCCGTGGCGTCACGATGCCGGTCGGCACGCCGCGCCCCAGCCCGGAGCCGCCGCGCCCGCTCCCGCTGACGATGGCGAACGTGCGAGTCAGGGCCTGCGGCCCGGCCAGGCCCGGTCCTCGCGGCACCTGACCGAGCCGAGGAGCCAGACGGAGCGGCTGGAAGGGACGAAGCTGATGAAGCCGAAGGAGACGACGGGGTCGACAGGGTCGACGGGGTCGGCAGGATCGGCGGGATCGGTGAATTTGCCGGGACCACAGAAGCTGATCGAGAAGTCATGCAATCGACGGTAGGCACCCCACGCCGATCCCGCCGAGCAGCGTCAATTCCCGTGGACAGCCAGCCAGTTGTGGATAACTCCGTCACCCACAGGGCATTCAGAAACGCCCTCTCACCGCGGCGACACCACAGCCCCCAACAGACCCGGCCCAGTGTGCGCGCCGATGACCGCGCCCACCTCACTCACATGCAGCTCGTTCAGCCCCGGCACCCGGTCACGCAACCGCTGTGCCAGCGCGTCCGCCCGCTCCGCCGCCGCGAGATGGTGCACCGCGATATCGACCTGGCTCTCGCCGGCCCGCTCCGCGGCGATCTCCTCCAGCCGTGCGATGGCCTTGGACGCCGTACGGACCTTCTCCCGCAGTTCGATCCGCCCGTCGGCCAGTTGCAGGATCGGTTTGACGGCGAGCGCCGAGCCGAGCAGCGCTTGGGCCGCGCCTATCCGGCCGCCGCGCCGCAGATAGTCCAGCGTGTCGACGTAGAAGTAGGCGGAGGTGCCGGCGGCGCGCTTCTCCGCCGCCGCAACCGCCTCATCGACGTTCCCGCCGGCCTCCGCCGTCTCCGCGGCCGCCAGGGCGCAGAACCCGAGGGCCATCGCGACCATTCCGGTGTCCACGACGCGTACCGGAACCGGGGCGTCCTTGGCCGCGAGCACCGCCGCGTCATATGTGCCGGAGAACTCCGAGGTGAGATGGAGGGAGATGATGCTGCTCGCGCCGTCCGCCGCAACCGCGCGATAGGTCTCCGCGAAGGTCTCGCGGCTGGGCCGGGAGGTCGTCACCGGCCGGTGCTTCTGGAGCGCCTGGGCAAGGGATCTCGCGGAGATCTCGGTGCCGTCTTCGAGGGCCTGGTCCCCCAGGACGACGGTCAGCGGCACAACCGTGATGTGGTGGCGCTCGATTGCCGCCCGCGGCAGGTAGGCCGTGGAATCGGTGACGATCGCGACATGGCGGGACATGACTGGGAGGTTATCCGGCCACCCCGACGCCCGACAGTGCGGGCCCCACCCAAGGCGGTGCGGGCCCCGCCCGAGATCTTCCCGGGTTCACCGAGGCTCTGCCAAGTGCCCACCGGGCGCGCCGTTGAGTACCTCGCCCCTGGGGACCCCGCCCCCGCCCCACCCCTCCCCCGTCGATGCCTCGCAGCCTCAGGGCGGCGTGCCCTCCGTCCTGGGCATGCCCTCCGCCCTGGGGGCCTTCTGCCACGGGTAGGACGGCTGGGTGCGCGGGTCCTTGGCGGTGATCGCCGGTGCTTCTTCGGCCGCTGCCGGTTCCTCGGCCGTGGGTCCCCAGGAGTACGGTCCGTCGGCGCGGCCTGTCCGCGCACCGTCGCCCGAAGCCGCCGTGGCCCCGTCCACCGGCGACTCCCCTGCCGGTTCCCGCGTCCAGTGCCGGAGCGCTCCCGCCTCCATGTCGATCTGGTCGCTGAGCGCCGCCAGGTCGTCGTCCGCGAACTTCCGCGCCCGGTCGCGGGCCGCCCAGCGCAGCGACTCCGCGGAGTGCGTGATCCGCTCGGTGCGCTCCCGGAGGTCCGGCAGCCGGGCGGCGATGGTGGCCCTGTCGGGCTCCCGCTCCAGCCGCTTGAGCTCGTCGTCCAGCTCATGGCCATGGGCGCTGAGCCGCTCGAAGAGGCTCAGGGTCTCGCTGAGCGAGGCGTCCTCCTGGGAGCCGGTGCGCAGCACCTCCTGGGTGGCCCGCATGGACGTACGCAGCGACAGCCGCAGCTGCGCCAGCTCGCCGGTCACGCCGGGCTGGGTGTACTGCCGGGCGCGCAGGCTGGTGTCCTCGACGGTTCTGCGGGCCTGGGCGACCGTGCGGTCCACGCCGCGCTTGGCCGCCTGCACGGCCTTGACCGTGACGAATACCCCCGCCGCAACGAACAGCACGAAGAGCAGCCCGAGGATGGCGACTAGGGCTTCCATGGGCGTCCCCCAGAGGTGTCGGCGGCGCAGGTTCGTCACCCGCGCCCTGTGTCTCCACGGTAAACGGTTCGGGCAGGTCAGGGGTTCCCTTTGAACCCCCAACCTGCCCGTAGGGGAAAGCACCTATACCGCGCGTTTACGGCGCCCGAAGCGCCGCTGCAGCGGGGCCCGGCCGCTACGCCGGGACGATGTTGACCAGCTTCGGCGCCCGGACGATCACCTTCCGGATGCCCGCGCCGCCCAGCGCGGCGACCACGGCGGGCTCGGCCAGCGCGGCCGCCTCCAGGTCCGCGTCGGAGATCGACGGGGCGACCTCCAGGCGGGCCTTGACCTTGCCCTTGATCTGCACGACGCAGGTCACGGCCTCGTCCACGACGTACGCGGGGTCGGCCACCGGGAAGTCCGCGTGCACGACCGTCTCGGTGTGGCCCAGCTTGCGCCACAGCTCCTCGGCGATATGCGGCGCCAGCGGGGCCATCAGCAGCACCAGCCGCTCCGCGACCGTGCGCGAGACCGGGTCGCCCACCTTGGTCAGGTGGTTGTTCAGCTCGGTCACCTTGGCGATGGCGGTGTTGAAGCGCAGGTTCGCCATGTCCTGGGTGACGCCGTCGATCACCTTGTGCAGCGCGCGCAGGGTCGCCTCGTCCGGCTCGGTGTCGACGACGGTGACCTCGCCGGTCGCCTCGTCCACGACGTTGCGCCACAGGCGCTGCAGCAGGCGGTACTGGCCGACGACCGCGCGGGTGTCCCACGGGCGGGACACATCCAGCGGGCCCATCGCCATCTCGTACAGCCGCAGCGTGTCCGCACCGAATTCGGCACAGATCTCGTCCGGGGTGACGGCGTTCTTCAGGGACTTGCCCATCTTGCCCAGGACGCGGCTGACCTTGTCGCCCTGGTAGTAGTACGCGCCGTCGCGCTCCTCGACCTCGGCGGCGGGGACGGCGATACCGCGGCTGTCCCGGTACACGAAGGCCTGGATCATGCCCTGGTTGTACAGCTTGTGGAACGGCTCACGCGAGGAGACGTGCCCCAGGTCGTGCAGCACCTTGGACCAGAAGCGGGCGTACAGCAGATGCAGTACGGCGTGCTCGGCGCCGCCCACATACAGGTCGACACCACCGTGCGGCTGCCCGCCGCGCGGCCCCATCCAGTACTGCTCGATACCCGGCTCGACCAGCGCGTCGGCGTTGTTCGGGTCCAGGTAGCGCATCTCGTACCAGCACGACCCCGCCCAGTTGGGCATGGTGTTGGTCTCGCGGCGGTAGCGCTTGACGCCGTCGCCGAGGTCCAGCTCGACGTTGACCCAGTCCTCGTTCCGGGACAGCGGGGTCTCCGGCTGGGTGTCGGCGTCGTCCGCGTCGAAGGTGCGCGGCGAGTAGTCGTCGACCTCCGGCAGTTCCAGCGGCAGCATCGACTCGGGCAGCGCGTGCGCCACACCGTCCTCGTCGTAGACGATCGGGAACGGCTCGCCCCAGTAGCGCTGCCGGCTGAACAGCCAGTCGCGCAGCCGGAAGTTGACGGTGCCCTCGCCGATGCCCTTGACGGCCAGCCAGTCGGTGATCTTCGCCTTGGCGTCCGCCACGCCCAGGCCGTCCAGCGAGATCTCCGAGTCGGACGAGTTGACGATCTTCGCCTCGTACGAGGAGAAGGCATCCTCCCAGGTCGACGGGTCGGTGCCACGGTCGTCCGACGGCTCCACGACGCAGCGCATCGGCAGCTCGAAGGCGCGGGCGAAGGCGAAGTCACGGCTGTCGTGGGCCGGGACCGCCATGATCGCGCCGGTGCCGTAGCCCATCAGGACGTAGTCGGCGATGAAGACCGGTACCCGCTCGCCGCTGACCGGGTTGGTGGCGTACACACCGGTGAAGACGCCGGTCTTGTCCTTGGCCTCGGCCTGCCGCTCGATGTCCGACTTGGCGGCGGCCTGCTTGCGGTACGCGGCGACAGCGTCAGCCGGGGTGGCATGACCGCCGGTCCACACCTCGTGGGTGCCCTCGGGCCAGGCGTCCGGAACGATGGAGCCGGTGCCGTTGCCGTTCTCGGGGTCCGCGATCAGCGGGTGCTCCGGAGCCAGCACCATGTACGTCGCGCCGAACAGGGTGTCCTGGCGGGTGGTGAACACGGTGATCTTCTCGTCGCCCGCCGGGAAGTCGACGCGCGCGCCTTCGGAGCGGCCGATCCAGTTGCGCTGCTGCAGCTTGATGGCCTCGGGCCAGTCCAGCGCGTCCAGGTCGTTCAGCAGCCGGTCCGCGTAGGCGGTGATGCGCATGTTCCACTGGCGCAGCTTGGCCTTGAAGACCGGGAAGTTGCCGCGCTCGGACCGGCCGTCGGCGGTGACCTCCTCATTGGCCAGCACGGTGCCCAGCCCGGGGCACCAGTTGACCGGCGCGTCCGAGGCGTACGCCAGGCGGTACTCGCCCAGAACACCGGCCCGCTCGGCGTTGCTCAGCTCCGCCCAGGCCCGGCCGTCGGGGGTCTCCCGGGTGCCGGCCTCGAACTGCGCCACCAGGGTTTCGATCGGGCGTGCCGCGTCCGCCTCCGGGTCGTACCAGGAGTTGAAGATCTGCAGGAAGATCCACTGGGTCCACTTGTAGTACGCCGGGTCGATCGTCTCGATCGAGCGGCGCTGGTCGTGGCCCAGGCCCAGGCGGCGCAGCTGCGCCTTCATGGTGACGATGTTGGCCTCGGTGGAGACCCGCGGGTGCGTACCGGTCTGGACGGCGTACTGCTCGGCGGGCAGGCCGAAGGCGTCGAAGCCCAGGGTGTGCAGGACGTTGTGGCCCGTCATGCGGTGGAAGCGGGCGTAGACGTCGGTGGCGATGTAGCCCAGGGGGTGGCCGACGTGCAGTCCCGCCCCCGAGGGGTACGGGAACATGTCCATGATGAACTTCTTGGGGCGGGCGATCAGCGCGGCGTCGCCGGCCAGGTCACCACTCGGGTTCGGGGCCTCGTAGGTCCCCTCCGACTCCCAGAAGTCCTGCCAGCGTGCCTCGATGTCGGCGGCCAGCGCAGCCGTATAGCGGTGCGGCGCTGCCACCTCGGCAGCGGTAGTCGTCTCGCTCATCGTCCTCAAAGCTCCATCGATCGTCTCTGCCTGCGGCTGCTGCGGACACGGTTTCTGCGGAAACAAAAATGCCCCTCGCACAGGAGGGGACGCCGCGCCGATGCCGACCCGGGCGGCCACAGCGGATGGCCCGGTCGGGACTGATCAGCGCGGCCCGCTAAGCAGAAGGCGTACGGCACGCATGGCGTCAGGGTACCGCAGGGCGCACGGGGCCCGCGCCGAGGATTCCCCCGTGCGGACCCCGTCCGCGTCAGGGCCGGTGGGAGCTCACATATCCGGCGCCCGGTGTCCCCACGCCGGTGACATCGCCGTGGCCGACGACCGCGCGCAGCGAGCTGTCCTTGCCCAGGCTGCGCAGCCAGGTCGTGAGACCTGGAGCAGGCGGGCAACTCGCCGTGCGCGACCATCCGTTGACCGGGCATCAGGTCGATCCGGGAGGAACTCCGCGTCCGTACGGCCGGATCTGTCGCAGCGCACAACAGAGCGGGCCGTCCGATTCGGACGACCCACTCTGAATATTGTGGAGCTAAGGAGAATTGAACTCCTGACCTCCTGCATGCCATGCAGGCGCTCTACCAACTGAGCTATAGCCCCTTGTCTTGCTCCGCGCGGTCCCCCGCTGCGGCATCGCCTACATTACACGGCCATCCCGGGCTTTCGCCAAATCGTTCTCCCGCGGGCCGTTCGGCGCGACGCGCGGTACTGTCGGCGATCTGTGCCCGATTCGTCCTGGGGAGCCGTACGCCGTGACCGCGCTGGAGCTGCAACAGTCCGCCGACCCCCGCGGCTCCGCCCCCGTCAGGGGCCTCATCCGCCGGCACCCGACCGCGGCGGCGGCCCTGGCCTGCGTCGTCTCCTTCGCCGCCTTCTGGGTCGCGCAGCGCCTCGCGCATGTGACGATGATCGACCTCATGGTCTACCGCGCCGAGGGCTGGACCGCCCGCAACGGCGAGGACCTCTACGACATGGTCGCGACCTCGGCGCATCTGCCCAACACCTACCCGCCCTTCGCCGCCCTGCTGTTCACCCCGCTCACCCTGATCGGTGTGCCGACGATGCGGACCCTGGCCACCGCCGGGAACCTCCTGCTGTTCGTCTCCGTCGTCCATCTCTCGCTACGGCTGGTGAACCGGCCTCGGCGGCTCCCCCGGCCCGCGGCCACGCTCGCGCTCTCCGCGCTGCTGGTGTGGTGCGAGCCGGTGTGGACGACCCTGCGCTACGGCCAGATCAACCTCCTCCTGGCCGTGCTGGTCCTGTGGGACCTGACCCGCAAGGACACCAACCGCTGGGCGGGCATCGGCATCGGCATCGCGGCCGGCCTCAAACTCACCCCGGCGCTGTTCGCCGTCTTCCTCGCGGTGGCCGGCGCTGTCTGCGCCGGCCGGCGGATACGGGCCGGCGCAGGGGTGCGCGCCGCCTGGAACCCCTGGCTGCGGCAGGCCTGCGTCGCCATCGTGGCCTTCCTCGGCACCGCCCTCCTCTCCGCCCTCGTCCTGCCCCGTGACTCGCACCGCTTCTGGACCGAGATCGTGTTCGCCGCCGACCGGGTCGGTGAGGTGGAAATCACCGCGAACCAGTCGCTGCGTGGCGCCCTCGCCCGGCTGCTGCACACCCACGACCCGGGCATGGCCTGGCTCGTGGTGGCGGGCCTGACGGCCGCGCTCGGGCTGGCCCTGGCCGTTGGATCACTGCTGCGTGGAGAACGCGCCTGGGCCGCCGTCGCCTGCGCCGCGACCGCCCTGCTGGTCAGCCCGGTCTCCTGGTCGCACCACTGGGTGTGGAACGTCCCGATGCTGATCCTGCTCGGCGCCGAGGCGCTGCGCCGCACCGGAGGCGCCGCCCGCCACTGGTGGGCGACGACCACCGCGATGGGCCTCCTGTTCTGCTCGTTCGCGCTGTGGTGGGTTCCACACCGCTGGCACCACCACGAGGAACTGCACCAGAACGGCATCCAGATGCTGCTCTCCGGCAGCTATCCACTCGCCGGCCTGGCACTGCTCGCACTGACCGCGGCCCGGCTGTGGCGGATCGGCGGGCGCTCTGATCGCGTCCCCCGCCCGGCTGATGGTGGTGAAACACCAGTGCCTCCGGCGGCATGACGACGACGTCCGACGTACCGCCAGGTCTTGTGCAGCAGACGGCCCGTCAGCCGGCCTTCCTCGTCCATATCGAGGGTGCGGTCCTGGATGTTGAGCGGTATCTCCCGCCCCCGGGAAGGAAGTTGGAGGGAGCCGTGGTGTCACCGGGCCGCCGCGCGGTGGTCGTTGGGATACTCCGACGGCTGCGCGTCGGTGGCATGCTCAGCGCTTCGGTGAACGGCCTCAGCTGAGCCGCGGCTTCCCGTCTTTCGCTCCGCTGGGCACCTTCGACCGCCGCAGTCCAGACAGGCTTGATCTCGGTATCGGTCACGATGCGACCCCCGTGTCGCTTCCCCCGTGCCGCCGGCCATTCGCAGCAGCGGCTCTTGATCCCACAACGTCCGGCAAATCCGTGGGAGTTCCGCTCTGCCCGGAACTGCCCGAAAAAATCTTGGAACGGGCGAAAGCGGGCGGTGGAGGCGGTAGCGGTGCGGTATCGGCGATGACCGGCCGGAACTGGCCGACTCAGGCCGTCGCGAACGAGTAGAACCGCTTCAGCGTGCAGTGCTCGTCCAGCAGCCGGCCGTAAATCGGCTCCCCGTCGAGCTCCCGGTAGGTCTCGATGGGGTCGCCTTTTATGACCAGGGCCCGTGCGCATTCCTCGCACCAGTACTGGTAGTCGGCGTTGACCGGCTCCATGTCACGGACGATCGGCGTCCCGCTGCCGCACCAGTCGCATTTCCTGCTATGAGCGCCCATCAGTCAGCTCCAACTGTGGCCGCAGGCGGTACAGACGAACGAAATCCCTCCGTTGTCGCCCAACATCTGCGCGACATGCGACGAACCACAGGAGGGGCACTGCAGGGCGGAACCATCGCCTCCACGGCACTCAGCCCCTGGGCCGTCGAGCGGGCAGGTGAAGCGAAGCGCGTATTCCGGCAGCCAGTCATAACCCTGCGCCTCGGCCACTTCGAGCAGGTCATTGACCTCCTCGAGGATGCTCGTGGGCATCGCGATATCTCCTCCCCTGCCGGCGCCGTCCGATTCTGCCACGGACCGCCTACCGGGTCAGGCCCGCCTTCGCGCCACCCTGGTCGACCCACCGGCGCCGCCGGGGCCGTCAGCGCGAGCTTGCTCACCCACAGTGCACGCGTGTCCATGCCCGGCCCTCTGCATTGAGCTGATTCAGGAAGAGCATCCCGAAAAGCGAGGTAACCAGCAGCAGTCCGGCCCAGGTGGCGGTCACCACAAGCCCGTTCGCACCCGCCGCGCGCTCCCTGCGCAAGGACTCCAAAACACCCCGGAGAGGTTTGGGACGGCGGCGAACCCGCCCCCGGGCCCCAACCCCGACATACGCGACGAATACCCAGGCCGGTCACTCGCGTCACCGTTGTCACTGCCACCACCGTTAATGGTCACCTGAGTTGGCGGAGTGAGCACAGCCGTCGGCGGCGCCCCTGCCACCCTGCCGCTTCCCGCCTGTCGCGTCAGGCTTGCCGGGAAGCCTGGCCGGAGCGTCCCCCACGTCCCCGCCCGTGAGGGGGACGTGGAATCGGTCGCCCCAGGGGGCACGCGATCATCGAGGCGCTGCGCTCCTGCCTTCGCGGTCTGGAGCGGCGGTACAACGCAGAGATCCCGCCCTCTCGCCATCCAGTGCCGTGCACTGACTCCGCGAGGAGACGGGATCATCCGGGTTGTGGAGCTAAGGAGAATTGAACTCCTGACCTCCTGCATGCCATGCAGGCGCTCTACCAACTGAGCTATAGCCCCGGGTCTTGTTCCGCTCCCCCGGGTCTCCCCCGGCGGCGCCGCGAACAAGATGAACTTTAGCCTGCGACCTGCCCAGATGTGAAATCCGGCCGACCGGCCCCCGGCCGCGGGGATCGGACACGGGGATCAGATGTCGTCACCGATCACCGGCTCGGGCAGCGTGCCGGCGTTGTGCTCCAGCAGGCGCCAGCCGCGCGCGCCCTCGCCCAGCACGGACCAGCAGCAGTTGGACAGCCCGCCCAGGCCCTCCCAGTTATGGGGGTCCAGGCCGAGCAGCCGCCCGATGGTGGTGCGGATCGTGCCGCCGTGGCTGACGACGACCAGGGTGCCGTTGTCGGGCAGCTTGTCGGCGTGGCCGAGCACGAACGGGGCGGCCCGGTCGGCGACCTCGGTCTCCAGCTCGCCGCCGCCGCGGCGCACCGGCTCGCCACGTTTCCAGGCGGTGTACTGCTCGCCGTACTGCGCGAGGATCTCCTCGTGCGTCAGCCCCTGCCAGGCGCCCGCGTACGTCTCGCGCAAGGCCGCGTCGTACGTCACATCGAGCCGGGCGAGGTCGGCCAGCTCGCGCGCCGTCGCCGCGGCCCGCTGGAGGTCGGAGGCGACGATGGCGTCCGGCTTGAGGGCCGCGAGCAGCCGGGCCGAGCGGCGCGCCTGCCCGAGGCCCGTCTCCGTCAGCTCGATGTCCGTGGATCCCTGGAAGCGGCGCTCCAGATTCCAGGCCGTCTGACCATGGCGCCACAGGACGACGCGGCGGCCCCGGTCGACCTTGGTGCCGTTCAGTGCAGGTCTCCGTCCTGCTCGCCGGTCGAGGCCTCGGCGTGCGCGGCGGCCTTGCCGCGGGTCGCCTTGGCCTCCTCGGGGAGGTCGATCTCGGGGCAGTCCTTCCAGAGGCGCTCAAGCGCGTAGAAGACGCGCTCCTCGCTGTGCTGGACGTGCACCACGATGTCGACGTAGTCCAGCAGCACCCAGCGGGCGTCGCGGTCGCCTTCGCGGCGGACCGGCTTGGCGCCGAGGTCCTTGTTGAGGCGTTCCTCGATCTCGTCGACGATCGACTTGACCTGGCGGTCACTGGGGGCCGAGGCCAGCAGGAAGGCGTCGGTGATCGAGAGGACGTCGCTGACGTCGTAGGCGATGATGTCGTGCGCGAGCTTGTCGGCCGCTGCCTGGGCGGCGGCGTTGATGAGCTCGATGGAGCGGTCCGTGGCGGTCACAAGCGGCTTTCCGGGTCGAGGGCAGCTTCTCCGGCCGGGGCAGGCGGCTCGCGGCGGCAACGCGGCGCGCCACCGCCATGGGCGGCCGGATCGGCGGTCAGGTACCTCTCAAGGGTCTCACGGACCACCGACACTCCCGGATGGCTTTTCGAACACACCGGCCGGCCGATGACCGGTCCGCCCCGCCGGCCGGGCCCGGCCGACCCGGCCGAACCCCTGGTGGGACGCCTCGTCCGCGCCTCCGGTCAGCCCTTGAAGTCCTGGCCCAGGACGACGGTGATATCGGCGTTCGAAGCGCCCCTGCCCTGCTTGACCGCGCTCACGGGCAGGCCCAGCGTCTTGGCGACCTCTGCGGCCTTGGCCTTCTGGCCGGCGTCCGCGTAGGTCACCTGGGACGTGGCGACCGCCGTGCCGGTGCCGTCGTCGACAAAGGTGTAGCCGCCGTTGACCAGCGCGACCTGTGCCTTTCCGGTGGCGTCCCTGGTGCCGCTGGCATTACGGACCGCGACCCGGGAGGCCGCTTCGGGGTCGGTCTTCTTGACCGTGCCGCCGAGCACGTCCTTGACCACGGTGTCCGAGGCCGTCTGGCTGAGCGTGCCGTTCGCCTGCACCGGCAGCAGGGCGGTGCGGTAGGCGCCGGTCTTCGCCAGCTCCGCGCGCTGCGCCAGCGAGCTGCCCAGCTCGGCCTCGGTGAGCGGCGGGTCGAGCACCTGCAGCAGCGCCTTCACGATGGCGGTGGCACCGTCCGCGTCGCTGGAGACCTTCTTCAGCGTGGCCTGCATGACCTGACCGAACCGCTGCAGCTGCTTGACCTGGGTCTCGCCCGGCGCCTGGTAGGTGGCGTACGCGACGGCCGCCTGTCCGTTGACGTCCTGTGCGCTGCCCTGCTTGACCAGCGGGGAGTCGCCCTTCTTGGCGCCGGGCACGGTGGCATCGGCGTCGAGGGAGATGCCGCCGACCGTCTCGACGAGGTTCTCCAGATACGGGGTGTCCAGCCGCCAGCTGGCCTTGAGGTCGGCGCCCAGGAGGGTGTTGAGGGAGTCCCTGGTCGGGTCGGAGCCCTCGTCCTTCACGGACTTGCCGAGGGTCGTGGCGGTCCCGTCGTCCTTGGTGACGACGAGGTTGTTGGGCAGGAGGACGGTGGTGCCCTTGTGGGTGGTCTCGTTGTCCACAAGCAGCGCCGTCGAGCTGTTCCCGGACTTGGTGTCCCGCAGATGCACGACGAGGACATCGCGCTTCTCGCCTTGTCCGCCGGCCTCCTGGCCGGTGGCCGCGCCGGACAGTCCCGGGAGCTTGCCCGCCCACCACAGATAGCCGACGCCGCCGGCCACCACCAGGGCCAGCACGACGGTCAGCGCGACGATCCGGCTGCGGCCGCGGCGCTTGGCCTCCTCGCGCCGCTCGGTGCGGCTCTCGGTGAACTTCAGCCAGTCGATGACGTCTTCGGAGTCCTCGTCCGGCTCCTCGATGAAGGAGAACTGCTCGGTGCGGTACTCCGGGGCGGAGGACGACGGACCGCCCGGACCGGACGCGCCACGGGACTCCGCGCCGACCTCCGGTGCGCCACCCGCTGACGGGCCGCCGGCCGACGGTGCGCGGCGCTGCGCCGGCGGCCGCGGCTCCTCGTACTGCTGCGGCCGGGCCTCCTCGTAGCGGGACTCGTCGTACGGGACCTGCTCGTACGGCGTCCGCGGCGCCTGCTGGGGGACCCACTCCTGCTGCGGGTGCTGGGGCTGGGGCTGGGCATACGGGTCGTACTGCTGTGGGTAGCCGGGCTGCTGCCGGCCGCCGCCGTACGACGTGTCATAGCCGTACTCCTGCTGCCCCTGATGCGGCTGCTGCCCCTGGTACGGGTCGTAGCCGTCATAGGAGGTGGGGGCGGGCGCGGCCGGCTGCCCGTACGGGTCGTATCCCTGCTCGTACGGCTGCTGCGGCGCGTCGCGGTACACCGGCTGCCCGTAGGCGTCATAGGTGTAACCCGGCTGCCCCTGGTGCTCCTGGGCATACGGGTCGTGGGCATACGGGTCCTGCGGCCCGTACGGATCCTGTCGGTCGCTCACCGGTGCCCCTTTCCGTCAGCCCCGTCAGCGGTCGTTGCGGTACAGCTGCTTTTTGTCGATGTAGCGCACCACACCGTCCGGAACCAGGTACCAGACCGGGTCCCGCTGGGCGACCCGCGCCCGGCAGTCGGTCGAGGAGATGGCCAGCGCGGGCACCTCGACCAGGGACACCGCGCCCTCGGGCAGGCCGGGGTCCGCGAGGACATGGCCGGGCCTGGTGACGCCGATGAAATGGGCGAGCGAGACCAGTTCCTCGGCGTCGTGCCAGGTGAGGATCTGGCCGAGCGCGTCGGCGCCGGTGATGAAGAAGAGATCCGCGTCTATGTGCTCGGCACGCAGATCACGCAGGGTGTCGATGGTGTACGTCTTGCCGCCGCGGTCGATGTCGATACGGCTGACGGAGAACTGCGGGTTCGAGGCGGTCGCGATGACCGTCATCAGATACCGGTCCTCGGCCGGGGACACCGTCTTGTGGCTCTTCTGCCACGGCTGCCCCGTAGGCACGAAGATGACCTCGTCGAGGTGGAACTGGCTGGCCACCTCGCTGGCGGCGACCAGGTGACCGTGATGGATCGGGTCGAACGTGCCGCCCATCACTCCGAGTCGCCGCTTCACGGGCCCTGTGTGCTCTCCCATGCGTGCAGACCCTACTTGGCGGGGCGCGCTGCCGGGGGCCGGGTGTTCAGGCTCAGCGGTCCCGGTTGAAGCGGGTGGTGACCCAGAGCAGGAGGAGCAGGATAAAAAGGGCGCCGCCACCGGTCAGGTACGGGCTGAGGCTGGCGTGACCGCCCTCATGTCCGGGTTCGGCAGCGAGGGAGACCAGGGACTGTGCGGTGGTGTGCAGGCTCATCGTCGGCAGAACCAATCCGGGCTGGGGTCGGGCAGAGACTTCCGCCACATCGTAAGCATCAGCTCACCGCGGGCTCACGGCGACTCCACCCCCGGGCACTCCGGAAGCCCGCGCCATGGGCGTCCATGATGCCCGCTTCGTCAGTCCTGGTTGCCGTAACCGCGCAGCAGGAACCAGGCGAGGAAGGCGACACCCACGACGCCGACGACGATCACGGCGCGCAGCAGCCACCCGGGACCATCGGCCTTGGAGGTCTCCTGCGCTGCGGCGAGCAGCACGCTCGGAATCGGCATGACGGTGCGCTCCCTTTTGTGCGGGCTTGTGCGGTCATTCGGTGCGATCGCCAGCGTACGCCCGAGCATCCATTTGCCTGTCAGTGGCGTCCTCTAGTCTGAACACACGCAGTCGAACAGGGGGAGGCCCCAATGACGGAGAGCCCAGGCGGCAGCGAGAACGTACCGAGCCGGGACCGCAGGCGTTTCCCCGGAATCTCGTCCCGCTCGTACGAGCACCCGGCGGACCGCTCGGCGCTGGTGGCGCTGCGCAAGCTGAGCGGATTCGACACCGTATTCAAGACGCTGAGCGGCCTGCTGCCGGAGCGCAGCCTGCGGCTGCTCTTCCTGTCGGACTCGGTCCGCGTCAGCGAGCAGCAGTTCGCCCATCTCAACGACATGCTGCGCGACGCCTGCTACATCCTGGACCTGGAGAAGGTCCCGCCGATGTACGTGAATCAGGACCCGCAGCCCAATGCCATGTGTATCGGTCTGGACGAGCCGATCATCGTGGTGACGACCGGCCTCGTCGAGCTCCTGGACGAGGAGGAGATGCGGGCGGTCATCGGCCACGAGGTCGGGCACGCGCTGTCCGGTCACGCCGTTTACCGCACGATCCTGCTCTTCCTGACGAACCTCGCCATGAAGGTCGCCTGGATCCCGCTGGGCAATGTCGCGATCATGGCGATCGTGACCGCG
The DNA here is from genome assembly GCF_040654775.1 of Streptomyces sp. NPDC050636. NCBI lineage: Bacteria > Bacillati > Actinomycetota > Actinomycetes > Kitasatosporales > Streptomycetaceae > Streptomyces > Streptomyces sp. NPDC050636. The sequence goes on from NZ_JBFAIP010000023.1 coordinate 99,485, forward strand.
CTGCGCGAGTGGTTCCGCAAGTCGGAGCTGTCCGCGGACCGCGCCGGGCTGCTGGTCGGGCAGGATCTGCAGGCCTCGATGCGCGGTCTGATGAAGCTGGCCGGCGGCAATCATCTGCACGAGATGAATGTGGACGCCTTCCTGGAGCAGGCGGACGATTACGAGTCGGGCGGCGATCTGCGCGACTCCGTGCTGAAGATTCTCAACCTCCTGCCGCGCAGCCACCCGTTCACGACCGTGCGGGCGGCCGAGCTGAAGAAGTGGGCGGCCAGCCGCGACTACCAGCGGATCATGGACGGCCACTACCCACGGCGTGACGAGGACAAGGACACCTCGGTGTCCGACTCGTTCAAGGACTCCGCGGCGCACTACGCCGACTCGATGCGCAACAGCAAGGACCCGCTGATGGGCCTGGTGCGCGATATCGCGGGCGGCGCGGGCGACTTGGGCGGCAAGCTGCGGGACACGGTCTTCCGTAGCGGCCAGCGGCCCGACGGCTCCGGCGGCGCGGACGGCGCTAACGGATCGGGTGACTCGGGCTCGGCTGGGAAGTAGCCGCCAGCTCGCCGCAGAGCGAGGGGTTGGCCCGGCTCCTGGAGTAGGGGTCGGTGCCCGACGGCCGGTCAACGCCGGCGCGCTGTCCCGCAAGCAGCGGACGCAGCGCGTCGGCCGGCTTCGAGGAGCAGGCGAGCGGTCCTGCCTGCAGGCTGCTCTGCAGCACCTCCAGGCGGTGGTCGTTGAGGTCGTCCCGGTCGAGCCGGAAATGCAGCTCGCGGCGGACGGTGAACAGCGAGGCGGCACCCGGCGTGACCTTGCCGGCGGCCTGGTCCGCGGGGTCGGCCCGCAGCGCGTCCTTGGTGGGCCGGACCGCGTAGACGAAGGTGTAGTCGGCGACGACGTCGAGCGCGTCCGGGCTCGACTCCCTTGCGGACAGCGTCCCGTCGACCCGTACGTCACGGTCGGCGAGCTCGGTCCGCTCCGGGTCGAAGCGGGTCAGCCAGCCGGTGGCCGCATACCGCCCGTCATCGTCGGGATGCGCCAAGCTCCGGTCGAACTGGTCGAGTTGGGCGGTGTCGAGCAGCAGCCGGACCGGCCGCACCGAACCGCCGGTGAGGGTGGCCGGGTCCAGCGAGGAGCGGACGATGTAGTCCTTCGCGATGCTCAGAGCGGAGACGATCTGGCCGTCGGAGAAGTGCTCGGTGCGCTGAACGGCAGGCATGTTGACGCCCGCGGCGCCGATGCGGAAATCGGCCGCGGGGCTGTGCGCGAAGAGGTCGCGGGGGGTCGCGCCCGGCACCGTACCGGTCGGTGCGAGCGGCACGACCGCGGACCGCAGCGGCTGCGCCCGGGACGTTTCCGGGACCTTGTAGGGGTGGCGCACGCCCATGTAGACGGCGGTGCCGAAGGCGAGCACGATCAGCAGCACCAGCAGGATCGCCTGCCGGGAGCCGCCGGCCCGCAGCCAGTTGTGCCGGGTCTTGACGGCCGGCGAATGGTGCTCACCCAGCCGCTCGTCCGCGGAGAATTCCTGCAGCCGTGCAGCGCGCACGAACGATTCGTCGAAGACAACGGATCGGTATTCGTCCTCACCGCCTCCCGAGGCGCCGTTAGGCGTCCCTTCGGGAGGGTCACCAGGCCCGCTCATACAACTAGGGTAGGTCTGCCAAGGCCCCGGTAAACGCCCCGGTGCGGCACAACTTCAGTGGACGACTCCGGGTTGCCCGCAATTTTCCGTGCGAGCGCCGTGAATTTCCGCACCCGGCGGCAGGACGGCCCAGAAACGGCGTCAGTGGGCCCGCGGCACCGCGGAGGCCGTCGGCCGCCCGGACCCGGCCGACGCGGACGGCAGCAGCCCTGGGCGCACCTTCTGGACGCCGCCCGCCCCGCTGGACGACGGCGCGTCCGCACCGGCGGAGGAGGTCGCATCCACCTCGCTGGAGGCGGGCGCCGGCGCCGGGCTCTGGTTCCTGCCGGAGGCCCCGCGGTAGACGGCACTGAAGGCCAGCGCCACCAGACCGATGCCCATCACGACGGCCAGCACCCAGGCGATCGGCCGGTGCCAGCGGGCGCTGCTGCGGTAGGGGCGCAGCGCCCCGCCGTAGGGTCCGTACGGACTGCGCGGACCGTAGTCGTCGTAGTCCCCGTGGCCACCGTATTCGCCACGTATGTCGTAGTCGTCGGCGTCCGGATCCAGACCGTCCCGGCCCTCATGGCCGTCCGCGCCCTCACCGCCGAAACCGGACCCCGAGCGGGCCGCCTCGGCCTCGGCGCGCGCCTCCGCCGCGGCCAGCAGCCGCTCGACCGCGGAAGGCTCATGGAACGGCGCGGACCGTACGAAATCCTCGTCGAAAACCACGGAGGCGAATTCTTCATCCGCGTTTCCGTGGCTCCCGTGGCGGTGCTCTTCGGGCTCTTCGCCGTCCGGGAACGGCTTGCCCCCCACGTCGTCCGGCACCCGTCCAGGTTAGCCCCGGCCGGTCGTTTTGGGCAGGGAGAACGCAGAGAGAACGACGCGGGGCGAAGGGCGAATCCGGGGGACGCTTCAGCGGGTGTGTCCGTCTCCCGTGACGATGTACTTCGTGGACGTGAGCTCCGGCAGCCCCATGGGGCCACGGGCGTGCAGCTTCTGCGTCGAGATGCCGATCTCCGCGCCGAAGCCGAACTGGCCGCCGTCGGTGAAGCGGGTGGAGGCGTTCACCGCGACGGTCGTGGAATCCACCAATTGGGTGAAGCGGCGGGCCGCGGCCTGCGAGGTGGTGACGATGGCCTCGGTGTGGCCGGAGGTCCAGCGGCGGATATGCGCCACCGCCGCGTCCAGGTCGGGCACCACGGCGGCCGCGATGTCGTACGAGAGGTACTCGGTGGCCCAGTCGTCGTCGGTGGCGGGGGCGACCAGACCGGGGCCCGCCTGCTGCCAGGCCGCGTCGCCGTGCACGATCACGCCGGCCTGGGTCAGCGCGTCCAGGGCGCGCGGCAGGAACTTCTCCGCGATCCCGGCGTGCACCAGCACCGTCTCCGCGGCGTTGCAGACGCTGGGCCGCTGCGCCTTGGAGTTGATGAGGATGTCGATCGCCATGTCGATGTCGGCGGCCTCGTCGACGTAGACATGGCAGTTGCCGGTGCCGGTCTCGATCACCGGGACGGTGGACTCCTCGACGACCGTACGGATCAGCGAGGCGCCACCGCGCGGGATCAGCACATCGACCAGGCCGCGGGCCCGCATCAGCTCGCGCACCGAGTCGCGGCTCTCGCCGGGCACCAGCTGCACCGCATCGGCCGGCAGCCCGGCGCTCACGACGGCGTCCCGCAGCACCTCCACCAGGGCGCTGTTGGAGGCGTACGCGGACGACGAGCCGCGCAGCAGTACGGCGTTGCCGGACTTCAGGCACAGGGCCGCGGCGTCCACCGTCACATTCGGCCGGGCCTCGTAGATGATCCCGATCACGCCGAGCGGGACCCGGACCTGGCGCAGGTCGAGGCCGTTGGGCAGGGTCGAGCCGCGTACCACCTCGCCCACCGGGTCGGGCAGCGCCACGACATCGCGGACGTCCGCGGCGATCGCCGCGATCCGCTCGGGGGTGAGGGTGAGCCGGTCCACGATCGATGCGGCGGTGCCGGCCTCCTGCGCCTTGGCGACGTCCTCGGCGTTGGCCGCGATGATCACGTCGGTGCGCGCCACCAGGGCGTCGGCGATGGCGAGCAGCGCTCCGTCACGGGCCGTACGCGGCAGCGGCGCCAGGACGGCGGCCGCCTCCCTGGCGCGACGGGCGGTGTCAAGGACGGGCGAGGAGTGCGATGCGCTGCTGGTCATGGCCGCAGCCTAGCTCGGTGGCGGACTGCGGCCATGCCGGATTTCACAGTGCGGGACACGGTGCACACCGGCGCGCACCGTACGGCGTGGTGAACCGGGGCAGGAGCCGTTGTCGGTCGCGGTTGGTGGTTCGGGGCGGGCTAGGTGTGCTGTCCCGGCACGTTGGTGACACGCGTGCTGGGTGCTTGAACGGGTGAGGGCCTTCTGGGTTCGGTGTGGATTGCGACACTCC
>NZ_JBFAIP010000024.1:0-103073 GCF_040654775.1 Streptomyces sp. NPDC050636
GTGCGGTGCAGTCCTAGACAGCTCCACCACACCGGAGGTCTTCGCCATGATCAAGCCCGGCAAGTGTCAACAACGCTCGTGATCAATACACCTAGCCCGCAGGGCATCAGTCATGGACGAATGATCTGGCCTTGGGCAGTGCCTTCCACGGCCGTCACATACGCTCGGGCGACCTCGGAGACAGGCGTGCCGCCGGCCCCGTCCGCACCCATGGCTTCCAGGGTCTCCCTGATCCAACCCGGGCTGATGAGATTGATGCGCAGCCTCCGCGGCAACTCTTCGGCCGCGTTGCGGACGAAGCCTTCCAGGCCGGTGTTGATGAGTGCCCCCAACGAGCCGCCGGCCAGTGGCGCGGCGAAGGTTCCTCCGGTCAGCGTGAGGGAACCTCCGTCCCGCAGATGGCGCACGGCTCGCTGAGCCAGCGCGACCTGGCCCAGCAGCTTGCCGCGAATGCCGGCAGCGATTTCGTCATCCGCCGTCGACTCCAAATCGATCAGCGGGCCACTGGCGGCACAGCACACCACCGCGTCGAGGTCCGGCACTTCACCGAAGAGTGCGTCCAGAGAGGACGGGTCTTCCAGATCCACCTTCACCGGTCCGCGGCGTGCCGCCGTGACCACTTGATGTGCGTCTTCCAACGCATGGGCGACGGCGCCGCCGACCGTTCCTGTCGCCCCGATGACGAGAATCTTCATGCCGCGATCCTGACAGGCGGCGACACGGGAGGAAGCGTCCGTGGCCGGAAGCGCGCCCTCACGGGTCAGGGGCGCAGGCGGCGGACGAGTCGGCCTGTACGCCGGGTTCTGTCACCCCCGGTCCTTGCGGGCCGAGGGGAGACGGCCATCCATCTAGGGCTGCCGTTGCCGACAGCCTCGTGCGGTCTACCCGCGGACTCGGGCGGGCAGCCCTCGATCGTCCGCGCAGAGCCACCCCTCTTGCGAGAGGACGGCTCCTCTTGACCTTGCTCCGGGTGGGGTTTACCTAGCCCTCCGAGTCACCTCGGAGGCTGGTGGTCTCTTACACCACCGTTTCACCCTTACCTGGGCCTCGCGGCCCCGGCGGTCTGTTTTCTGTGGCACTGTCCCGCGGGTCACCCCGGGTGGGCGTTACCCACCACCCTGCCCTGTGGAGCCCGGACGTTCCTCGGGGAGACCAGAAGATCTCCACGCGGCCGCCCGGCCGGCTCGTCCGCCGTGCCGACCATGCTACCTGTACGGATGCGGCCCCGGCGCAGGCCGCCCGCCTCCGGGACGTCAGGGTTGACCTTGCCGCGACGTCAACGTTTCTACTGGCCGCATGAGGATCGGAGAGCTGGCCGCACTGGCCGGGGTGAGCACACGGGCCGTACGTCACTACCACCACCTGGGGCTGCTGCCGGAGCCGGAGCGGCGGGCCAACGGCTACCGGGAGTACGGGCTGCGCGACGCGGTGGCGCTCGCGCGGGTGCGGCGGCTGACGGAGCTGGGGCTTGGGCTGGAGGAAGTGAAGGACGTACTGGCCGACGATGCGGGGCGGGAGCTCCGGGACGTGCTCGTGGAGCTGGACGCGGATCTTGCGCGGCAGGAGGAGGCGATCCGGGCCCGGCGTGCCCGGCTGGCCGCGCTGCTGCGGCAGGCCGAGGAGCACGGCGGGCTGCCGGCCGAGGGCCCCGTGTCCCAGGAACTGGCTGCGCTCTTCGGGGAGATGGCCCGGACCGCGGCGGCCCGGACCGGCCCCGAGCCGGCGATGGCCGCCAAGGAGCGGGAGGTGCTGGCGCTGATCGAGACGATGGGCCCGCCGGAAGCGGGGCAGCGGATGTCGGCCCTGCTCGGGCAGGTGGCCTCGGGGCCGGAGGCGATGACGCGGGTCTACGAGGTGTATGAGCTGCTGGACGAGCTGGTGCAGGCCCAGCCCGACGATCCGCGGGTGGCGTACGCCGCGCGGGCGCTCTCGGACTGCCTGCCGGATGCGGTGGCCACCGAGATCGGCGCACAGGCGCGGGAGTTCGCGTCCTGGGAGGCCGGGGAGGACCCGGGCGGGTTCACAGCGGCCTACTTCGCGGCCTTCGCGCCCGCGCAGGCCGAGGCGGTACGCCAGGCGATCCGGCTGATCGTGGAGCGGGCGCGATGAGCCGGGCGGCTCCGGGCCTGGCCGGGCGCCTGCGGCGGCTGGGCAGCCATGAGGGGCGCTGGCTGGTGAGCCTGGTGTGGTGGGTGGCGCGGCGGCGGATCGGGGTCGCGGCGGGCGACCGGCCTTTCGGGTACGCGGCGGCACAGGCGGCGATCGTGTACGGGCTGACGTTCGTGTGCGTGGTGGAGACGGTCGGGCTCGCGGTGCTGCTCACGGAGCATCCGGTGACGCATCTGGTGATGCTGGTCATCGATGTCTACACGGTGCTGATGATGCTGGGGATGCAGGCGGCGGCGGTCACCCGGCCGCATGTGCTGGGGGCGGACACCCTGCTGTTGCGTGACGGCGCCCGGATGGAGGTGCGGATACCCCTGGAACGGATCGCCTCCGTGCGCTACGACCTGCGCTTCACCAAGACGGAGAAGAAGAAGGAGAGCAAGGGAGTGGAGAGCAACGGGGAGGAGAGCAACGGGGAGGAGGGCAACGGGGTGGCGAGCATGGGCGTGGATCTTGTTGAGTTGGCGGTGGCCGGGCAGACCTCCGTAACCGTCGAGTTGAGCGAACCGGTCACGGCCGTACGGCTGTTGGGGCGGCGGTCGGCGGTGCGTACGGTGCGGTTCCATGCCGATGACGCGCGGGGCGCGGTGGCCGCCGTACGGGAGGCGGTGGAGGCGACGGGGGCGGCGGCGCCTCCGGCAGCCGGCGGGCAGGCGGCCTTCACACGGGGATGAAACGCACCGCCGCCCGGCCCGGGTCCGCCTCCGTGAGGCGGACCCGCACGTAGTGGCCGAGCGGCAGCGGCGGGCCCTCGGGAGTGGTGTCGATGTGGCCGATCACCACCGGGTCGTAGAGCTGGACGGTTCCCTTGGTGGGATCGCGCTCGTCGAGGTCGACGACCAGGGCGTGGTCGAAGGTCTCGCCGACCCGGTCACGCAGCAGGGCCGCCTCCACCAGGTCGACGCAGCCCCGCTCGACCTGGTTGGCGCGCCGGGTGCCGGTCTCCATGTCGGCGGGGAGGCCGGGCAGGGCGGTGCGGACCCACTCGGGCGGGGCGGTACCGGCCGAGGCGGCCAGGCACAGCTCGGAGGTGTAGCGGTCGACGAGCCGCCGCAGCGGGGCGGTGGCGTGCGCGTACGGGGCGGCGACGGCGGCGTGCTGCGCCTGGGAGGCCGTCGGCGGGGTGCCGTCGAAGGCGGTGTAGCCGACGCCGCGCAGCAGGGTGGTGCACTCCTGGAGGAAGGCGGCGTGGGTGGCGCGCTGCGGGTCGAGGCTGCGGATGAGCTTGTCGTACGAGGTGTGGTGCGGCCAGTCGACGCCGAGCGCGCGGGCGGTCAGCTTCAGCCGGGCGACCGAGCCGTCCGGGGCGGTCGGCAGCGTACGGAGGATGCCGGTGCCGGAGGCGAGCATCAGGTTGGCCGCGGCCATCCCGGTCAGGAGGGAGATCTGGGCGTTCCAGCCCTCGGCGGGGAGCGGGGCACGGTGGACGAGGGTGTAGCGGCCGTTGTGCTCGACGATCTCCTGCTGGGGGACGTTGAGGGAGATCGCGCCCCTGGCGGCCTCCAGTTCCTGGCGGAGCAGGCCGATCTCGCGGAGCAGGACGAGCGGCTCCTCGGCCGTCTTGTCGTCGATGATCCGTTGGACGCCCGCGTAGTCGAGTCCGGCGCGGGAGCGGACCAGGGCCCGGCGTACGGAGGTGCCGTCCAGGGCTCCGTACTCGTCGAGGTCGAGCTGCCACAGGACGGCCGGGCGGTCCTGGTCGGGCAGCAGGCTGGCGGCGCCCTCGCTCAGCGCGGGCGGATGCAGCGGAACCCGCTCGTCGGGGAAGTAGAGGGTCGTCACGCGGTGGTGTGCCTCGGCGTCCAGGGCGCCGCCCGGTGTCATGAAGGAGGCGATGTCGGCGATGGCGTAGTGGACGCGGAAGCCCCCGCCGTTCCGCCGGGACAGGAACATCGCCTGGTCGAGGTCGCGCGAGCCGGGCGGGTCGATGGTGAAGAGGGGGAGGTCGGTGGCGTCTTCGAGGGTGTGCTCGGTCGCCACCGCGCCGTCGCCGGCGGGGATCCGCGGGGCGCGGGCGGCGCTGTCCGCCTCTGCCTGCACGGAGGGCGGGAAGTGGTCCGGGATCTCCAGCTGTCCGCGCAGCTCACGCAGCGCGGCGCGCAGCGGGGCCTCGGCTGCGTCGGTCACATGCATATGGCGACGGGGCATGAGACCGAGCGTATGGCGGCCGGGCGCTCCCGGCGCGGTGTGCGGGGCCGGGTTGATCAAGAGGAGTGTCCAGGCCGCGGCCGTGAGCGGGCGAATCGTGGAGAGGTGCGCGGGTGAGTGCGAGGCCGAGGGGAGCGGGGTTGCGGCATGAGCGGGTTCTCCGGCGGCTTGTCGCAGGCCATACGCTTTCCCGGGGCCGCACCCCCGCTCGTACCGCCGTGAAGGAGAACACCGTGCTTGTGCTGTTGCCGCCGTCCGAAGGGAAGGCCGCGGGAGGTACCGGGGTGCCGCTGGACGCGGGCGCGCTGTCGCTGCCGGGGCTGGCCGCCCCTCGCGCGGCGGTGCTGGAGGAACTCGTCGAGCTGTGTGCCGCGGACGAGGCCAAGGCGCAGGAAGTGCTGGGGCTCAGCGACGGCCTCAGGGGCGAGATCGCCAAGAACGCGGGGCTGCTCACCGCCGGGACGCGTCCGGCCGGGGAGATCTACACCGGGGTGCTCTACGACGCCCTCGGGCTCGCGTCCCTGGACGCGGCGGCGCGGCGGCTGGCCGAGCGGTCGCTGCTGGTGTTCTCGGGGCTGTGGGGCGCCGTACGGATCGGGGACCGGATTCCGTCCTACCGCTGCTCGATGGGTGTGAAGCTGCCGGGGCTGGGTGCGCTGGGTGCGTACTGGCGGGCGCCGATGGCCGAGGTGATGCCGGAGGCGGCCGGTGCGGGGCTGGTGCTGGATCTGCGGTCGGCGGCCTATGCGACGGCGTGGAAGCCCAAGGGTGAGGTCGCGGGGCGTACGGCCACGGTGCGGGTACTCCAGTCGAAGACGGTGGACGGTGTCGAGAAGCGGTCGGTGGTCAGCCACTTCAACAAGGCGACCAAGGGCCGGCTGGTCCGGGACCTGCTGACCGCGCGGCTCGACCCGGCCGGCCCTGCGGAGCTGGTGGACGCGCTGCGCGGGCTGGGTTACGCGGTGGAGGCGCAGGCTCCGGCGAAGGGCGGCAAGGCGTGGGCGATCGATGTGATCGTGACGGAGCTGTAGGCCTTTCCGACCCTGACCCATCGGTCAGGCCCTGGGCCGGACGGCTCCGGTGGTCGATGTCGGTGTGACGGAGCGGCGAGCCAGCCGGGTTGGTTGTTGCGACATGCGCAACGATCGTTGCGGGGAGTGGGTCGGTGGGCGCACTATGGGCGGCGTGACTAGCGCCGCCTCCTTCCCCGTGCCCGCCGCCCCCTCGGTGCTCCGGCACGCCCGCGTCATCCCGGTCGTCGTACTGCACGACGCGACGGACGCCGTCCCGCTCGCCCGTGCGCTCGTCGCGGGCGGGCTGCCCGCGATCGAGGTGACACTGCGGACGCCCGCCGCGCTGGACGCGATCCGGGCGATCGCCGACGAGGTCCCGGACGCGGTCATCGGCGCCGGCACCCTGCTCACCCCCGAACATGTCGCCGCGGCCGGTGCGGTCGGCGCGCAGTTCCTGGTGAGCCCCGGCTGGTCGCCGCGGCTGCTGCACGCGATGCGGGACTCCGGCATCCCGTTCCTGCCGGGCGTCTCGACGGCCTCGGAGGTGGTGACCCTGCTGGACGAGGGCATCACCGAGATGAAGTTCTTCCCCGCCGAGGCCGCGGGCGGCACCGCCTATCTCACCTCGCTGGCCGCACCCCTGCCGCAGGCCCGGTTCTGCCCGACCGGCGGCATCGGCCTGGCGTCGGCACCGTCGTATCTGGCACTGCCGAACGTGCCCTGCGTCGGCGGTACGTGGATGCTCCCGGCCGATGCGCTGGCCGCGAAGGACTGGGACCGGGTACGCGAACTCGCCCAGGAGGCCGCGGCGTTGGGCGTCTGACGGAACGATCCCCCGACAGCACGAAGGCCCGGCGCATCCACCGATGCGCCGGGCCCCTCCCGTACGGGATGCGTGCGCTACCGAAGGTGAGACGTGTCGTTCAGCAGCCGCAGCGACGCGTTCCCGTCGGCGTAGTACGCGACCGCCGACAGGGACGCCGCGGAGAGCTCCATACGGAACAGCGACTCCGGCGGGGCGCCCAGCGCCAGCCGGACCAGGGTCTTGATCGGCGTCACATGGGTGACGACCAGCACGGTCCTGCCCGCGTACCGGGCGATGAGCTTGTCACGGGCGACCGCGACCCGTCGGGCGACCGACGCGAAGGACTCGCCGCCGCCGGTCGGTGCCACCTTGGCGGAGCCGAGCCAGGCGTTGAGGTCGTCGGGGAACCGCTCGCGCACCTCGGCGAAGGTCAGGCCCTCCCAGGCGCCGAAGTCGGCCTCGCGCAGCCCGTCGTCGGTGCGGACCTCCAGGCCGAGCCGGGCCGCGGCGACCTCGGCGGTCTGGCGGCAGCGCAGCAGCGGCGAGCTGACAATGGCCTGGACGGTGCCGCGGGCGGCCAGCGCGGCGGCGGCCGCCTCGGCCTGGCGGCGTCCGGCGGCGGAAAGTTCCGGGTCGCTGCCGCTGGTGCCGCCGCTGCCGGAGAAGCGCTTCTCGGGCGTCAGCGCGGTCTCACCGTGCCGCAGCAGCACGAAGGTCGCGGGCACGCCGAGGTCGGGAGCTCCCCAGCCGACCGGCGGGGCGGCGGCCGTCGCGGCAGCCTCGGCGGCCTCGTCGGCGGCCTGTGCGGCGGCACTCCGGGCAGGCGCCGCGGCGGTGGCGGTGGCCAGCGCCGCACGCGAGTCGCGCGGCTCCCACTGCTTGCCCTTCTTGCCCGCATCCATCGCCTCGTTGGCGAGCCGGTCGGCGTGCTTGTTCTTCTCCCGGGGGATCCACTCGTAGGTGACCTGAGCGGGCGGGAAGACCGTCCTGGCCTCGGCGGCCAGCGGCTTCATGTCCGGGTGCTTGATCTTCCAACGGCCCGACATCTGCTCGACGACGAGCTTGGAGTCCATCCGCACATGGATGCGCGCCTCGGGATCCAGCGCGTACGCGGCCCGCAGCCCGGCCAGCAGGCCCTTGTACTCGGCGACGTTGTTGGTCGCGGTGCCGATGAACTCGGCGGCCTCGGCCAGCGCCTCGCCCGTCACCGGGTCGAGGACGACCGCACCGTAGCCGGCCGGGCCCGGGTTGCCCCGGGAGCCGCCGTCCGCCTCGACGATGAACTTCCGCGCCATGGCCTACAGACCCGAGTCGGGCGTACGGACCAGGATGCGGGTGCAGTTCTCGCATCGGACGACGGTGTCGGCGGCGGCCGCCCGCACATCGTTGAGCTCGGTGATGTTCAGCTCCAGCCGGCAGCCCTCGCAGCGGCGCTGGAAGAGGCGGGCCGCGCCGACGCCGCCCTCCCTGACGCGGATCTTGTCGTAGAGCTTGAGGAGATCGGCCGGGATGTCGGCGACGGTCAGCGCGCGCTCCTTGGTGGCCGTGGCGGCCTCGGCGTCGATCTCGGCGAAGGCGGCGTCCCGGCGCGCGACGGCGTCGTCGACCTTGGCCTGGATCGAGGAGACCCGCTCGCCGAGCTCGGCGGCCCGCTCCTGGGCGGCCTCGCGGCGCTCCATGACCTCCAGGACGATGTCCTCCAGGTCGCCCTGGCGCTTGGCGAGCGAGGTCAGTTCGCGCTGGAGGTTCTCCAGGTCCTTGGGGGAGGTGACGGCGCCGGAGTCCAGGCGCTTCTGGTCGCGGGCGGCGCGCTGGCGCACCTGGTCCACGTCCTGCTCCGCCTTGGTCTGCTCGCGGGCGGTGTCGCTCTCCTCGGTCTGCGCGGCGACGAGCAGGTCGCGCTGCTGGGTGAGGTCGGCCTCCAGGGTCTGCAGCTCGGCGAGCTCGGGCAGGTTCTTGCGCTTGTGCGCGAGCTGGGTGAGCCGGACGTCGAGTGCCTGGACGTCGAGGAGGCGGATCTGGTCGGCGGGCGCGGCGTTCAGCGGGGGGCTCCTGATGGGTGCGTTTTTCCGGGGGGACTGGTGAGCTGGGCGGACGCCGCGTGGGCGGTCCAGGGGTCGGTGACCGTACGGGAGACATGCGTGCGCAGTCCCCAGCCGTGCCGGTCGGAGACCGCGTCGAGCTGGGCCGCGGCCTGCTCGCACCACGGCCATTCGGTGGCCCAGTGGGCGGCGTCGAGCAGCGCCAGCGGGCCGTTCTGGGTGTTCTGAGTGGCCTCGGAGGCCGGGTGGTGGCGCAGGTCGGCGGTGAGGAACGCGTCCACGCCGGCCGCCCGTACGTCATCGAAGAGGCTGTCTCCGGAGCCGCCGGAGACGGCGACGGTGCGGATCTCGCGGTCCGGGTCGCCGGCCGCCCGGATGCCCTGGGCGGTGGCCGGCAGCCGCGCGGCGGCGTATGCGGCGAAGTCGGCCAGGGTCATCGGGTGCGCCAGCTCGCACACCCGGCCCAGGCCACGGCGGCCTGCCGGGTCGCTCGCGTCCGGCACCAGCGGGCCGAGAATCCGCAGGTCCAGGGCGCCGGCCAGGGCGTCCGAGACACCGGGGTCGGCGGTGTCGGCGTTGGTGTGCGCGACATGCAGCGCGATGTCGTGCTTGATCAGCGTGTGCACGACCTTGCCCTTGAAGGTCGAGGCGGCGACCGTCGTCGTTCCGCGCAGATAGAGCGGATGGTGGGTGACGAGGAGGTCGGCGCCGAGCTTGACGGCCTCGTCGACGATCTCCTGGACCGGGTCGACGGCGAACAGCACACGGCGGACCTCGGCGTCGGGGTCTCCGCAGACCGTGCCGACGGCGTCCCACTGTTCGGCCCGCTCGGGGGGCCAGAGAGCGTCGAGCGCGGCGAGGACTTCAGACAGTGCGGGCACGGGTGGAAGGTTACCTCTCACGGGTGCCCCGACGACCAGTCACGGTCGCCGTTGGTACCGGCCGCCGGCCGGCGGGGAGGCCACGCGGGTCGCGGCGGACGACGTCGGCCGGGTGGCGCCAGCACAACCGGCCGGGCGGGCACCGGCAAACCCGGCAACCGCCACCCTTATGCGTGAAGTGCGGGAACTCGCGTTGATCGGCCGGAAGTGCGAAAACTAGCTTCGGTCCCTGACTGGAGGTGAGCACTCGATGACGATCTGTGCCACTGAGGAGGACCGGGCGCTCGACAGCCCCTACCGATCGGCGCTGACGATCGCCGCCGACGGCTCGTACGGCGCCCGGCTCACCCGGGACGACGCAGGCGCCGAGAGCTGGTTCCCGGAGCGCTGGACGGTCGGCGGCCCCGAGCCGTACGCCGTACCGCTGCCGGGCAGCCAGCCGGAGGAGCCGGACAGCGAACTGCTGCCGCTCGCGGACGGCCGGGTGCTGATCCTGCGCCGGGTCGCCGACCACTTCGCGCTCGCGCTGCTCTACCCGACGGGCCCGCGGACCGGCGAACTCCCGCTCGGCACCGTGGCAGCGCCCGAGCTGACCCTGCTGCCGCCCGCTCCGGGCGGGGTGCTCGGCTACGCCTTGGCGCGCGGCGAGCACAGCACCGCGCTGTGGCTGGTGCACGGCGGCGCGTGCGGCCCGGAGCGGGTCGCCACGGTGCCGGGGCGCTGTACGGGCGGTGCCTGGCTGGACCGTGACGGCCGACTGCTGGCCCTGGACCGGGAGTTGGACGGCCGGACGAAGACCGTGGTGGTCGATCTGGAGCGGGGCGGCGAGGCCAGCCCGCTGCTGCAGATCACGGAGGAGAGCAACGACCGTCTGCTGCTGGCCGATCCGGACAGCGGGCTGCTGATCGTGCGGTCGGACGCTCCCGGGCACGACCGGCTGGGCTGGGGCGTACTCGGCAGCAGCCTGCCGGTGCGGTTCCCGGAGTGCCTGCGGGCGGGAACCTTGATGAATACCGCGGACACGGCAGACGCAGTGGTGACGCCGTTCGCCGTGCAGCCGGGGCAGATGCTGATGCCGGAAAGCTGTGCGGTGGCGTTCCGGATCGATGCGGCGAGCGGCGGTACGTGGCTGGGCGTATGGCGGCCCTCGGGGCGGCAGTTGCGGCAGCTGTCGGTTCCGGAGGGATGGCTGGCGGGGGCCGGGCTGTGGACGACGGGCGGTGAACTGATGCTGCCGTACGCGACGGAGGCGGTGCCGTGCGGAGTGGCGCGGATGGCCATACCTCTGGGGCGGGCGGAAGCCGAGGATGCGGGGAATGCGGAGGATGCAGGGGTTGGCGGCGGGTTGCACAGCGGGGGCAGTGGTCGGGTGCGTGTTGAGGTACGTGCCCGGGTGGGTGATGAGCTCCGCCTTGGGGCGAGTGACGCGCCCCGTTCCCGAACGGATGATGAGCTCCGTCCCGAAGTGAGCAATGAGCTCCGTCCCGAAGTGGGCAATGGGCTCCGCCCCGAGGTGAGCGGCGGGATTGTCCCGGCTTTCGAGGATCCCGACAACCGCTCCACATCATCCGCACATCCGAAGGCCGCGGCGAAAGAACCGCACAGAGCCCCCTCGAATCCCCAAATGTGCAGGCCAGTGCCCCTGCAACAGGCCCCCCTGGCGGCCCGGTAGGCGCGGGGGAGCATGTTTTCCCGCCCCGCTAGAATTTTCGGGCGGGGGATACGCAGCCGGTTGACCCGGTCACCGACAGTGCTGCCGGTTATCCGGGCAGCAGCTGGGGACGTCCCGACGCGTACAGCTGTAAGCGATCTGACGGAGTGACTCTTTCCATGTCCGAAGCCCGAACCGACACGACCGAAGCGAGCCTCCGGGAGGCATCCGCCCAGGCCGCCGGGGCGGCAAGCCCCGGCAGGCACCGTGGCCCGGCCGCCACGGAGGAGGCCAAGGTCACCGCCAACGGGCGGCACCGCCGGGAGAAGCAGGCCCAGGGCGTATTCGGCTAGCCCCTGACCCATCGGACAGGCCCTGGCCGAGTGAGTCCTATGTCCGGCGGACCTCCGCCGGACTGACCGGACCGACGCGAACGGCCGTGGCCGCCGCACCGCTCACCGCGGTCGGCGGCCACGGCCGTTCGGGCGTTGCGCCCCGGGGCGGACGGCCGGACGCCGGCAGACGTCAGCCGTGTTTGAGGCTCAGCACCTCGGCCGCCGCAAAGGTCTCGTTCGGCGGCCGCTCCGCGTAATAGGGCGTCAACAGGTCATCCAGCTCCTCGTAGCTGAACGACTCCTTCGCGGTGTCGAACTTGGCGGCGATCCGGGGGCGTTCGGCGATCGCGACCATGCCGCCGTGCACGACCAGCAGCTGGCCGTTGACGTTCGCCGCGGCGGGCGAGGCCAGATAGCCGACGAGCGGCGAGACATGCTCGGGCGCGAGCTGGTCGAGCTCCCCTTCCTCCGGCGCTCCGCCCCCCTGACTTGCCGGAATGGCCGCGAAGACGTCCTCGGTCATACGGGTGCGGGCGCGCGGGCAGATCGCGTTGGCGGTCACGCCGTATTTGGCCAGCGCCAGTGCCGTGGAGGTGGTGAGGCCGACGATGCCGCCCTTGGCCGCCGCGTAGTTGGGCTGGCCCGCCGAGCCGGCGAGGAACGCCTCGGAGGAGGTGTTGACGATCCGGCCGTAGACCGGGCCGCCGGCCGCCTTGGAGCGTGTGCGCCAGTGGGCCGCAGCGAAGTGGGTGGTGTTGAAGTGGCCCTTGAGGTGGACGCGGATCACCGAGTCCCACTCGCCCTCGCTCATCGAGAAGACCATCCGGTCGCGCAGGATGCCCGCGTTGTTGACCAGGATGTCGAGCTGTCCGTAGGTGTCGACGGCCCGTTGGACCAGGGCGCGGGCCTGCGCGAAGTCGGCGACGTCCCCGAGGTCTGCGACGGCCCGGCCGCCCGCCGCGCGGATCTCGGCGGCGACCTCCTCGGCGGGCGCGGCGGACGCCTCGCCGCTGCCGTCCCGACCGGGCTGCCCGAAGTCGTTGACGACCACGGCGGCGCCCAGCCGGGCCAGTTCCATGGCCTCGGCGCGGCCCAGGCCACGCCCGGCACCGGTGACGATCGCGGTCAGGCCCTCAAGTGGCCGTGCCTGTGCCATTCCTGTCCTCTCGGGTCGCAAGGGGTAGGTGGTGCGAGTGGGGCGTACCGCGGCAGGCGCGGGGCGCGTGCGTCTAGATCTCGATGCAGGTACGCAGCGAGGTGCCGGTGCGCATCTGGTCGAGGGCCTCGTTGATCTCGGCGAGCTGGACGCGGTGGGTGATCAGGCCTTCGAGGTCGATCCGGCCGGCCCGCCACAGGGCGATGGCCCGCTCGTAGGAGCGCAGCACGTCCCCGCCGCCGTACAGGGACGGCAGAATGCGCTTCTCGTCGAAGAACAGCTCGAACATGTTGACCTGGAAGTGGTCGTCCAGCGCGCCCGCGCCGACGACGCAGAGGGTGCCGCCGCGCCGGGTCGTCTCGTAGGCGACCCGGGCGGTGGCGGACTTGCCCACGACCTCGAAGACGTAGTCGAAGCCCTCCCCCGCGGTGATCCGGGCCTTGGCGTCGGCGAGTCCCTCCGGGTCGACCGCCTCGGTGGCGCCGAAGCGGAGCGCGGCCTCCCGGCGGGCGGCCACCGGGTCGACGGCGACGATCTGGGCCGCGCCGCAGGCCCGGGCGCCCTGGATGGTGGAGATACCGACGCCGCCGCAGCCGATCACCGCGACCGAGGAACCGGCCGCCACCTGGGCGGTGTTGAAGGCCGCGCCGAGTCCGGTGGTGACGCCGCAGCCGATGAGCGCGGCGATCTCGAAGGGCACGTCGTCCGGAATCGGGACCGCGCAGTTGGCGGTGACGACGACCTCCTCGGCGAAGGTGCCGGTCCCGGCGAAGCCGAAGACGTCCCCACCGGGGCGCTTGAAGTTGGGCGTGCCGGCGTTCATGAAGCCGGCCAGGCACAGATGGGTCTGGCCGCGCTTGCAGGACGGACAGCTGCCGCAGGCGGGCAGCCAGCACATCAGCACCCGGTCGCCCTGCTTGAGTCCGGTGACGCCGTCGCCGACGTCCAGGATCTCGCCGGCGCCCTCGTGCCCGGGGACGAAGGGCGCCGGCTGCGGCAGCACCCCGCTCATCGCGGAGAGGTCGGAGTGGCACAGCCCGGTGGCCCGGACCCGCATCCTGACCTTGCCGGGCCCGAAGCCCACCGCCTCGACGTCGTCGAGGACTTCGAGCTTGTCCTGTCCTGTCTCGTGCTGTACGGCTGCGCGCACGGTGCGGCTCCTCTCGTACGTACGGACGTGTGCGGGGCGCTGTCGTGGTGTGTGTCGGTCGTGGCGTGTGTCGGTCGTGCGGGTCCCTGAGTGGCTTCGGCGGGTCAGCTGTGCTCGATGACGGTGTCGGCGAGGACCGGCGCGTCGTCCCGGTCCGCCGCGGTGACGGAGACCTGGATGCGGCCCGGCTCGGGCGCGTCGCGCCACACGCGGACCCGTAGCGTCTCGCCGGGAAAGACGACGCCGGCGAAGCGGGTGGTGTACGAGCGGACCCGGGAGACGTCGCCGCCCAGCGCCGTGTCGACGACGGCCTTGAGCGTGACGCCGTACGAGCAGAGGCCGTGCAGGATCGGCCGGTCGAAGCCGGCCAGCTTGGCGAATTCCGGGTCGGCGTGCAGCGGGTTCCAGTCGCCGGAGAGGCGGTAGAGCAGCGCCTGGTCCTCGCGGATGAGGCGTTCGGTGGTGAGGTCCGGGGCGCGACCGGGGAGTTCGAGGCGGGCGGACGGGCCGCGGTCGCCACCGAAGCCGCCCTCTCCGCGGACGAAGATCTGGGTGTCGCAGGTCCACAACGGTCCGTCGTCGTCGCCGACTTCGGAGCGCAGCACGATGACGGCCGCGTTGGCTTTGGTGTGCCCCTTGTCGTAGACGGCGGGGACGGTGGAGGTCTGGGTGGCGTGGCCGCGTACCGGGATGGCGCGGTGGACGGTGACGGTCTGGCCGCCGTGCAGGACGGCGGCGAGGTCGACGTCGATGCCGGGGGCGGACAGCCCGCCGGCGAGCGCCATACCGCCGCCCGCGACGGTCGCGAAGCTGGGCAGCACGTGCAGCGCGCTCTCCAGGGTGTAGCGCAGCTCGTCGGGGTCGGTCGCGGGGTGTGGCTTCTCTGGTGTGCCGGCGCCGGCTCCGATACCGAGGTGGTAGAGCTGGACGTCCTTGTGGTCCCAGGCGAGTTCGGTGGTCCGCGGCTCGGCGGAGGTGGCCTTGGCGGCGTCGATGGGCATGGGGCGGTTCGCTCCTTCACCACGGTGTGAAGACCCCGGCCCGGCCGTCCGCACCGTCGGCCGTGCCGGGGTCGTTTCTGGTCGGCACGGCCGCGCCCGTCAGCGCACCTCGCCTCGTCGGCACCTCGTCGGCGCCTCGTCAGGGCACTTCTGCACTTCTAGAACGCGTTCTAGCCGATGGCTCTCATGTATAGCCGATCCGGAAGGGAGCGGGAAGAGTCCTGACGGACTGTCAGATATGCGCCACCGGGAGGGCCGCATTCCGGCCGCCCACACATGACATTTGTCAGCGGGTATTGCACACATTCGCACCTGCCGAGGGGTGACTACGCTCTGTAACGTCGTAGACATGAAGGCGACGGGCAGGGCGGGCACTCCGCGGACGGCGAGGGCGACGGGGCCTGCGGGCGACAGGCCCGGCAGGTGTGATCGACGATGGTGAGAACGGGGGAAGCGACCGTGCGGCAGACACGACGGCGGACACAGCAGCACGAACAGGGCGAGGGCGAGGACGAGAGCGCGGGCACGAAGAGGGCGAGCGAGAGCGAGGGGGCCGTCGACGGTGCGGGAGTCACCGGCACCAAGCGTTGCCAGCCGAAGAAAGCGGGCAAGGAACCGGACAAGGGGCCGGGCCGGTACGCGTTCCTGCCCTGGCTGCTGATGGGCCTGGGCGCGTTCTCCAACATCATCCAGGGCAAGTCGGGCAATCCCTGGCTGGCCGGCGCCTGCCTCCTCACCTTCAACTCCCTCTACATCAGCGTCGTCTTCACCTCCTTCAACCCCCGGCTGCGCGACTCCCGTCACCCGCTCTACGCCCTGGCCGCGCTGACCGCCGTCACCTATGCCATCGCGCTCGGTTTCGGCGGCAACTGGTTCCTGTTCTTCCCTCTGCTGTCACTGGCGTCCGGCACGGTGCGGATACTGCGCGGCAAGAAGCTCGCCGTTTGGCTGATCACGCTCAGCGGCTCGGCCGGCTTTCTGGCCGGCTGGCGGGACGACGACCCATGGGGCTCGTTCGGTATCGGGTACGGCACGTTCCTCTCCGGGATGGTGACGTCCACCGTCCTCAGCCTCTTCGACACCATCCAGGAGCTGAACACCACCCGCCAGGAGCTGGCGCGTTCTGCGGTGGAGAAGGAACGGCTGCGGTTCTCCCGCGATCTGCACGACCTGCTGGGGCACACCCTGTCCGTGGTGGTGGTCAAGGCCGAGGCGGTCCGCCGGCTGGCGCCGCGCAATCTGGACGCGGCGCTCGCCCAGGCCGCCGATATCGAGGCGGTCGGCCGACAGGCGCTGACCGAGATCCGCGAGGCGGTCAGCGGCTACCGCGAGGGCAGTCTGGCCACCGAGCTCGACCACGCCCGTTCGGTGCTGGAGGCGGCCGCCATCGAACCGGTCATACGCCAGTCCGGTCCGCCGTTCCCCCCGCAGGCGGCGGCGCTGCTCGGCTGGGTGGTCCGCGAGGGCGTCACCAACACCGTCCGGCACAGCGGCGCCACCCGGTGCGAGATCGACGTGCACGCCGGCAACGACCGCGTACGCCTGACGATCACGGACGACGGCCGCGGCCTCGCAGCCGACCCCTCGGCCCCGGCGGGCGGCAGCGGCCTGAAAGGTCTGACCGAGCGGCTGGCCTCGGCCGGCGGCACCCTGCACAGCGGCACCGACGGCCGCCGCGGCTTCCGCATCAAGGCCGAACTACCGGTAGATACAGGCGAGTTGACGGATGCCGAGGAGGCGATCAGGTGACCAGGCGAGCCAGCGGTTCAAGATCATTGGCCGAGGAGGGCAGCAGTTGCCGGTCGGCCGACCACCGGCCCCCATGGCTTCACTCGACAGCCCGAGCAGCGCATAGGCGGATCTCTCTGCTGCGTAGGCTGGCCGTATGACCGAGTCCCCCGGCACACCACCCGCACGATGCACACGAGTCCTCCTCGCCGAGGACCAGGGAATGATGCGGGGCGCGCTCGCGCTACTGCTCGGCCTGGAGGAGGACATGGAGGTCGTGGCGCAGGTCCCGGCGGGCGATCAGATCGTTGCCGCCGCGTTGGAGGCCCGGCCCGACATCGCGCTGCTGGACATCGAACTGCCCGGCCGCAGCGGCCTGGACGCCGCGGCCGATCTGCGCGATCAGCTGCCGGAGTGCAAGGTGCTGATCGTGACGACGTTCGGCCGGCCCGGCTATCTGCGGCGCGCGATGGAGGCCGGGGCGTCCGGGTTCCTGGTGAAGGACGGCCCGGTGGAGGATCTGGCGACGGCGATCCGGCGGGTGCTGGCCGGGGAGCGGGTCATCGATCCGGCGCTGGCCGCGGCGGCGCTGAGCGCCGGACCCAATCCGCTCACCCAGCGCGAGCGCGACGCGCTGACCGCGGCCGTGGATGGTGCGACGGTCGCCGATATCGCCGGCAAGCTGCATCTCTCCCAGGCCACCGTGCGCAACTACCTCTCGGCGGCCATCGGCAAGACCGGCACCCGTAACCGTATGGAGGCGGTACGGGCGGCTCGCCGCAACGGCTGGCTGTGAGCGGGCGGCCGCATGGACTGCCCCGGCTCGTTCAGTCGTTGGTGGTGCCTGTCTGCCTCCGGGGCAGTGCGATGACCATCAGCAGGATGCTGCCCAGCAGCACCGCCGAGCCGACCTGGAACGCCAGGCCGTAGCCGCCGGCCAGTGCCGCCGGGCCATGGCCGTTCCCGATGCGGGATGTGGCGACGGTGGAGAGGACCGACAGGCCCAGTGCGCCGCCCATCTGGCGCGAGGTGTTGATCAGGCCCGAGACAAGGCCCTGGTCGGCGGGGTCGGCGCCGGATGTGGCGATGGAGGCGACCGGCGTCGCGGTCAGTCCCGCGCCGAGCGCCATCAGGATGCCGGGGCCCAGGAGCGTGCCGAGGTAGGTCCCGTCGGCGCCCATGGCGCCCTGCCAGACCATGCCGCACGCGGAGATCACAGCGCCCGCCACGGCCAGGGTCTTGGCGCCCAGACGCTTCATCAGCCGGGGTGCGATCTTCGAGCCCAGGACGATGGTGAGGGAGTGCGGGATGAAGGAGAGACCGGCCTGGAGCGGGCTGTAGGACAGGACGTTCTGCATGTAGAGGGACAGGAAGTACCACATGGAGAACATCGCGGCGCCGGCCAGCACCATCGCCGCGTTCGCCGACGAGACCGAGCGCAGCCGGAAGAGGCCCAGCGGCATCAACGGGGCCTTGGCACGCGCCTCGACGGCGATGAAGGCCGCGACGACGACGAGCCCGGCGCCCAGCGGCAGCAGCGCGGACGCCGACGTCCAGCCGTGCGTCTCGGTCTGCACGATGCCGTACGCCACCAGGCCGAGGCCACCGGTCACCAGCAGCGCGCCGGGGACGTCCAGGCGGCGGCCCGCGCCCTGCCGGCTCTCGGTGAGCCACAGCACCGCGCCGGCCAGGACCAGTGCCCCGACGGGCACATTGATCAGCAGCACCCAGCGCCACGACAGACACTGCGTGAGCACCCCGCCGACCAGACCGCCCACCGCGCCGCCGCCCGCACCGACCGCCGTCCAGGTGGCGATGGCGCGGGTGCGGGCCGGGCCGGCCGGGAACGACGTCGTCAGGATCGTGAGGGTGGCCGGGGAGAGCACCGCCGCGCCGACGCCCTGGATCGTGCGGGCCGCGATCAGCTGCCAGGGCTCCTGCGCGAGCCCGCCGCCCAGGCTCGCGACGGTGAAGAGCGCCAGGCCGAGGACGAAGATCCGCTTACGGCCGAAGAGATCGGCGGCCCGGCCACCGAGCAGCATGAAACCGGCGAAGGTGATGACATACGCGTTGACGATCCACTGCAGGCCCAGTTCGCTGAGGCCGAGGCCAGACCGTACGGCGGGCAGCGCCACGTTCACGACGGAGACGTCGAGGACGACGAGGAACTGCCCGGCGCAGACCACCAGCATCACCAACCAGGCCGGTGCGCGCTTCCGTCGCGAGTCTTCTGACAGCGTCGTGGGGGTGGCTATCGGGGGCATGCGGGACATGCTCGCATTCGTCGCCTGCACCCGGCATCGGGAAATCGGTGCAGTTACCTCCTGACCGGAGACCTAGGTCAGGAGGCGTAGAGCGCAGCACTCTCCCTTACGCAGCACTCTCCTTACGCAGTCCCTCACCTGCGCAGCACCGTCACCACCGCCGCGCCCCCCAGCCCGATGTTGTGGGCCAGTCCGACGCGTGCCCCCGCCACCTGGCGCTCTCCCGCCTCGCCCCGTAGCTGCCATACCAGTTCGGCGGTCTGGGCGAGGCCGGTCGCGCCGAGGGGATGGCCCTTGGAGATCAGGCCGCCGGACGGGTTGACCACCCAGCGTCCGCCGTACGTCGTGCCGCCGTCGGCGGCCAGTTTTCCCGACTCGCCGTCCGCGCACATCCCCAGCGCCTCGTACGTCAGCAGCTCATTGACCGAGAAGCAGTCGTGCAGCTCGACGACGTCGACGTCCTCGATGCCGAGGCCGCTCGCCGCGTAGACCCGCTGCGCCGCCGCCCGGGACATCGGCTTGCCGACGACATCGATGCAGGAGCCGGACGCGAAGCTGTCCTCGGTGTCCGTCGTCATGGCCTGCGCGGCGATCTCCACCGCCCGGTCCGCCAGCCCGTGTTCGCGGACGAACCGCTCGGAGGCGATGACGGCCGCGGCCGAACCGTCGGAGGTCGGCGAGCACTGGAGTTTGGTCAGCGGCCGGTGGATGGTCTTGGCGGCGAGGATCTCCTCGACCGTGTAGACGTCCTGGAACTGGGCGTACGGGTTGTGCGCGGAGTGCCGGTGGTTCTTGGCGCCGACCGCGGCGAGCTGTTCCGCCGTGGTGCCGTAGCGGTCCATGTGCTCGCGGGCCGCGTTGCCGAAGATCTGCGCGGTGGGCGGGGTCATCTCGTAACCGTGAGCGGCCGCCATGACGCCGTAGTGGCGGGCGACGGGAGACGTGGCGCCCCCGACATCAGTGGCTCCGCCACGGGCCCCGCCGTCCGCACCGCCGCCCAGTGCCCCCCGCTTCATCTTCTCGAAGCCGAGCGCCAGCACGCAGTCGTTGATGCCCGCCTCGACGAACTGACGCGCCATCATCAACGCGGTCGAGCCGGTCGCGCAGTTGTTGTTGACGTTGTAGACGGGGATGCCGGTCAGGCCCAGTTCGTACGTGGCGCGCTGGCCCGCCGTCGACGCCTGGTAGCAGTAGCCGACCGGCACCTGCTCGACCACCTCGTAGCCGATCCCCGCGTCGGCGAGCGCATTGCCGCCCGCCTCCTTCGCCATGTCCCAGTACTGCCAGTCACGGGTTTCGGGCTTCTCGAACTTGGTCATCCCGACGCCGACTATGTACGCCTTGCCAGCCATACGCATCCTCCTGGAGAGTCACCGGGAAAGCCGGACGGGTCATCGCACGGGTACCGCACGGACATCGCACGGGTCATCCGGCGGGTCGTCGGACGGATCAGATGAGGGGGCGGGGCTCCGGGTCGCGCGGCAGGCCCAGCAGCCGTTCCGCGACGACGTTCAGCTGTACCTGTGTGGTCCCGCCGGCGATGGTCAGACAGCGCGACATCAGGAAGCCGTGCAGGGCCCGCTCGCCGGCGCCCTCGCGGACCGCCCCGGCCGGGCCGAGCAGCTCCAGCGCCAGCTCGGCGACCTTCTGCTGGTGCGCGGTCTGCACCAGCTTGCGGATGCTGGCGCCGGCGCCCGGCTCCAGGCCCGAGACCTGCTGGAGCGTGGTGCGCAGCCCGATGCAGCCCAGGGCATGCGCCTCGGCGGCCAGCGCGCCCACCCTCGCCCGCACCGATCCGTCCAGCTCCGCCGAGCGGTCGATGAGCGCCTGCAGACCGGTGTCGAAGGTCAGCTGGTCGGCCATGTGGACGCGTTCGTTGTCGAGGGTGGTACGGGCGACCTTCCAGCCGTTGTCGACCTCGCCGACGACCGCGTCGGACGGCAGCAGCACATCGTCGAAGTAGACCTCGTTGAAGAGCGCGTCGCCGGTGATCTCCTTCAGTGGGCGGATGTCGATCCCCGGGGTCTTCATGTCGACGAGGAAGAAGGTCAGCCCTTGGTGCTTGGGCGCGTCCGGGTCGGTGCGGGCGAGCAGGATGCCGTGGCTCGACCACTGGGCGGCCGACGTCCACACCTTCTGCCCGTTGATGCGCCAGCCGCCGTCCCCGCCGTCGACCCGCTCGGCGCGGGTCCGCAGCGACGCCAGGTCCGACCCGGCCTCCGGCTCCGAGAACAGCTGGCACCACAGCAGGTCGCCGCGCAGCGACGGCAGCAGATAGCGCTCCTTCTGCGCCTCGGTGCCGTAGGCGATGAGCGAGGGGACCACCCAGGTGGCGATGCCCAGATCGCTGATCTTCACGTCGGCGGCCGCCAACTCCTCGTGAATCGCGAGCTGTTGGACGGGTCCCGCGCCGAGCCCGTACGGCTTCGGCAGGTGCGGGGCCGCATAGCCGGTGGGTGCCAGCTCGCGGCGTACGGCCGCCGGGTCCAGGCCGCGTACGCCGTCGATGGCGGTACGGGCCTGCTCGCGGTAGCCGGCCGCCTCGGCGGGGAGTTCGAGCCGCAGCTCACGGCGAGCGCCGTCGGCGCAGTGACGGGCGGCCCGCAGCCGGTGGCTGTCGCCGCCGCCGAGCAGCTGGCGGGCGACGGTCGCCCGGCGCAGGTGGAGGTGGGCGTCGTGCTCCCAGGTGAAGCCGATGCCGCCGAGGATCTGGATGCAGTCCTTGGCGCAGGTGAACGCGGCGTCCAGGGCGGTCGCGGTGGCCAGCGACGCGACCAGACCACGCACTTCGGGCGGCTCGCCCAGCGCCCGTGCCGCGTCCCAGACCAGGGCGCAGGCCTGTTCGCAGCGTACGAGCATGTCGGCGCAGAGGTGTTTGACCGCCTGGAACTGGCCGATCGGGCGGCCGAACTGTTCGCGTACCGCGGCGTATTCGGCGGCGGTGTGCAGCGCCCAGGCCGCGGTGCCGCAGCCCTCGGCGGCGAACAGCACCCCGGCGACATCACGGACGAGGCCGCTGTCGAGGGTCAGCAGCCGCTCGGCGGGCACCGGCACACCGTCGGCGCGGACCTCGGCGGTCGGCCGGGTCGGGTCGGCGCTGTCCTGGACGCGTACGGAGAGCGTCGCGGCGTCGACCGCGAGCCAGATGGTGCCGGTGCCCGTATCCGTCTGCGCGGCCAGCACGATCAGGTCCGCGTCGCCACCGTCCAGGACGGGCGGTGCGGTGCCGTCCAGGACATAGCCGTCCGGTCCCGCAACGGCGGTGAGGGAGCCGGTGCCGAGGGCGACGGCGGCGATCCGCTCACCGGCCGCCAGTGCCGCCACGAGGGAGCGGGGGCCGCCGCCTCGGTGCAGCAGTTCGGCGGCGAGGGCTGTCGGGAGGTACGGGCCGGGGAGCGCGGCGCGGCCCATCTCTTCCAGGACGACGGCGAGGTCCAGCAGTTCGCCGCCGCCTCCGCCGTCGGCCTCGGGAAGGTGGAGGCCGAGCAGGCCTTGGGCGGCGAGCTGGTCCCAGTACACGGGCCGGCCGCGCCGCCCCGGCTCGGCGTCGAGCAGCTTGCGCACCTCTTCGGGCGGCACGGCCCGCGCCGCCCAGCCCCGCGCCGCCTCGGCCAGGTCACGTTGCTCTTGCGTGATTCCGATCCCCATGCGGGCAGACTAGAACACGTTTCATTCTGACGGAAGGTCAGCCAGCAGGTCGGCGTCGTTCCCCCCAGTCCGCACGTCCGATGGGAACGACGCCGACCCCTCCGTCGTTTTCCGACCGTCAGCTGTGTTGAGGATGATGGGGGGCAGCTGTGGCGATGTGGGCCATGTCGTTCCCGGCGTTCGCGTGCCTACTGGTCTTGTTCGCCCTGGTGGAGAGCGCGTGGCGATGGTTCACGGGGCTGGGCATGATCCCGTGGCTACGCAGGCGCACGGGGCAGTCGTTGTCGAACACGGCCTTCGATGAATTCACGGCGGTCGTGAACGGAAACAAGACGGTAGAGCTGGAGCAGCGGCGGGTGGAGCTGCTGCGGCGGGACGACGAGAGCGACGGTGCGCCGCCCCGCTCCAGCATCGACCTGACCGAGGGCACGGCGTTCATCGTGTTGCCGCAGGAAGCGGACGGCCCGTGCGCTGACAGGCGCGATGCCCTTGAGGGCCGGCGGTGAAACGCGAACCGGAGGGAAGGGGCGCAGAACCGTCCCCGCTGTGGGGGCGTATCGCATGCTTGTGGGCGGCCGCGTTCGCCGGGTTGCACTTCTACTGGGCCGTCGGCGGTGATGTGGGGCTGAGCGTCTCCGCCGGTCCGCTGGCCACCGAGCGCCCGCTGTGGTTCGTCGTAGCCGGTTTGTGGGGTGGGGGTGCGCTCTGCCTCCTCGGCACCCTGCTGGCATGGCTGCTTGCCCGGTCCAGGCTCCGGGGCGTTCCCGCTCTGCTGGCAAGGTGGCTGGGGTGGGGCGTCAGCGCCCTCCTACTGGCCCGTGGCATCGGTATCGAGGTGCTGCTGCTGACCACAACACTCCTGGACACCTCCGTGAGCGTGGAGCAGCGGGCCTGGACGCTGGCCCTCTGGAACCCCTGGTTCATCGCCGGAGGACTGGCCTTCGGCCTCGCCACCCTTCGGTCCAGCAGGCATACCGGCGCAGAACAACCACCCGTGTCCAGACGCTGATCGCTCCGCCAGTGACTCTCCATCCCGTTGCCTCCCCACCGGCTCTGCTTCACCTTGTCGAAAACAGCGGACGACACCCCAAGCATTCGCCGGAAGTGCGGAGTTCACCTGCCCAACCGCGACGCCAGACGCGCCATGAGACCCTGCGCACGCAGCTCACCGGACTGCACCGACGCAGCTCAACCACACCGGACAGCCTTGCCCCACCTCGGGACGGGCCAACTCACGTCCGTACACTCCCGCGCATGCTTCCCGGACACTCTCCTGCCCCTGACGCCGCCATGTTCCCCTTCGGCAAGCAGCGGTTGCGGCTGACCATGAGCGGTGCCATCGCGGCCGCCGTCCTCGGCCTCGCGATGCCGCTCTCCGGGATCATCTTCAGTAATTTCGACATCGCGGCATGGATCTTCGCGGTGCTCTGGTTCCTCGCGCTCGGCGGGAGCGCCGTGTTCCTGGCGTGGGTCGGATGGGCGGACCGGCACATGTACCTGGCCTTTGACGCGACCGGCGTCTGGTGGCGGCACAAGGAGAAGGGGAAGAAGAAGGGGCACGTGGTCATACCGTGGGCCTCCCTCGAAGCGGCGGGCCTGTTCTGGTGCCACGAGGGCCCGAACAATTCGGGACACACGCTGGTGAGCCTCGAACTGTGCCCCCGTGACGGGGTAGATGAACACGACCCGGCACTGTCCCCGCTCATCGTCCACGACCAGCCCGACCTGCCGGGCGTGGCCGACCGCCGCTACCGCATCGGGATCCCGGTGTTCGCCACCCGTCACTACGGCAATCAGCTGGTCGAGGCCGCCCGCTCCCGCACCGCAGACCTTTGGTTCGGCGAGCACGAGCGGCCCACGGGCTACATCCAGGTGGCGGACCTCATCAGCTGAGGCCCGCCCCGAGCTCTCGGCTTCTCCCCCCAAGCCCTCGGCTTCGCTCGAACAGGGGGACACCCCCATGAGCAGGGGGACCCATGAGCAGGGGGGACCAAGAGCAGGGGCCCCATGAGCAGGGGGGACCCCCATCGCCCCGCCGGACACATGCGGCACCATGGGGCGCCCACCCCCGTACGACCAGGAGGAACCCAATGGCCGCGGCACCCAAGCCGGAGATACTCGCCGCCTTCGAGGCGGCCAAGGGGTTCATGCCGGCCGACGAGGGCCTCGCCCTCTACGCGGCGGCCGCCGAGGCGGGCGCGCTCGGGCTGCCGCTGGTCGAGGTCGGCACGTACTGCGGGCGCTCCACGATCCTGCTGGCCGATGCCGCGCGCGTGGCGGGCGTCACGGCCGTCACCGTCGACCACCACCGGGGCAGCGAGGAACAGCAGCCGGGCTGGGAGTACCACGATCCGACGGTCGTCGACCCCGAGGTCGGCCGGATGGACACGCTGCCCACCTTCCGCCGCACTCTGCACGCCGCTGGCCTGGAGGAGCATGTGATCGCCTTGGTGGGGCGGTCGCCGCAGGCCGCGGCGCTCTGGCGGGCGCCGGTGGGCCTGGTCTTCATCGACGGCGGGCACACCGACGAGCACGCCACCGCCGACTACGAGGGCTGGGCGCCGCATGTCGCGCCCGACGGGCTGCTGGTCATCCACGATGTGTTCGCGGATCCGGCGGACGGCGGCCAGGCCCCGTACCGTATTTACCGCAGGGCCCTGGAGTCCGGCGCCTTCACGGAGATCTCGGCGCACCGCTCGCTGCACGTCCTGCGGCGCACCGGTCCCGGCATCTGAGCGGGCTACGATCGCGACGTGTCGAACGGCAGTACTTTCCCCCCGCACCGCCGCCTGCGCGGCACCCTCGTGATCGCGCTGGTCGCCCTCGTGGCCGCCGGTGTCGCGGGCTGGCTGATCTGGCGGCCGACGAGCGGCGGCGACGGCGAGCCGCGGCGAGCGGCGCCGCCCGGGCCGAGCACGTCGGCGAGCGGCAGCAAGAGCTCCCAGGAGCCGGGGAACACAGAGACCTCAAAAAACCCAAAGGACCCCAAGGACCCCGCGAGTGGTGCCCCTCACAAGGGGAATCCGCACGGGAGCCTCAAGGGCAAGGTCGTGATGATCGACCCCGGTCACAATCCGCACAACCGCGATCACGGCCAGGAGATCGCCCGGCTGGTGGACATCGGCAACGAGCGCAAGGAGTGCGACACCACCGGCACCTCCACGAACGACGGCTATGCCGAGGCGGCCTTCACCCTGGACGTCGCCCGCCGTGCCCGCACCCTCCTCCAGGACCAGGGCGCCAAGGTCGTGTTCACCCAGGACGGCGACCGCCCGTACGGGCCGTGCGTGGACGAGCGCGCCGCCGCCGGGAACAAGGCGCACGCCGATGCCGCGGTCTCCATCCACGCCGACGGCTCGGGCACCGGAAACCGCGGCTTCCACGTCATCCTCCCCGCGCGCGTCACGGCCGGCGCGGCCGACACCTCGCCGATCGTGGCGCCCTCACGCGAGTTGGGCGAGCGGCTGGCCGGCCGGTTCGTGGCGGTGACCGGAAGTGCACCGTCCAATTACATCGGCGGCGATACGGGGTTGGACGTACGGTCCGATCTCGGCGGCCTCAACCTCTCCACGGTGCCGAAGGTGTTCATCGAGTGCGGCAATATGCGCGACGCGAAGGACGCGGCGCAATTGACGGACCCGAAGTGGCGGCAAAAGGCGGCACGTGGGATCACCGAGGGCATTGCGGACTTCTTGACGAGGTGAGCGAGGCCGCCGATCCGGGCCCGGCAGACCCACCCATCCGACCACCGATACGGCCGCGGGGAGGGCCGCGGATACGGCCGCTGAAACCCGTCGATATCAAGAAGACGGCCCGGCGGACTCGGCGATAGGTTCCCCTTTACGATGGAGGGCCTCCGCCGTGCCTCGCACCGCGCGCCAGCGACAGCGACGACCAGTTCCTCGAAACCGACAAAGGACCCTTACGTGAACATCCGCTCCCTCACTAGAGGCGACGGCGTGGTGATCGGAGCAGCGGTGTTGCTGTTCATCGCCTCGTTCCTCCCTGCAACTGGCGGCCCGGACTGCTCCGGCCCTCTGGCCAAGTACTGCGAAGCCCAGGACTACGACAGCGACAACGCCTGGGCCATTCTGTCCGTCGTCATGAGCATCTACGTGGCAGGTGTGATCGGCGCGGGGATCATCGTCATCAGCCGTGCGCTGCCGCAGCCGCGCAAGGTTGCCGGCCTCGACCTCTCCCAGCTCGGTGTCGCCCTCACCATCTTCTCGGCGTGGACGGCGTTCTGGACCATCATCGACGCCGGCAACGCCGGTGCGGGCCTGATCATCGGCCTGATCTCCACCCTGATCCTGGCCGGCGCCGCGGTGGCCACCCCGCTGGTGCCCGCGCTGAAGGTCGCCCTGGTCGGCGCCCCGAAGCCGGCCGCTTCCCCGTACGGCGCGACCCCCAACCAGGGGTA
This sequence comes from Streptomyces sp. NPDC050636, assembly GCF_040654775.1. NCBI lineage: Bacteria > Bacillati > Actinomycetota > Actinomycetes > Kitasatosporales > Streptomycetaceae > Streptomyces > Streptomyces sp. NPDC050636. The sequence goes on from NZ_JBFAIP010000024.1 coordinate 26,409, forward strand.
CGGCTACCCCGGTGCCCAGCAGCCGTCCCAGGGGTACGGCTACCCGGGCGGCCAGCAGGGCCAGCCCGGCCAGCCCGGCTACGGCGGTCAGCCGGCTCCGGCCGGTGGCACAGCCGGTGGCGCGCAGGGCGCCGCCCCGCAGGGAGCCGCCCCGGCGGGCGCCACCCCGGCGGGTGGCACGCCCTCGGACTTCGCGCCGTTCTGGTTCGCGGTGCCCGTCGCGCGCCCGCTGTACGGCGAGGACGGTTCGCCGTCGCCGATCGCCGAACTGGCGCCCGGCACCTGGTACCTCGCGGTGGAGCAGCGCGGTCAGGCCCTGATCGCGCAGACCCAGGACGGCCGTCGCGGTGTCCTTCAGGACACCACCGGCATCCAGCGCGGCTGATACCGGATCGATCCCGGGTCCCGGACGCACAACGGTCCTTTCGCGGCCCCTCGCCCTCACGGGCGGGGGGCCGTTGCGCTGCCCGGGGCCCGGTCGTACAGTTCGCCGGGCGAGCACATCTGACACACCGTCAGCAAATGCGAACGGGGTCTGTCAGTCACCGTCTGAGAGAGGCGATCGGCATGCGACTCGGTCTGGCACTGGGCTACTGGGGCCGCGGCCCCGGCCCCCGGCACCTCGAACTCGCCCAAGAGGCCGAGCGCCTGGGCTACGACTCGGTATGGACCGCGGAGGCCTGGGGCTCGGACGCCTTCACCGCGCTCACCTGGATCGCCGCCCACACCTCCCGGATCACCCTCGGCACGGGCATCGCGCAGATGGCCGCCCGCACCCCCACCGCCACCGCGATGCACGCACTCACCCTCGACCATCTCTCCGGCGGCCGGATGATGCTCGGCCTCGGACTGTCCGGCCCGCAGGTCGTCGAGGGGTGGTACGGGCGGCCGTTCCCCAAGAGCCCGCTGACCGCGACGCGCGAATACGTCGATGTGATCCGCCAAGTACTGTGCAGGGAAGGCCCGGTGGAGGTGGACGGACTCTTCCATCCGCACCCCTATCGCGGCCCGGACGGCACCGGCCTCGGCAAGCCCCTCAAGCCCATCACCCACCCGCTGCGCGCCGAACTGCCCATCCTGCTGGGCGCGGAGGGCCCCAAGAACATCGCCCAGACGACCCGAATCGCGGACGGCTGGCTGCCGCTGTACTGGTCGCCGATGCGTACCGACGTCTACCGGCCGTCGCTGGCAGACGCCCCGGACGGCTTCCGTATCGCCCCGATGGCACGCGCCGCGGTCTGCGACGACGTCGCCGAGGGCCTGCTGCCGGTCAAGGCGATGCTGGGCTTCTACATCGGCGGGATGGGACACGCGGCCAAGAATTTCCACGCCGATCTGATGGCCCGGATGGGCTTCGAGGAGGAGGCGAGGCGGGTCCAGGAACTCTTCCTCCAGGGCCGCAGGAACGAGGCCGTGCTCGCCGTACCCGACGCCTTCGCCGACGAGATCTCCCTCGTCGGCCCGCGCGAACGGATCGCGGAACGGCTGGAGTTGTGGCGCACGGGGCCGGTCACCGACCTGCTCGTAACGGCCCCTGATCCGGAGACACTGCGGGTGCTGGCCGAGCTGAACTCCTGACACGGGAGCAGACAGACCGCCACCCGCGGGAGCGGCCCGTCCGCCACCCGCGGGAGCGGTCCGTCCGCTACGCGCAGCAGTCCGGATCGAGGCCGGTCGGCAGGCGTTCGCCGCCGAACACCGATGTCGTGGCCTCGTCGCCGCCCAGTGCCGCTACCGCCAGCAGCAGCGAACCGGCAGTCCAGGAGGTGAGTTCGCGTGGCCAGATCGCGTCGTCGTCGAAGACATAGCCGGTCCAGTACATGCCGTCCTCGGCGCGCAGATGCTGGATCCACTTGAGGATCTGCACGGCACGTTCGGACTCCCCCATCGCCCAGAGCGCGAGGGCCAGTTCGGCGCTCTCACCGCCGGTGACCCAGGGGTTGGGCAGCACACAGCGCACGCCGAGGCCGGGCACGACGAAGCTCTCCCAGTCCGCGTCGATACGGGCGGTGGCCTCCGGGCCGCGGACCGCGCCGCCCAGGACCGGGTAGTACCAGTCCATGGAATAGCGGGACTTGTCCAGGAACCGTTCGGGGTGCCGGCGTATCGCGTGGCCGAGCCGGCCGAGGGCCATTTCCCAGTCGGGTTGCGGCTCCTCGCGCTGTTCGGCGAGGGCGAGAGCGCAGCGCAGCGCCTGGTAGACGGAGGACGAGCCGGTCAGCAGCGCGTCGTTGACGGGGGTGCCGTCGTCCTCGCGCTTCCAGCCGATCTCGCCGCCGGGCTGCTGGAGCTCCAGGACGAACTCGATCGCCGCGTACACGGCGGGCCACATGCGGTCGAGGAAGGTCTCGTCGCCGGTGGACAGGAAGTGATGCCAGACGCCGACCGCGATGTAGGCGCAGAAGTTGGTCTCGCGGCCGCGGTCGGTGGGCGCCTGGGCGTCCCCGTCGGCGTAGGCCGCGTACCAGGACCCGTCCGGGTTCTGATGCCGCACCAGCCAGTCGTAGGCGGCCTCGGCGCGCTCGTGTTCACCGGCCGCGTCCAGGGCCATGGCGGCCTCGGTGTGGTCCCACGGGTCGAGGTGGTGGCCCCGGAACCACGGGATCGCGCCGTCCTCGCGCTGGGTTGCCGCGATGCCCGCGACCGTACGGGCCGCCTCTTCGGCGGTGAGCACCCCCGGCAGGACCAGCCGTTCGGTACGCCCGGGAGTCGTCACTTGGCGGCCCCGGAGGCGGACTTGGACGTCGGGTTGGCGGCCTTGGCGGCGGACCTGGTGGCGGTCTTCGTCGCCTTGGTGGCCGTCGCCTTGGTCGTCGTCGCCTTGCTCGTTGTCGTCGCCTTCGTGGCCGCCTTCCGGGTGGGCTTGGCGGCCTTGGCGGCGGGCTTCGCTGCCGTGGCGGGCTTCGAGGCGGCTTCCGTGGTGGCCGCCGTCTCCGGAAGGTGCGGCTTGGTGGCGTAGGCGACGAAGCTCTTGCCTATGACGGGGTTCAACGCCTGCTCGGCGAGCCGGGTGGCGAGCGGCTTCTTCATGATGTCCCAGACCAGCAGCTTGTGGTACGCCTTCACCGGCAGCGCGTTCTCGTTGTCCACCCCGAAGGCACATTTCAGCCACCAGTAGGGGCTGTGCAGCCCGTGCGCATGGTGCGTGCCGTACGGCTCCAGGCCGGCCTCGCGCATCTTGCCGAGCAGCTCGTCGGCGCGGTAGATGCGGATATGGCCGCCCTCGACCTCGTGGTAGGCGTCGCTGAGCGCCCAGCAGATCTTCTCCGGGCCGTAGCGCGGGACGGTGACGGCGATCCGGCCGCCGGGGCGCAGCACCCGGACCATCTCGGCGAGCACACCCTTGTCGTCCGGGATGTGCTCCATGACCTCGGAAATGATCACGACGTCGAAGCTCTCGTCCGGGAACGGAAGGGCCAGCGCATCGCCCTCCATCGCGGTGGCGGAGGCGCCCGCGGGGGCCTCGCCGGCCTCCTCCATCGCGGCGAACCACTTGGCGACCTCGCGGATCTCCTCGCCGTTCTGGTCGAGGGCGACGACCTGCGCGCCGCGCCGGTAGCACTCGAAGGCGTGCCGGCCCGCGCCACAGCCCAGGTCGAGTACGCGATCGCCCGGGGCGAGCGGGAAACGGGAAAAGTCGACGGTCAGCACGGCGTTCTGCTTTCGTCCGGCGGTTCATGGCGGTGGTGGCTGAGGGAAGGACGGCGGGTGGAGCTGAGGGGGCTCAGGGGGTGGCCGGCAGTGCACGCGGCCGGGTCCGGGGCCGGGGCCGCCGTCGGGGCCTGGCTGCGCACTAGACGCGTCCGGCGGTGCTCGGCGCGGGGGCCGTGCGCCGGGCGCGGGCGGCAGCGGCCGGGTCCGACTGGAGGGCGATGGCCTCGCGGTAGCGCTCGGCGGTGCCGATGGCGGCCTGCCGCCAGGTGAAGCGGGCGAGTACCCGCTCCCGGCCGGCTTCGCCGAGGCGGCGGCGCAGCGCGGCGTCGCCCAGGAGGCGGAGCACCCCGGCCGCGAGCGCACCCGCGTCGCCAGGTGGCACCGCGAGGCAGGTCTCGCCGTCGGTGCCCGCGACCTCGGGGATGGCGCCGCCGGTGGTGGCGAGGAGCGGGGTGCCGGTGGCCATCGCCTCGGCGGCGGGCAGCGAGAAGCCTTCGTAGAGGGAGGGGACGCAGGCGATCTCGGCGCTGCGCACCAGATCGACGAGTTCGGCGTCGCTGATGCCCTTGACGAATTCGATGGCGCCGGAGAGGCCGAGCCGCTCTATGGCTGCGGCGACCGGCCCGTCATCGGCGCGCTTGCCGACGACCACCAGATGCGCGTCGGGGTTTTCGGTGCGGACCTTGGCGAGCGCCTCGACGAGGTGGATCAGGCCCTTGAGGGGCACATCGGCGCTGGAGGTGGTGACGATCCGGCCGGGCACCTCGGCGACGGACGGGTCTGGCGAGAAGAGGTCGGTGTCGGCGCCGATGTGCACGACATGGATGCGGCCCTCGCGTACGCCGAGGTCGTCGACGATCTCCTGGCGGGAGGAGCCGGAGACGGTGAGAACGGACGGCAGGCGGCGGGCGACGCGCTTCTGCATCCGTGTGAAGCCGTACCAGCGGCGGACGGAGGCACGGCGCTTCCAGCCGTCGGCGGCTTCCAGGTCGAGCCGCCGGTCGACGGTGATGGGGTGGTGAATGGTGGTGACCAGTGGGGCGCCGAGCGCGCCGGGGCCGCCGAGCAGTCCGTAGCCGAGGGTCTGGTTGTCGTGCACGACGTCGAACTCGCCGCGGCGGGCGGCCAGGTGACGCCGGGCGCGCAGGGAGAAGGTCAGCGGCTCGGGGAAGCCGCCGGTCCACATCGTGCCGACTTCGAGGGCGTCGATCCAGTCGCGGTACTCGCCGCGCTTGGGCGTGCGGAACGGGTCGGGCTGGCGGTAGAGGTCGAGGCTGGGCAGCTCGGTCAGCATCACCCCGTCGTCGAGGACGGGATAGGGCTGGGCGCCGATCACCTCGACGGTGTGGCCGAGGCGGGCCAGTTCGCGGGAGAGGTGGCGTACATAGACGCCCTGTCCGCCGCAGAACGGGTTCCCCTTATACGTGAGCATCGCGATGCGGAGGGGCCGGTCGCCGTTCGCCGGGGCGGCGGCCGAGGGGGCCTCTGCGGGGCGAGGCGCGGCTGCCTGGACGGCCTCTGCGGTCACGCTCGGCCCCCTTCTCACTGGACTTTCGCCGGAGCGTAGCTGCTGGCGGTAATCTAGAACAAGTTTCAGAACTGATCGGTCGGCGATCGGCTACTGATCAGTTCGGGAAGCTTCGAATCTACCGGCCGAGACCGATGCGAACAGAGGCGCCCCAGGTGATTCGCGCCACCACCCGACCCCCTGCCATGCTGTGCCGATCACACGACCGGCACTCACCCCATCGCGGACGGAATGCCACGGAATGGGACACATGACTACGGAATCCAAGGCGGCCAAGCCGACGCTTCCCGCGAGTCCTCCCCTGACCGAGCGTCAGGAGGCCAGGCGCCGCCGCATCCTGCACACCAGCGCCAAGCTGGCCAGCCGTGGCGGCTTCGACGCCGTACAGATGCGAGAGGTCGCCGAGTCCTCGGGCGTCGCGCTCGGCACCCTCTACCGCTACTTCCCCTCCAAGGTGCATCTGCTGGTCGCGACCATGCAGGACCAGCTCCAGCACATGCACGAGACGCTGCGCAAGCGCCCGCCGTCGGAGGAGGACCCGGGCGCGCGCGTCGCCCAGACCCTGATGCGGGCCTTCCGCGCGCTACAGCGCGAGCCGCATCTGGCGGACGCGATGGTGCGCGCGCTGACCTTCGCCGACCGGTCGGTCAGCCCCGAGGTGGACACCGTCTCCCGGCTGACGACCGCGATCATCCTGGACGCGATGGGGCTGGACGGTCCGCCCACCCCGGAGCAGCTGTCCGCGGTCCGGGTCATCGAGCACACCTGGCACTCGGCACTGATCACCTGGCTGTCGGGGCGGGCCTCGATCGCCCAGGTGAAGATCGATATCGAGACGGTGTGCCGGCTGATCGACGTCACGGCGCCGGGGGCCGCCCCGGGAGCGGGGAGGGGCGCGGGGGGATGATGGACGGGTGACTGGGGGCTGGCGTTAACTCGCTGACGTTAACTCGCTGACGTTAACTCCAGTTCAGACGTGGGTAGTTGGCCCGCAAGGGGCCCTCCGCCCCCTTAGGGGACCACCACACCCACCCCCTACGGGACTCCCCCGCCCCCGCCCCTCACTCCTCCGGCGGGAACACCACCTCACCGCTCCCGGCGACCGTGATGCTGATCGCCTCCACGGGGCACCCCTCTGCCGCCGCCAGCACACTCTCCGCCGAGTCCGCCTCCGGTTCGACGGGGTGCGACTGCCTGGCCGGATCCAGCCGGAAGCCGTCCGGTGCCGCGCCGACGCACATCCCGGAGCCGATGCATACGCTCCGGTCCACCTCCACCCGCCACCGGTCCCCCATCAGGCACCCGCCGGCAGATGGATCATCTTGTGCTCCAGATACTCACCGAAGCCCTCGGGCCCGAACTCCCGCCCCACCCCGGAGTTCTTGTAGCCGCCGAACGGGCCGAGCATGTCGATGCTGAACGTGTTCACCGAGTACGTGCCGGTACGCACCTGCCGTGCGATGTCGACACCGTGATCGACGTCGGCCGTCCACACCGAGCCGGACAGCCCGTACTCCGAGTCGTTGGCGATCCGTACCGCCTCCGCCTCGTCGTCGTACGGCAGCAGACAGATGACCGGGCCGAAGATCTCCTCACGCGCGATCCGCATGGAGTTGGCGACCTCGCCGAAGAGAGTCGGCTCGACGTACCAGCCCGTCGGCTGTCCCTTCGGCCTGCCGCCGCCGGCCAGCACCTTGGCGCCTTCCTTCTGCCCCAGCGCGATGTAGTCGAGAGACCGCTGCTGCTGGCGGCGGGCGACGAGCGGGCCCAGCTCGGTGGCCGGATCCAGCGGGTCGCCGACGGTGAGCGCATTGGCCGCCACGGCGAACCGTTCGGCGATCTCGTCGTAGCGGGCGCGCGGCGCGAGAATCCGCGTCTGGGCCACACAGGCCTGGCCGTTGATCATCCAGGCGAACGGCACAATGCCGGCCACCGCCGCGTCCAGATCCGCATCCGGCAGGATCACCGCCGCGGACTTGCCGCCGAGTTCGAGGGTGACGCGGCTGAGATTGCGGGCCGCGACCTCCATGACCCGCTTGCCCGCCGCCACCGAGCCGGTGAACGACACCTTGTCCACGCCCGGGTGCCCGACCAGGTACTCGCTCACCTCCCGGTCCGCGGGCAGGATCGACAGCACGCCTTCGGGCAGCCCGGCCTCGGTCGCGATCTCTGCGAGCAGATACGCGTCCAGCGGGGTCTCCGGCGACACCTTCAGCACCACCGAGCAGCCGGCCAGCAGCGCGGGCGCGAGCTTGGCGGCGGCGGTGAACTGCGGGACGTTCCACGGCACGACGGCCGCGACCACCCCGACCGGTTCGCGCCGTATCAGCAGCGGCCCCAGGATTCCGGCGCGCCGCTCCTCGAACGGACTGCCATCTTCCGGGGGACGACCCCCGTGGCCCCCGAAACCGCGGGCGACGGTGAGCGCCGCGTCCCACACCAGCATCGCGGCCAGCGACTGCACCATCACACCGGAGGTGTACGGGGTGCCGTTCTCGGAGCTGATGACCTTGGCGATCTCTTCGCTGCGTACCGCGAAGGCGTCCTTGATACGGGTCACCACCGCGATCCGGTCCGCCAGCGGGGCGTTCGCCCAGACCCCGGAGTCGAAGGACGTACGGGCGGCGGCCACCGCGCGGTCGACGTCGGCCCGCGAGGCGTGCGGGACGCGGCCGATGACCTGTTCGGTGTGCGGTGAGACGACCTCGATCGTGTCGCTGCCGGCCGGATCGACCAACTCACCGCCTATGTAGAGCTTTCCGTGCTCGACGAGGTCGCTCATGGCTGCCGCCTCCCGACGGTTCCGGACGGTTCCTGATGTTTCCGGACGGTTCCTGATGTTTCCGGACGGTTCCTGATGGCTCTCGACGGTCCTTGATGGTTCCGATTCTCCGATTCAGGCTTTCGGCTTTCCTTCTGACGTTGCGTCAGAATCACGCACCCACCAGGAACTGATACCAGTTCTAGTTGGAGGAGTCCACGGTGCCGACCGAAAGCCAACCCCCCTACCTGGCGGGCCACTTCGGCCCGCATTGGAACGCGTTCTAGTTATAGTGGGTCGGGTGCGTCGAGTGGAGGTTGGCTGCACGCACTGGCGTGTACGCCGCATCGAGAGGGGACCGGGATGTCAGAGGCCGGGGCGCCACAGGTGATCGACCACCGGGGCGGGGTATGGAGCATCGCCGTGCCCATCCCTGACAACCCGCTCGGGCACACCCTCGTCCACCTTCTGGAAACCGATCGCGGCCCGGTACTCATCGACACCGGCTGGGACGACCCGGACTCCTGGGACGCCCTCGTCGCGGGCGTCGACGCCTGCGGCTTCGCCCTCACCGACCTGCACGGTGTACTGATCACCCACCACCACCCCGACCATCACGGCCTCTCGGCCAAGGTCCGGGAGGCGTCCGGCGCCTGGATCGCGATGCACGCCGCCGATACGGCCGTGGTCCGCCGCACCCGCGAGGCCGAGCCGGGCCGGTGGCTGGACTTCCTGATCGCCAAGCTGGCGACGGCCGGGGCTCCGGACGACCACCTGGCGCCGCTGCGGAAGGCGCGCGCCACGGGGGGCGGGCGGTCACTGCCCGGACGGCGTGCCGCACTGCCCGACCGCGAGATCGGCCCCGGCGAGCTGCTCGATCTGCCGGGGCGGCGGCTGCGCGCCGTCTGGACGCCGGGGCACACGCCGGGGCATGTGTGCCTGCATCTGGAGGAGGAGCATCCGGGGAAGGCCGGCAACCCCGCCGGGCGTAACTCCCCTGGCGTCGGCCGGCTTGAGGCCCGGACCTCGGCGGTCGACCGGCCTGAGGCCCTGACCTCCGGCTTCGGCCGGCTCTTCTCCGGTGATCATCTGCTGCCCGGGATCACCCCGCACATCGGGCTGTACGAGGACCCGGACGACGATGGGGGTCCCCCCTGCTCATGGGAGGGCTTGGCGGAGGTCACCGACCCGCTGGGCGACTACCTCGACTCCCTGGAGCGGATCGGCCGGCTCGCCCCCGCCGAGGTGCTGCCCGCCCATCAGTACGCGTTCACCGATGCGGCCGCCCGCGTGCAGGAGCTCATCGCTCACCATGAAGAGCGGCTCTCCGGGCTGAGAGCACTGCTCAGCGATCCGCTCACCCCGTGGCAGCTCGCCGTATCCATGGAGTGGAACCGCCCCTGGGAACAGATCCCCTACGGGTCCCGGAACATCGCCGTCTCGGAGGCCGAGGCCCATCTCCGCCGCCTGGTGAAACTCGGCCATGCCGAGCTGGTTCCGGGGTCCGACCCGGCGATGTACCGGGCGGTGTGAGGCGGCGGCGAGGTGAGAGGGAAGCCACGGGAGCCATGGGAACCCCGGGCAGCCAAGCCGCTCCTCGGAGGCAGGCGCAGGAGACGCCCACCCGCACCGTACGTGCGAGCGAGGCCCCGCCGGGTGCCGGTTAAGGTGTGCGGGACAACTTCATTTGTGCCCGATCGGGGGAAGCCGGTGAAAATCCGGCGCTGACCCTCCCCCAAGCTCTCGGCTTCGCTCGAGCCCGGGGGCACCCCCATCCGTGAGGACGGCCCGTCCGCCCACCGCGACCACACCGCGGCGCGCGCAGCCGTGCGAGCCGGAGCGCCCGGTGGGGCACAACCAAGGCTCCCGCCGCCGGACCCGCCCGTATCCACGGACGGCCGGTGCGCGGCACCGTCGAGGTATACGGAGCAGAGCCCGGTGCCACCGCGTACGATCCGGCGATCGCCGCGCGGGTGGTCGGCCGAGCGCGGCTGCGTACTCCCGCCGCGACCCGACCCGAGAGGCACCGACCCGATGGCCCGCATGGCTTCCATGGCTCCCCAGGCCCCCCTGACGCACTCCGTCGCCTTCCTGGCGCGCCGCGCCGCCATGGCGCTGACGGCCACGGCAGTGCTGGGCCTGGCCACCGCCCCCGCCGCGTTCGCCGACTCGCCCTCGCCCAAGCCGACCGCCAAGAAGCTGCCCGACGGGCTCTACGGCACCAAGGACCCGCAGTACGACGGTGTCTGGCGGCAGTCGCTCGCGCTGCTCGCGCAGCGCACGGTGGGTGTGCGGCCCGCGGCGTCGGCCGTCGACTGGCTCGCCGGGCAGCAGTGCGCCGACGGCTCGTTCGGCGCCTTCCGTGCCGATCCGGCCACGGCCTGCGACACCAAGACGATGCGGGATACGAACCAGACGGGCGCCGCGGTGCAGGCACTGGCCGCGCTCGGCGGGCACGACGACGCCGTGAAGAAGGCCGTGACCTGGCTGAAGTCCGTACAGAACGACGACGGCGGCTGGAGCTCGATGCCCGGCTCGCCGAGCGACGCCAACTCCACCGCGGTGGTGATCGGCGCGCTCGCCGCGACGGGCGAGAAGCCGGAGGCGGTGACGTCGAAGAAGGGCGGCAAGACCCCTTACGAAGGGCTGCTCACCTTCCAGCTCGGCTGCGACGCCAAGGAGGGGGAGCGTGGCGCGTTCGCCTTCCAGCCCCAGAAGGGCGTGCTCGCCCCGAACGCGGATGCCACCGCGGCGGCCTCGACCGGCGCGCTGGGCAAGGGCTTTGCCATCGAGCCCGCCGGCAAGAAAGCCGATGCGCCTGTCAAGCCGCTGAGCTGCAAGGACGGCAAGAACGGCACGGCTGAGCCGGCGCAGGCCGCGGACGGCGGCGCCGCCTACCTCGTCGCGCAGCTCGACAAGAACGGTCAGCATCTGCCGTCCGCGATGCCGGGTGCGGAGAAGCAGCCCGACGTCGGCAACACCGCGGACGCCGTCCTCGCGCTGGCCGCCGGCTCGCACGGCGCCGCCGCGCAGAAGCCCCTGAAGTGGCTGGAGAAGAACTCCGCGGACTGGGCCAAGCAGAACGGCCCGGCCGCGTATGCCCAGTTGGTGCTCGCCGCGCATGCCACCGGCACCGACCCGCGCTCCTTCGGGGGCACGGACCTGGTGGCCGCGCTCAACGAGACCGGCCCCAAGCCGGCCGGCGTTGCCGAGCCGTCCGCGACGCCGAAGAAGGACGCCGAGGAGGGTGAGGAGGGTAAGGGCGGCATCGGTCTGTGGTGGATCATCGGTGTCGGGCTCGCGATCGGCGCCGGCATCGGCTTCCTGCTGAGCAGCCGCAACAAGAAGAACCAGCTCTGATGCGACGCATCAAGATCGTCGGTGCTCTGCTGCTGGTCGGCACGGCCGCGGGTACGGTCACCGGTCTGACCGCCGCGCCCGCGCAGGCGCAGGAGTACCGCTACTGGTCCTTCTGGGACGGCAAGGGGGACAAGGGCGACGGCAACGGCTCGTGGGCGTATGCCAGCGAAGGGCCGGGCACCATGCGGCCCGCCGACGGCGCCGTCGAGGGGTTCCGGTTCACCGTCAGCGCCGACTCCGCCGCGGCCGGCAAACCGCGCGCGGCCGCCGACTTCGACGCGATCTGCCATGACACGCCCGCCAAGGACGGCACCAAGCGGATCGGCGTCGTCGTCGACTTCGGCACCGCGGCGGACGCGCCCGACGGCGAGACACCGCCGAAGACCCGGACGGAGTGCGCCCAGGTGCCCGAGGATGCGTCGGCGGGCGATGCGCTGGCCAAGGTCGCCCAGCGACTGCGCTACGACTCCAACGCGCTGCTGTGCGGGATCGCGGGCTATCCGAAGGCGGGGTGCGCGGATGAGGTGAGCGGGCCGGGGGGCTCGGCTTCCTCGTCCTCCTCGTCCTCCTCGCCCGCGGATGGGTCGTCCCGGTCCGGGAAGCCGGCGGCCGATGACGGGGGCGACGGCGGTCCGTCGGCCGGACTGTTCGGCGGCATCGCGGCCGTCGTCGTACTGGGCGCGGCCGCCGTGTGGCAGGCACGCCGCCGGCGCGGATGAGCGCCCCGCAGGCGACCCGCAGCAACGCGCTGCACGCCGGCGCCTGGTGGCTGTGGGCGCTCGGGCTGGCCGCCGCGGCCTCCCGTACGACCAATCCGCTGCTGCTCGGGCTGCTGATCGGCGTCGCCGGCTATGTCGTCGCGGCCCGTCGTACGGACGCACCGTGGGCCCGCTCGTACGGCGCGTTCGTCAAGCTCGGACTGGTCGTGATCGCCATCCGCCTCGTCTTCGCCTTCGTCCTCGGCTCGCCGATCCCTGGGACGCACACCCTCGTCACGCTCCCCGAAGTCCCGCTCCCTGATTGGGCGAAGGGCGTCCGGATCGGCGGCCGGGTCACCGCGGAGGGCATGGTCTTCGCTCTCTACGACGGCCTGAAGCTGGCGACCCTGCTCATCTGCGTCGGTGCCGCCAACGCGCTCGCCAGCCCCGCCCGGTTGCTGAAGTCCCTGCCCGGCGCGCTGTACGAGGCGGGTGTAGCGGTCGTCGTCGCCATGACCTTCGCGCCGAACCTGGTCGCCGACGTACAGCGGCTGCGCGCTGCCCGGCGGCTGCGCGGCCGCCCCGACCGAGGGTTCAAGGCTCTGCTCCAAGTGGGACTGCCGGTGCTGGAGGGCGCGCTGGAGCGTTCGGTCGCGCTGGCGGCGGCGATGGACGCGCGCGGCTACGGCCGTACCGCCCAAGTGCCGCCCGCCGTACGGCACACCACCTCCGTTCTCACCCTCGGCGGGCTGCTCGGCGTCTGCGCCGGGACGTACGGGCTGCTGGGCGACACGGGAGGCGGCTACGGGCTGCCGCTGCTGCTCGGCGGGCTGGCCGCCGCGCTCGCCGGACTGTGGCTCGGCGGCCGGCGCTCCGTACGCAGCCGCTACCGGCCCGAACGGTGGGGCGCGCGTGCCTGGCTGGTCTCCGGCTCCGGCATCGCTGTCGCCGCCCTGATGATCTGGGCGAACGACTACGCGCCCGCGGCCCTGCATCCGCCCGCGGTTCCCCTCACCACCCCGGCCCTCCCCCTCTGGCCGGCCGCCTCCGTCCTCCTCGGCCTGCTGCCGGCGGTTGTCGCGCCGCGCCCGCCGGACGGGGGAGGTGGGGCGCGCCCTACCCGCAGGCACACCTCCGATCCCGTCCGTCCCGACCATTCCCACCACTCCCAACACGCCCAACATGCCCAACATGCCCATCACTCCCACCACCCCCGTCGTCCGCTCTCTCCCCACCCTCCCCGCTCACCGCTCTCTCCCCTCCCTCCGCTCGATCCGCGCAACAAGGAGTCCAACCAGTGATCCGGTTCGAGCAGGTCTCGGTCACCTATGGGGACGCCTCCGCGCCCGCCGTCCAGGGAATCGACCTGACCGTTCCCGAGGGGGAGTTGTGTCTCCTCGTCGGCCCGTCCGGCGTCGGCAAGTCGACCGTGCTCAACGCCGTCTGCGGGCTCGTACCGCACTTCACCGGGGGCACCCTGCGTGGCCGGGTCACCGTCGACGACCGCGACACCCGCACCCACAAGCCGCGTGAACTGGCCGATGTCGTCGGCACCGTGGGCCAGGACCCGCTGTCCCACTTCGTCACCGACACCGTCGAGGACGAACTCGCCTACGGCATGGAGTCGCTCGGCCTCGCCCCGGAGGTGATGCGCCGCCGCGTCGAGGAAACCCTGGATCTGCTGGGCCTGGCCGATCTGCGCGACCGCGCCATCACCACGCTCTCCGGCGGCCAGATGCAGCGGGTGGCGATCGGCTCGGTCCTCACCACGCACCCGAAGGTCCTGGTCCTGGACGAGCCGACGTCGGCGCTGGATCCGGCCGCCGCCGAGGAGGTGCTGTCGGTGCTTCAGCGGCTGGTGCACGACCTGGGGACGACGGTCCTGATGGCCGAACACCGTCTGGAGCGGGTGGTCCAGTACGCGGACCAGGTGATCCTGCTGCCGTCTCCTGGCGCCGCCCCGCTCATGGGCGACCCCTCCGAGATCATGGCCGTCTCCCCGGTCCACCCCCCGGTCGTCGCCCTCGGCCGGCTCGCCCATTGGTCGCCGCTCCCCCTCTCCGTACGCGACGCCCGCCGCAAGGCCGCGCCGCTCCGCACCCGCCTGCAGGGACTCACTCCTGCGGCACCGGTCGCGAGTACTCCGTCCCCCTCCCCGTCCCACTCCCCATCCCCCTCCCCGTCTGCGGCGGTATCGGGGCTCGATATCCGCCGGGGCCGTACCGACGCCCTCCACGGGGTGAACCTCACCGTCCACCCTGGCGAGACCATCGCGCTGATGGGCCGCAACGGCGCAGGCAAGTCCACCCTCCTCACCACACTCGTCGGCATGCACGAGCCGTCCTCCGGGACGGTCCGTGTCGGCGGCGTCACCCCGCACCGCACCAGTCCCCGCACCCTCCTGCGGCATGTGGGCCTCGTCCCCCAGGAACCACGAGACCTCCTCTACGCGGACACCGTCGCCGACGAATGCACCGCCGCCGACCAGGACGCGGACGCCCCCGCCGGCAGCTGCCGGGATCTCGTCAGCCGGCTGCTGCCCGACGTCCCGGACTCCGTCCACCCCCGCGATCTGTCCGAGGGTCAACGCCTCGCCCTCGCACTGGCGGTCGTCCTGACCGCCCGCCCACCGCTGCTTCTCCTCGACGAGCCCACCCGTGGCCTGGACTATGCCGCCAAGGCCCGGCTGATCGACATACTGCGCGGGCTGGCCGCCGAGGGGCACGCCATCATCCTGGCCACACACGACGTGGAACTGGCCGCCGAACTGGCCCATCGCGTCGTCATCCTGGCGGACGGCGAGATCGTCGCCGACGGCCCCACCAACGAGGTGGTCGTCTCCTCCCCCGCCTTCGCGCCCCAGGTCGCCAAAGTCCTCGCGCCGCTGCCCTGGCTGACCGTCCCCCAGGTCGCCCGAGCCCTGGAGCCGACGGCATGACGTCGGACCGCCGGGATGCCGAGCCCGTCCCCTCCGCTCGCCGTCAAGCCCGTGCCGTACGCCTCGGGCCCCGCTCCATCGCCGCGCTGGCGCTCATCTCGGCCATCGGCGTGATGGCTTTCGGATGGCCGCTGCTCGCCGACTCCACCTCCGGGCTCGCGCACTCCAAAGACGCGCCGTGGCTCTTCGCCGCGCTGCTGCCGATGCTGCTCGCCGTCGTCGTGGCGACCATCGCGGACACCGGCCTGGACGCGAAAGCCATCGCCATGCTCGGCGTACTGGCCGCGGCGGGCGCTGCCATGCGCCCGCTCGGCGCGGGCACCGCCGGCATCGAGCCGATGTTCTTCCTGATGGTGCTGGCGGGCCGGGTCCTGGGCCCTGGATTCGGCTTCGTCCTGGGGTCCGTGGCGATGTTCGCGTCGGCGCTGCTGACGGGTGGCGTAGGCCCCTGGATGCCATTCCAGATGCTGACGATGGGTTGGGTGTCGATGGGCGCGGGCTTCCTCCCGGGCCCCGACCGGCTGCGCGGCCGCCGCGAACTGGTCATGCTCTCCGTCTACGGAGCCGTCGCGGCCGTCGTCTACGGACTCATCATGAACCTCCAGGGCTGGCCCTACATCGCCGGTATGACGTCGGGCGTCTCCTTCGTCCCCGGCGACCCGCTCAACGAAAACCTCACACGCTATATCGCCTACTGCCTCGCCACCTCCCTCGGCTGGGACCTCCCCCGAGCCATCGTCACCGTGATCCTGACCTGCACACTGGGCGGCACCGTCCTCAAGGCGCTGCGCCGGGCCACCCGCAGAGCCGCCTTCGACACCCCCGTTTCCTTCGCCCCCGCCCCCACTTCCGGACACCGGACCCGGCAGACCTCCTGACTGCCGAGGCCGGGGAGGCCTGTGGGGTGTGGCCTATGGCGTGTGGCCTGTGACCTATGGCGTGTGGCCTGTGGTCTGTGGTCTGTGGATGCCAAGGCCTCCGGAGTACATATGTGCGGTGAGCCTGGTGAGGAGCCCGGCATACGGAGTGGTTGATGTCCGCGGTGTCGGGCTTGTTGTCTGCCGGGCTTCCTCTTGCCTCTGGCTTCGGTGCTACTGCGCTCTCCGGTATCCGCTCAGCGGGCGACCGGGAGAGCGCGGGCTATGGACGGTGCCGAGCGGAAGAACGAGGTGCTGTGGTCGGCGTCGGCGCCCTGGTCGACGACCTTGGGGGCGGCGCCGTGGTCTGCCAACTCACGGGCGCAGCTCTGGGTGTTGGCTATCGGGACGTCCCGGTCGCCGGTGGCGGTGTAGAGGGTGATCATTACGCCACGGTCCGGGGTCCAGTCGCAGGTGCGGTCGTTGGCGCGGAGTGCCTCCAGCAGGGCGCCGGACGGGTGTTGGAGCTTCTTGTACCAGGTGTCGGTCAGCAGGTCTTCCAGGCGGTCGGGCAGCTTGCCGGCTATGTCTTCCGCCGGGTGGTCACCGTCGAAGAGGTCCTCCACACGGTCCGCGTAGGGAGCGCGGAATACCTCGCCCGGGTGGTCGTAGAGCGGGTGCAGGCGATTCTGGGCAGTCAGGAAGAAAGAGATGTAGAAGACGGCGGACTGGGGGTCCACTCGCCCGTCGAACATGCCGGGGAGTTCGCTGCCGTCAAGGCCGAACGGGCCACCTACCGGTGCCAGCGCGCCGAGGCGGAATCGCGGATCGGCGCCGCGGTCCAGCTCGCGGGCGAGCGCCATGGCGACCTGTCCGCCCTGCGAGAAGCCGGTGATGGAGACCTTGCGGTCGAGGGCGGTGCCCAGCTCGGGGGCCGCGGAGCGGGCGGCGCGGAGCATGTCGAGTGAAGCGGAGGCCGAGGAGCGGGCGTCCATGTACGGGTGGCGGCCGGGGCCTGTGCCGAGGCCGAGGTAGTCGGGAGCAATGGCGGCGCGGCCGGCCGAGGCGTACAGCGACGACACCGCTCGGTCGGGGCCTTCCGCGACGGAGGGGGCGTAACCGCGGTAGGCGAGGGTGCCGTGGGCGTGGACGACGGGTGGAAGGTGATGGCTGTTGCTTATGGGGAGTGCCAGGAGGCCTGATGCCGTTGTGGGGTGGCCGTCGGGGGTGATGGTGCGGTAGGTCAGCCGGTAGGCCGCGACGCCATGCCGTGCGGTGCCGGCTTCCAGGCCCGACTTCTCGGCCTGGGCGATGACCTCGGCGCGGGTCTGCCTGCCGAGGGGGGTGATGGCGAGCAGCGTGCCGCGCCCGTGCTCGGCCCGTGTGCCGTCGGCGGCTGCCGTCTTCGTCGTCGCGCCGCTGTTCTGGCCGGTGGCCAGGGCCGGGGTTGTCGTAAGGGCTGCGAGCAGGATGGCGGCGCTGGCGGCCAAGCCACGCAATACGCGTCGATTACCACCCGATGCGGGTGCAACCCGCTGAGTTCTGGTCATGTCGTCGACGGTACGTGGATCTTGTGCCGTGCGGTATGTGGTTTTCCCCCCAACTCTCCTGTGGATTGCCACAGGTTGGGTGGAGTGGGAGGAAAGGCGGGGCGGGAGGTGGCGGGCTATAGGCGCTGGATGATCGTGGCCGTTGCCAGCGCTCCGCCCGCGCACATCGTGATCAGGGCGAATTCCTTGTCCCTGCGCTCAAGTTCGTGCAGTGCGGTGGTGATCAGGCGGGCGCCGGTGGCACCGACCGGGTGGCCCAGGGCGATGGCGCCGCCGTTCACGTTCACCTTCTCCAGGTCCTGTTCGAAGACCTGCGCCCAGGAGAGGACGACGGATGCGAAGGCTTCGTTGATCTCGACGATGTCGATGTCCTTCAAGGACATGCCGGCCTTGCCCAGCACGGCGCGGGTCGCGTCGATCGGGCCGTCGAGGTGGAAGTGCGGATCGGCGCCGACCAGTGCCTGGGCCACGATGCGGGCCCGCGGCTTGAGTTTGAGGGCGCGGGCCATCCGCTTGGAGGCCCACAGCAGTGCGCTGGCGCCGTCGGAGATCTGCGAGGAGTTGCCCGCGGTGTGGACGGCGGTCGGCATGACGGGCTTGAGGCCGCCGAGTGCCTCCATGGTGGTGTCGCGCAGCCCCTCGTCACGGTCGACCAGCCGCCACATGCCCTGGCCGGCCGCCTGTTCCTCCTCGGTGGTGGGGACCTGTACGGCGAACGTCTCCCGTTTGAAGCGTTCCTCGGCCCAGGCGGCGGCCGCCCGCTCCTGGGAGATCAGTCCGAGCGAGTCGACGTTCTCGCGGGTCAGGCCCCGGTTGCGGGCGATGCGTTCCGCCGCCTCGAACTGGTTGGGCAGGTCGACGTTCCACTCGTCGGGCCAGGGCTTGCCGGGGCCGTGTTTGGAGCCGCTGCCCAGCGGCACCCGGGACATCGCCTCGACGCCGCAGCCGATGCCGATATCGATGACACCGCCCGCGATCATGTTGGCGACCATGTGGTTGGCCTGCTGGGAGGACCCGCACTGGCAGTCCACGGTGGTCGCCGCGGTCTCGTAGGGGAGGCCCATGGTGAGCCAGGCGTTGCGTGCGGGGTTCATGGACTGTTCGCCGGCGTGGGTGACGGTGCCGCCGACGATCTGTTCCACACAGTCGGGCTGAATGCCCGTACGGGCGAGGAGTTCGCGGTACGTCTCGCCCAGGAGGTAGGCGGGGTGGAGGTTGGCGAGCGCGCCTCCGCGCTTGCCGATGGGGGTGCGTACGGCTTCGACGATGACGGGTTCCGCGGCCATGACTGACTCGTCCTCTCCTCGCGTCCGCGGGCGTCCCGGCACCCACGGAAGAGAACTAGTACGCGTTCTAGTTCTGCGAAACAGTCTTATGAGCCGCCCCCTGGGGGCGCAAGGGGCGTGCAGCACCTTGTCCGGCTCGTGGTGCCTACTTGGCCGACCGCCAACACCCCTCCCCCTGCGGACGCTTCGCGCCCCTTGTGCGCAACAGGTACCGCCGCGACCCTTGCCACTTATAGAACTCGTTACTACCTTCACCGCGACCCACATCTGATGAACCGTCAGAACGTCAGACATCAGCCGGTCGCGCACGACAGCCGGCTGCCAGACCGGATCGGACCGGGAGTCGCCGATGCCATGCCCCGCGTTGCCCGAAGGGTTCGACTTCACCGACCCCGACGTCTACCAAACCCGCGTCCCGCTCCCGGAGTTCGCCCAGCTGCGGCAGACCGCGCCCGTGTGGTGGAACGCCCAGCCGCACGGCATCGCCGGCTTCGACGACGACGGCTACTGGGTCGTCACCCGCCATGAGGACGTCAAGGAGGTGTCCACCAAGCCGGAAACCTTCTCCGCGAACCTCAACACGTCGATCATCCGCTTCAACGCGTCCATGACCCGCGACCAGATCGACGTACAGAAGCTGATCATGCTGAACATGGATCCGCCGGAGCACACCCGGGTCCGCCAGATCGTGCAGCGCGGATTCACCCCGCGCTCCATCCGGGCCCTGGAGAACGCGCTGCGCCACCGGGCGGCGCGGATCGTCACCGAGGCGCGACAGAAGGACTCCGGGGACTTCGTCACGGACATCGCCTGCGAGCTGCCTCTCCAGGCGATCGCCGAACTCATCGGCATCCCCCAGGACGACCGGGCCCGCATCTTCGACTGGTCGAACAAGATGATCGCGTACGACGATCCCGAACTGGCCATCACCGAAGAGGTCGGCACCAACGCGGCCATGGAGCTGATCTCGTACGCGATGAACCTCGCCGCGGCGCGCAAGGAATGTCCGGCCAAGGACATCGTCAGCCAGTTGGTGGCGGCGGAGGACGAAGGGAATCTCGGCTCCGACGAATTCGGTTTCTTTGTCCTGCTGTTGGCGGTGGCCGGCAACGAGACGACGCGTAATGCCATTACGCATGGGATGCATGCATTTCTGACGCATCCCGAGCAGTGGGAGCTCTACAAGCGTGAGCGCCCCGCGACGGCGGCCGAGGAGATTGTGCGGTGGGCGACGCCGGTGGTCGCGTTCCAGCGCACCGCCACCCAGGACACCGAACTGGGCGGCGCGAAGATCAAGCAGGGGCAGCGCGTCGGGATCTTCTACTCCTCGGCCAACAACGACCCCGAGGTGTTCGACCACCCCGAGGTCTTCGACATCACCCGTGATCCCAATCCCCATCTGGGATTTGGTGGCGGCGGACCGCACTTCTGCCTCGGTAAATCCCTTGCGGTCCTGGAAATCAACCTGATCTTCAACGCCATCGCGGACGCCATACCCGATATCTCCCTGGCGGGCGGCCCGCGCCGGCTCCGCTCCGCCTGGCTCAACGGCGTCAAGGAGCTTCGGGTTCAGTACGGTTGATGACCGGGCATCCCGAAAATGCGGCAGAACCGGATCACTGGCGCAGGGTGAGGGCGGTGGTGGCCACGGCGACCAGTACCGCCGCGGCCACCATGCCACTCAGGCAGGCGGTGACGAGTCGTCGCCGCAGTGACCGGTAGACGGCTTCGTATTCGGCGCGCAGGGCGGCGCTTCGTACCGCGATGCGTTCCAGGTAGGCGCGCGACGTTTCCCGTTGGTCCTGGCAATAGTGGACTTCCACTTCGCTGCGCTGGGTTTCGGTGAGCCATGGCAGACGAGTGCAGAAGGCGTCCGCCCGGGTACGCGCCCGGTCCTTCTCCGCCTCCAAGAGCAGATAGCCCTCGATCGCGTTCACGGCTTCGTCCATCCGGATTTTCTCGGTCATGCGGGCGCCCCGATCTCGGTTTCGTGTACGGGCTCGATTTCGTGCGCGATCTCCAGGTGATGCAGGTCGAACGCCGGGGATTCGGAACGGATTCGGGGCAGGGCAAGGAAGTTGTGGCGCGGTGGCGGGCAGGACGTCGCCCACTCCAGCGAGCGGCCGTAACCCCACGGGTCGTCGGACTCGACGCGCGCACCGTACTTCGCCGTCTTCCAGACGTTGTAGAGGAAGGGAAGGACGGAGAGACCCAGGAGGAAGGAGAAGATGGTGGAGAGGGTGTTGAGGGCGGTGAATCCATCGGCGGCCAGGTAATCGGGGATACGGCGCAGCATGCCCTGGGCACCAAGCCAGTGCTGGACGAGGAACGTGCCGTGGAAGCCGATGAACATGGTCCAGAACGTGATTTTGCCGAGCCGTTCGTCCAGCATCTTGCCGGTGAACTTCGGCCACCAGAAGTGGAAGCCGGAGAACATGGCGAAGACGACGGTGCCGAAGATGACGTAGTGGAAGTGCGCCACGACGAAGTACGAATCGGAGACGTGGAAGTCCATCGGCGGCGACGCCAGGATGACGCCGGTCAGACCGCCGAAGGTGAAGGTGATGAGGAAACCGACCGCCCACAGCATCGGCGTTTCGAAGGACAGGGAGCCCTTCCACATCGTGCCGATCCAGTTGAAGAACTTCACACCGGTCGGCACCGCGATCAGGAATGTCATGAAGGAGAAGAAGGGCAGGAGTACACCGCCCGTCACATACATGTGGTGTGCCCAGACGGTGACCGAAAGTCCGGCGATGGATACCGTCGCCGCGATCAGGCCGATGTAGCCGAACATCGGCTTCCGGGAGAACACCGGGATGACCTCGGAGATGATTCCGAAGAAGGGAAGCGCGATGATGTAGACCTCTGGGTGGCCGAAGAACCAGAAGAGGTGCTGCCAGAGCAGTGCTCCGCCGTTGGCCGCGTCGAAGATGTGCGCGCCGAATTTACGGTCCGCTTCGAGGGCGAAGAGCGCGGCGGCCAGGACAGGGAAGGCGAGCAGGACCAGCACACCGGTCAAGAGCACGTTCCACGTGAAGATCGGCATCCGGAACATCGTCATGCCAGGCGCGCGCATGCAGATGATCGTCGTGATGAAGTTGACCGAACCGAGAATTGTGCCGAATCCGGAGAGTGCCAGACCCATGATCCACATGTCGGCGCCGATACCGGGGGAATGTACGGAGTCGGAGAGCGGGGCGTAGGCGAACCAGCCGAAGTCCGCCGCACCTTGGGGTGTGAGGAAACCGCCCACAGCGATCAGTGAGCCGAAGAGATAGAGCCAATACGCGAACATGTTCAGCCGCGGGAACGCCACGTCCGGCGCGCCGATCTGCAGCGGCATGATCCAGTTCGCGAATCCGGCGAACAGCGGCGTCGCGAACATCAGCAGCATGATCGTGCCGTGCATGGTGAATGCCTGGTTGAACTGCTCGTTCGAGATGAGCTGATGGCCGGGGCGGGCCAGTTCGGCGCGCATCAGGAGCGCCATCAGGCCGCCGACGCAGAAGAAGCCGAATGCGGTGACGAGATACAGCGTGCCGATCGTTTTGTGGTCGGTGGTGGTGAGCCACTTCACGGGAGTGTGCTTCGTGCGCTTCATGTGCGGTAGGTGTCCGGAGGCCCGGAAATATTCACCGGGACCGGGTGTGAAGATCGGGGCCATGCCGGACACCTACGGTTCATGAGCACGGACGACGCCTTCGCCGATGCCTACCGCGCGCACTACTGGGCGGTCAGCCGCTTTGTGGCGCGGCGGCTGGACGGGCAGGCACATGAGGTCGAGGAAGTGGTGGCGGAGGTCTTCTCCATAGCCTGGAGACGCCGCGCCGACCTGCCCGACGCACCGCTGCCCTGGCTCTACGGAGTGGCCCGGAACTGCCTGGCCAATACGGTCCGGGGGCTCGGCCGTTACCGGCGGCTGCTACACCGGCTCGGCAATCACGAGACCGCGCACCGCCGGCAGACCGTCGACAGCCCGGACACGGAGCGGCCCGGCTCCTGGGTGCACGAGGCGCTGACCCGCCTCTCCCCCGCCGACCAGGAGGTGCTCCGGCTGACGGCCTGGGAGGAGCTGACCATCGACGAGCTGGCGGTGACCTTGGGCTGCGGGCAGAGCGCGGCGGCCATGCGGCTGCACCGGGCCCGCGCCCGGCTCCGTACACAGATCGACCGGATGCAGATGACCGTGTCCGCACGAGCAGGAGGCGACGGCAATGAATGACGAACTGGATCTGCTGCGCGCGGCCAATCCGGTACGGGCCGACGCAGGCCCCTGGCGGGACCGTCCGCTGGACACCCACGCCGAACGCGGCCTCAACCGTCTGCTGCACAGCAAGCGCACACGGCGGGCTCGGCGCCGCCTCGTGCTGCGCGCCGAAGCCGCGGTACTCGCGCTCGTCGCCGTGCTCGCGTTCGCCTTCTCCGGCGCCGGCGCCAGCCCGGCCGCCGCCGCGCCCGCCGCGCTCGTGCTGCGCACCAACACCCCGTCCGTAACGCTGAACGAGCTTGCGCGCAGGGCGGAGGCGAGGGCGAAAGGGGCGGGTGCACACACTGGCCCTCGCCGGGGCAGCCATCTGCAGAGCTGGTACATGACCATGGAGGCGGGCCCGGATGCCGCGCCGCCCGTTACCGTGCCCGAGGAGCGCATCACCCGTTGGCGGGCGGATGGCAGCGGCTCGGAGCTGGTGGTGGCCACCGACCCCCGGCACCCGGGGCGCCCCGTGATCCATGACGCCGACGGTCGCTGGCGCACCGTCAACGACGGCAAGATCCTGCACCGTAAGAACTATCCGGCGGGCTCGGGCGCACAACACGGCGGCCTCGCGTCCCGTACGAAGCCACCGACCGACCCCGAAGCGCTGCGCGAACACCTCACGACGCTCTACGGGGGCGCCGACGCCAAGACGCCTCAACTACTGCTGGCACTCTCCACGTTGCGGCAGGAGTGGACACCGGGTCCGCGCGAGGCAGCCGCCATTGTCCGGATGCTGGCGGACATGGGCGGGCTGCACCCTGCGGGCACGGTGACGGACCGGCTCGGGCGCCGCGGGCAGGCGTATGTGTACGACGGCCCGGACGGCTCGATGGACGCCACCCGCCAGATGGTGATCTTCGACCCCGCTACCGGCCAACTCCTGGGCAGTGAGATCACGTTCACGAAGGACCTCCCCGACTTCAAGATCAAGTCGGGGGAGGTGCTGTCCTACGAGGCGTGGATGCGGTGAACGCCGTTGGCGACCGCCGCGACAAAGGCCGAAAAGGCGGCCGGGGGGAAGGTGAGGGCGGGCCCCTCGGGGTTCTTGGAGTCGCGGATGGCGATGGTGGTGGGGAGGGTGGCTATTTCGACGCAGTCGCCCCCCTTGTCGCCGCTATAACTGGACTTACGCCAGCGAGCCTGGTTCAGGTCGGGTTTGCTCCCCATAGCGTTCCTCCATTAGGCGCCGGATCAGCTCCGCCGAGCCCTCCAGGGACAGGGCAGCCGCTTGGAGGTGATCGTAACGGAGCGAACAGCCCCTGACTTCAACAGGATTGGCGGTCGCGTGACCCGACTCGTAGTCCTCGGCATAGACGATGGCCGGGTCACTGTCGAAGCGGTAGAGGTTAAACGCGCCTTGGGCTCCGGCATGAGCTCCGGCGTTGAATGGCAACACCTGCACGTTTACGCGAGGGTTGTTGTAGAGGCTCAACAAGTGAGCCAGTTGGTCTCGCATAACCTCCCTACCACCGACCTCTTGGCACAGCGCCGCTTCACTCAGGACCACCCACAGAAGCGGCCCCTCCTCGCCATCCAGAATCCGCTGGCGAGCCATTCGAGCAGCTACTTGGCGTTCCAGATCCTTCGCGTCCAGCACACCGAGAACCGCTCGCGCATAGCCTTCGATCTGCAACAGACCATGGACGAGGTGGGTATGGAAGACGGAGATCTCCTCGAAGGGGAGTAGCTGATGATCGCGGCCAGCGCGCGCTGCGTCAGCCCCGCACGCTCGCGATGGCGACGTAGTTCGTACCCGTAGTAATCGAGCGGTGATGCACTGGGATCGAGGACATTGGCTTTCGGCACAGGCGTTCCCTTCACTCAACTCGTCCAACACCGGGCCGGGTTGGATTCCAGTCGCACCGGTCGTAGCTCAGAGTAGTCAGTCCGTCGCACCCTTGAGGCATGAATGGATAACTCTGCGTGATTTCGAGTGGCGGGACCTGTCCGGATACCGGATCCTTGAGGGACGCGACGATCCATCGGCGCGGCGGTGCACGTATGCCGCCGCGCCGTTTTTCTGCCGTGCGGCGCGTCACAGGGCCTCTCGGTTGCAGTTGATCACCGCGAGATGGATCACAGACCAAAGTCCCGCCCAGCGTCCCCTCAGGGGGCGTTTTCCCAGCTGGAGCGGGTATGCGGGCGACTGCGCGGTCATCCGCGCACTGTCCGTGATGACCTGGTCTGCCCCTATGGTCGACCTTTGCCCCCGTGTCAGTCCTGGCAATGGCGGGCGATGTCATGCAGTCGTCCAAGAGAGCGCAGGCGAGCGAACACGTGCCGACGCAGTCCCCCGTAGCACCCGACCCGACCCGTCTGGAAAAGCACACATCCAGTGAGGTCGGTGAGATCGGCGAGACCGGTGAGGTCACCGTCGTCGATCCCGCGATGGTCAAGCGTGCGGTGTCGGCGGCCGCGCTCGGCAATGCGATGGAGTGGTTCGACTTCGGCGTCTACAGCTATCTCGCGGTCACCCTCGGCCATGTCTTTTTCCCGTCCGGGAATCCGACCGCGCAGTTGCTGTCGACGTTCGGAGCGTTCGCGGCGGCATTTCTCGTACGGCCCATCGGCGGCATGGTCTTCGGCCCGCTCGGTGACCGGATCGGCCGGCAGAAGGTCCTGGCGATCACCATGATCATGATGGCGGTGGGCACCTTCGCGATCGGTCTGATCCCGTCCTACGCCTCCATCGGTGTCGGCGCGCCGATTCTGCTGCTCGTCGCCCGGCTCGTGCAGGGCTTCTCCACCGGTGGGGAATATGGCGGAGCCTCCACCTTCATCGCCGAGTACGCGCCCGACAAGAAGCGCGGATTCCTTGGCAGCTGGCTGGAGTTCGGCACGCTGGTCGGTTATGTCGGCGGTGCGGGTCTGGTCACTCTGATGACCGCGGCGCTGTCGGCGGACGATCTCCACTCGTGGGGCTGGCGCATTCCGTTCCTGATTGCGGGGCCGATGGGCATCATCGGTCTCTACCTGCGGATGCGGCTTGAAGAGACCCCGGCGTTCGCGCAGTTGGAGAAGGAAGCGCGGACGAAGGAGAAGGTACGCCGCGAGGCCGAGAAGCGGATCGGTATTCGCGAGATGGTCTTCGGTCAGTGGCGGGCGATGCTGCTGTGCATCGGGCTCGTTCTGGTCTTCAACGTCACCGACTACATGCTGCTGTCGTACATGCCGAGCTATCTGACGTCGGAGCTGAAGTACGACGAGACGGACGCGCTGATGGTCGTGCTCGCGGTGATGGTCCTGATGATGTGCGTCCAGCCGTTCGCGGGGCGGCTCAGCGACCGGTTCGGGCGTCGGCCCGTTATCGCCACGGGGTGTGTGGGCTTCCTGGTGCTTTCCGTGCCCGCGCTGCTGCTGATCCGGCAGGGGTCGCTGTTCGCGATCGCGCTGGGTATGGGGGCGCTGGGGCTGCTGCTGGTGTGCTTCACGTCGTCGATGCCGTCCGCGCTGCCCGCGCTTTTCCCGACGAAGGTGCGATACGGCTCACTGTCGATCGGCTTCAATATCTCGGTGTCGCTGTTCGGTGGTACGACTCCGTTGGTTGTTACCGCTCTTATCGGCGCTACTGGTGACCGGATGATGCCCGCGTACTACATGATGGCGGCGGCCGTTATCGGTGGGATCGCCGTACTGCTGATGTCGGAGAGCGCACGGAAGCCGCTGCCCGGATCGCCGCCCGCGGTGGAGAAGAGCTAGTCGAAAAGAGCTGGTCGAGAAGAACTCGTTGAGAACAGCTGGTCGAGAAGAGCTCGTTGAGAGGAACTAACCGCTGCCGGCGGCAGTGACCGCGTACAGGTTGCTGTCGCCGCTGCCGACGTACACCACCCCATCGACCACCGTCGGCGACGAATTCACACCCCTTTTGGTCAGGCGCCTCCAGTGTTCGTTTCCGCTGGCGGCGTCGACCGCATACAGGTTGGCGTCATCACTACCGACGTACACCACCCCATCGGCCACCGCCGGTGACGATGACACCGCGCCCTTGGTGGTGTACCGCCACCGAAGTTTCCCGGCGGCTGCGTCAACCGCATACAGGTTGGCGTCGTAGCTGCCGAAGTACACCATGCCGCCGGACACCGTCGGCGACGCCACCTCGCCCTTGGTGGTGTAGTGCCACCGATGTTTTCCGGTAATGGTGTCGATCGCATACAGGGTGTGGTCGTCACTGCCGACGTACACCACTCCGCCGAACACCGTCGGGGACGAATAAACCCCTGAGCCGCCATCACTGGACCGGTAATTCCATAACGCCTTTCTGCTGGTGATGTCGATTGCGTACAGCCCGCCGTCGTCGCTGCTGACGTACATCACTCCGTCAGCAACCGTCGGCGACGAGGAATAACTGGCGAGGACGATGTTGTACTGCCACCGAAGTTTCCCGGTGGCGGCGTCGATCCCATACAGGTTGGCGTTGTTGCTGCCGAAATACACCATTCCGTCGGCCACCGTCGGCGACGAGTCGATGTCTCCTTCGTAGTGCCACCGATACTTTCCGGTAGCGGCATCGATCGCATACAGATTGTTGACCTCGCCGCTGAAGTACACGACTCCGTCGGCGACCGTCGGCGACGAATACACCGGCTCCTTGATCGTGTAGCGCCACCGATGTTCTCCGGTAACGGCGTCGATGGCGTACAGGTTGTTATCGGTGCTGCCGACGTACACCACACCGTCTGCCACCGTCGGCGACGAAATCACCGAGCCATGGGTGGAGTACTGCCATCTCAGCGTGCCGGGCGAAGGAAGACGCTGGTCCCCTTGCAGCAGGATGCCTGACGCGGCCGCGGCTCCGAGGCGCAGCGCGTGACGACGGGTGAGGGGATCGATCGCACGGAGGGACATCGGAAGGGGAATCCGGCTTCCGTACCCCGCGGCAGCGGCAACCGGCGGGGAGGCGGAAACCGGCGGGAGGGCGGAAACCGGAGTGGTCGCCGGCACAGCCTCGGACTGCTGCAAGTCGGCGGGCGGAATCCAGTGGATGTTGCGCGCGATGAGAATGCGGCCCTCGACACTGTCCATTCTCTTCGGCCGTTGCTGCGGCATCTCGTCGACGACCTTGTCGTAGACGTAGCTGTACAGCTCGTCGAGGGTGATGTTCCCGTCGTCGTCGAGGTCGGCGCTGCCGTCCCGGAGCCCCTGCACGAGATGACGGGTGAAGACCGATTGTGCGGCCCGGCCGCGGAGCTTGTCGCCTTCGAAGGAGTACTGAGTGGCATCGGACGCCGTCAGCACGGTCCGTCCGCGGCCCTGGAAGCGCTCCAGGGCGTGCACGTCGCCGGTGGCGGCCTTGGCCAGGCGGCCGGCGGGGAAGGCGCCGCTGTAGCAGCAGTCGAGGATCAGCACCTTCTGCCGGGACATGCAGCTGCTCATGGCCTGGTCGACCAGCTCCGCGGGCAGCGAGGTGAATGCCAGGTTGTCGCGGCGCGTGTTGGTCATCGCAAGGTGGAGCCGGCCCTCGTCGTCCTTGAGGCCGTGGCCGGTGAAGTACAGCAGGGTGAGGTCGTCGCGCCGCCGGTCACGGTAGAGATCACCGATGGCCTCGCCCACTTCGTAGTGCGGCTTATTGACCAGTTGGGTGACCTCGAACCCCGCAATCTGCGGGTCCCGGAGCACATCTGCGAGTGCCTCCGCATCGTGCGCCGGTGCGGTCAGTCTCCGCAGTCCCGCGTCCTGGTACGCGTATGTCGCAATCAGCAGGGCCAGGCGACGCCCCACGGTCAACTGCCGGTCCCGTGACGTTGGACGAACGCGTCGATCAGCTGCCTGCGCTCGTCGGCGGTCGCCTGCTCCAGTTCGAGAGTGTCATCGTCGATGGTCACCGAGATGCGATGTCGGGCGGACTGCCGGCCGAGCCAGTCGCCCAACAGCGCGATGAGCTGGGTGAACACGCCGCCTGACGCGCTCAGCGCCACCACGATCGCGCCGAACGCAATCGCGTCACCGCTCTTCGCCCCCTCAGGAGCCGGGGCGCCGGGCAGGGGCCGAACGGACTCGACGTCCAGCTCGGCGATCTCCGCCCGCAACCGGCGCGTCAGCCGCTCGCTCTCCTCCGCGTCCCACTCGCCCTCGGACCCGACAACCACTAACGCGTCCATCGCACCCCCGTCGCGGCGGTTGCTACCCGCCCACGTCGCTTGACATGTCCACCGGCAGGATATGACCGGACGACGGAAGACGACCGTGAGTCCGACAAACCCAGCAGCCCGATGAACGCCGTTGCGCACACCGCGTGGCCGACGAAGACCGGAACCGTACGCGCCGTTCCATCCGTCTGTGACCGTGCTGATCGCGTTGGTCGGCAGAGAACGAACGGGGACGAGGATGGGCCTGGCTGGCGTGGCTGACATGGCTGGCATGGATACGGCGCGCGGCGGAGGAGTGGGACGGCGGCGAGCCCTTGTGGTCGTGCTGCTGTTGCTGGCGGTACAGCTCGTGTCGCTGGCCAGGCCGGCGTACGCGTGCGGGTGCGGGGCGATGGTGGTCGACGAGAAGACCACGCTGTCGGTGAACCGTGAGACCTCGGCGGTGCGTTGGGACGGCAAGCATGAGCAGATCGTGATGAGCCTGACGGTGGACGGCACCGCCCCGGACGCCGCGTGGATCATGCCGGTGCCGCACCGCGCCAAGGTGGAGCTGGGCGACTCCGACCTCTTCTCACAACTGGCCGGTCTCACCGCGCCCGCCGTCAAAACGCGCCATTACTTCTGGCCGCACAGCAGCGACTGGCCGTTCGGCGGGCATGGGGACACTGCCGCGGCCCCGCTTCCCGGCGCGCGTGGCCCGGGTGTCGGTGTCGTCGGCCGGGAGCGGCTGGGGCCCTTCGACGTCGCCCGGCTGACCGCCACCGACCCGGACGCGTTGCGCGACTGGCTGAAGTCCAACGGATTCCAGCTGCCTTCATCGCTGGCGGCCGAGCTGCGTCCGTATGTGGCGCAGAAGTGGGAGTACGTAGCGGTCCGGCTGGCTCCGGCCGCTCCCGAGAACCGCAGCTATCTGTCGGGGACCCTCGATCCGCTGCGGCTGTCCTTCGCCAGTGAGCGGCTCGTCTATCCGATGCGGCTTTCGCGGCTGGCCAAGACACCGCAGTCGCTGGGGCTTTATGTCTTCGCGCCGCACCGGATGGAGCCGCGAAGCAGCATCGGAGGGAAGTCGCCGGAGGTTTTCTTCGCCGGGCGGATCAAGCCGGAGGGGCAGGTCCGCGACCTCGCCGGGGACGGCACGACCTTTATGACCGCCATCGATCAGCAGTTTCCGCAGCCGCAACGGATCAGCGGTGACCATGAGTTGCGGCGGGTGGCCGGCGACTCGCCGTATCAGCGGGTCACCTACAGGTACTCGCTGCTGAAGGTGGGCGGGATGCCGGCCTGGATTCTCGCGGTCGGCGGGGTGTTTGCGCTGGCGGGGGTGGTGGCCGTGGTGATGGTCTGGCTGCGCAGGCGCCGTACGGTGACGCATCCGATGGGTTGAAGCTGCACGGGTGAGCCACCAGGGGGTTCGCGGCCCTGACCCTCATCCCTTTTGCACCATGCGGCACGATGGTCAACATGAGCATCGTGAAGATCAACGCACTGACCGTGCCGGCCGAGCAGCGGGAGGTTCTGGAGAAGCGGTTCGGGGCGCGCGCCGGGACCGTGGACTCCTCGGACGGCTTCGAGTGGTTCGAGCTGCTGCGGCCCGTGGAGGGCACCGACCAGTACCTCGTCTACACCCGCTGGCGGGACGAGGAGTCCTTCCAGGCGTGGATGGAGGGACCGATGAAGGCCGCGCACCAGGGTGGTGCCCAGGGCGGAGCGGGTGGTGAGGGCGGCGAGCGGCCCAAGCCCGCCGCGTCCGGATCCACGCTGTGGTCCTTCGAGGTGGTGCAGCAGGCGGGACCCAAGCAGGTCTGATCGCGTCGCGGAGGGCGGGGCGGGCGGCGGGCCGAAATCCGTTGCGTTCCGTCCCGTCCCTGCGGCCACAATGGCGCCATGAACGACGCCACCACCCTCCGCCTCCCCTGGGCCGTCTCCGCCGAGCCGGTCGGCTCGCCGGACGCCAAGGCGCTGCTGCGGGAGTACTACACCGAGGTCGCCGACCGGTACTTCGAGCTGCACGAGGGACGCCGCTCGACACCCGAGGAGATCGACGAGGGGCTGGCGGACTACCCGAGCGGCGATCTGAAGCCGCCGAACGGTGTGCTGCTGGTGGCCCGGCACGGTGACACCGTGGCCGGATGCGTCGGCGTACGGCTGCTGGACGCGCGGACCGCGGAGCTGAAGCAGATGTTCGTGCGGTCCGCGAAGCGCGGCATGGGCGGCGCGGGCGGGCTGCTCACGGCCGCGGAGACGGCCGCGGCGCAGATGGGCGCCGAGCGGGTCCGGCTGGACACCCGGCTGGATCTGGTGGAGGCCGTCGCGCTCTACCGGCGGCACGGTTTCGTCGAGATCGCTCGGTATCACGACGACCAGTACGCGGAGATCTTCTTCGAGAAGCGGCTGCGGGCGCCGTCCTAGAGCGTGAGACCCGGGCTCGGCGCGGACCGTGAGCCCTACTTCGTGAGGTCCGGCGGCCGGGGTGTCCGGGTCGGGGTGTGCGGCAGGGGTGGCCGGGCGTCGCCATCGTGCGGCTCCTCCGCGTCCGAGCCGCACAGCTCCGCCGTCAACTGCTTGACGAGTTCGGTGAGATCGGTGGGCCGGTCCTTGGTCCACCAGTCGCCCAGCATCTCCGCGAGCGAGTCCTGCCGGGCGGCCGAGAGCCGGTCCGCCGTCTCCCGTCCCCGGTCGGTGAGCAGCAGCATCAGCCCTTCCCGTACGGCGAGATGGCGCTCCTCGATCTGGCGGACGCCTTCGGAGATCACGCCGAGCGGTACCTTGCTGCGTTCGGCGAGCAGTCCCGGTTCCACCGAGCCGTAGCGGTGGATGCGCAGCACCAGCCAGCTGGCGGCCGGTTTGAGGTCCAGGCCGGCCCGTGCGGTGATCTTCTCGTAGATGTGCTTCCGGCCTTCCAGGCTGCCGAGTTTGGACAGGGCGCGGGCGCATTCGTCGTGCGACGAGCGCTCGACCGGGTTGGAGGAGAGCACCTCGCTGGTCTCGGGGGCGGTGACGCTGCTGCGCAACGGCTCCTCCCGGAGGAACCAGGCCAGCACGAAGGCGACGAGGACTACAGGGGCGGCGTAGAGGAAGACGTCGGTGATGGAGAGGGAATAGGCGTTGAGGACGCCGGTCGCCTGGTCGGCGGGCAGTTGCGCGACCGTGCGCGGGTCCTCGGCGATCTTCGACGGGTCGAGACCGGGCGGGAGTTGCTGCCCGGCGACGGCGTCCGCGATCCGGGGGCCGAGCTTGTTGGCGAAGATCGCGCCGAAGATGGAGACGCCGAACGAGGCGCCGATGGAGCGGAAGAACGTGGCGCCGGAGGTGGCGACGCCCAGGTCCTGGTAGGCGACGGCGTTCTGCACGATGAGCACCAGGACCTGCATCACCAGGCCGAGCCCGAAGCCGAAGACGAAGAAGCAGGCGCTCATGACGGCGACGCTGCTGGACGGTTCGAGCTGGTGCAGGAGCAGCAGGCCGAGGGCAGTGACGCTGGTGCCGGCGATCGGAAAGACCTTGTAGCGGCCGGTGCGGCTGACGATCTGCCCGGAGCCGGTGGAGGAGATCAGCATGCCGAGCACCATCGGCAGCATGTACACACCGGACATGGTCGGCGAGACGCCCTTGACGACCTGGAGGAATGTCGGCAGATAGGTCATCGATCCGAACATCGCGAACCCGATGATGAAGCCGATGACCGCGGTGAGGGTGAAGGTGTGGAGCGTGAACAGGCGCAGCGGCAGTACGGGTTCCGCGGCCCGGCGCTCGACGAGGACGAACGCGATGAGCAGGACGACGCCGAGTACGCCGAATCCCACGATCTGCCAGGAGCCCCAGGGGTAACTGACGCCGCCGAGCGAGGTCATCAGGACGAAACACGCGGCGACTCCGGCGATCAGGCCGGTGCCCAGGTAGTCGATCCGGTGCGGGGTGCGGCGTACCGGGATGTGCAGCACGGTGGCGATGACGGCGAGCGCGATGACGCCGATGGGGACGTTGATGTAGAAGACCCAGCGCCAGCTGAGGTGGTCGACGAACAGCCCGCCGAGCAGTGGCCCCAGGACGCTCGTACCGCCGAAGACGGCACCGAACAGGCCCTGGTACTTGCCGCGTTCGCGGGGCGGCACGATGTCGCCGACGATCGCCATCGACAGCACGATCAGGCCACCGCCGCCCAGGCCCTGGAGCGCCCGGAACGCGATGAGCTGCCCCATGTCCTGGGCGATACCGCACAGCACCGAGCCGATCAGGAAGATCACGATGGCCGTCTGGAACAGCTTCTTGCGGCCGTACTGGTCGCCGAGTTTGCCCCACAGCGGGGTCGCGGCCGTCGAAGCCAGCAGATAGGCGGTGACCACCCAGGAGAGGTGGTCGAGGCCGCCGAGTTCGCTGACGATGGTGGGCAGCGCGGTGGCGACGATCGTCTGGTCGAGCGCCGCGATGAGCATGCCGAGCAACAGCGCGCCGATGGCGACGAGGATCGTCCGCTGGGACCGGCCCTCGCCGGGGACGGCAGGAGCGCCGGTCTGCTGCGCCATGAGCGTCTCCCTCTGTCTGTTCCGGGCCGTGTGTTCCGGGCCGGGTGTCCGGGGCCGTGTGTTCCGGTTTCTGGCTACGGCCCCGTGGCCGGTTCCAGACCATGGCCGACCATGGCCGACCCGAGACCGTGGCCGGTTCCGGACCGGCCTCCGGGCTTCTTCCATCGTGGGCGGTTGCAGGGGATATGGCCCGTTGAGAGCCCGGTGGGGCCGACTTGCGGCCTCGCGCACCGGCGGTTGCCCGGGAGACACCCGGCGGATGCCCGCTGGATGTCCACGAGTGCCTGTGCGGACCGCGACGGCCTCTGGATAATCGCTGCCGGTTCGAGGGCTCAACCAGGGGAGGCGACCACTCGTGGCAGCAGAGACGTGCCCACACTGCTTCGCGCCCGTGCGCGGCGACGGCCGGCCTGCGTGCCTGTGCGCGGCGGCCGAAGCGGAGGGCTTTGATCCGCTGCGAGTACGGCCCTACGTCTCGCTGCCCGACAGGGGTGGGGACGGACACGCGGACGGGGATGGAGGTGGAGGTGGAGGTGAGGGGCGAGGTGCCGGCTTAGGCGGCTCGGTCGCGGTGGATGCGGCCGTTCGTGCCGTGGACGTGGCCGGCGCCCCGGCCCCCGCGCCCTCTCCCGCCCCTGCGGCGCTTGTGCCCCGCGTGTATCGCCGTTCGGGGTCGGCCTCCAGGACGGTCCCGTCGACCACGGCGCCGCCCGCCCCCAGCCCGCCCGGCTCCCCCTTCCCTCGTTCCGCGGCCCCCTCCCGGGCCAAGCGCGCGTTTCCGGCCATGCTGGCGGTCGCCGGGGCCGCGGTGGCCGCCACGGCGGTGCTGCTCGGCGGCGATGTGCTGGCCGGCGGGGAGCAGGACCGTACGGCGCTCCCCGACCGTGGCACGGCAGCCCCCACCGCCGCCTTCCCGACCGACAGCGACGACCGCCCCGCGCGGAGCGGGGCGCCCTCCTCCCCCGCCGCGACCCGCTCGCCGTCGCCGGACGCGAGCGGCGCCGGGACCGCCGGGGCCACGGCAGAGCCGTCCCGGTCCGCGCCGCCACCTCCCGCGCCCACTCAGGCCGTAGGAAACGTGACGCACTCCCCCGGTGGCCCCGGCCCGAGCGCCCCGCCCACCGGGCCGATCGTGCTGCGGGAGGGGTCCAGCGGCCCGGAGGTCATGGAACTGCAGGACCGGCTGCGGCAGCTGGCCGTCTATCCGGATGACGCGGACGGCCGGTACGACGCGGACGTACGGGCCGCGGTGGCGCGATATCAGCAGGTGTACGGGGTGGAGGGGGACCCGGAGGGCGTCTACGGCGCGGCGACACGAGCGTCCCTGGAGGCGCGTACCAGCGAGCCGTGAGCGGGGGGTGTGGGCGGGGTGTGGGCGGCCCCCGAGTGGGGCGCGGACGAGGTCTTGGCGAGGTGTGGGCCACAGCGGGGAGCGAGCGGTGACCAGGGCCGGTTGTCGATACCCCCACCCGTTTTGTATCGTGTAGGAACAAAGTGGTTCCGCCCGCACTCCCTGACCGGCGGGCGGGACCACATTTGTCTTTTGTCGCTCGTCTCTTGCCGCGCGTCGTTTGCCGCTTGCCTCTGCCTGCCTTCTTCGCCCGCAGCACTCGCATTCGCCCCGCAGCACGCACGCCACGCGTACGGACACTCTCCGTACGGCCACCTTCCGCTCGTAGCGCCCAGGAGCCCGCCGATGACGGCCACCACCACGCTCACCGCCCGCGCACTGCTGCTCGACATGGACAGCACGATCGTGAACTCCGAGGCCGTCGTCGAGCGCTGCTGGCGCCGCTGGGCGGCCGAGCAGGGGCTGCCGGCGGACGACGTCCTCAAGGTCGTACACGGCCGGCAGGGCTGGGCCACCATGGCGGCGCTGCTCCCGGACCGCCCGATGGAGCTCAACATGGCGGACAACCGCCGGATGCTGGCGCAGGAGACCGCCGACATGGACGGCGTGGTGCCGGTCCCGGGCGCGCCCGCCTTCATGGACGCGATAGCCGGGCTCCCGCACGCCCTGGTGACCTCCGCCGATATCGCCCTGTCCGATGCCCGGATGGGCGCGGCCGGACTGGCCATGCCGTCCGTGCGGATCACCGCGGAGAGCGTGAGCGCCAGCAAGCCCGACCCGGAGGGCTTCCTCAAGGGCGCCGCCGAGCTGGGCTTCGCCCCCGAGGACTGCCTCGTCTTCGAGGACTCCGAGGCGGGCATCACGGCGGGCCGGGCCGCGGGGATGCGCGTCGTCGGGATCGGCGACCGCGCCACCGAGTTCGCGCCCACCGCCCACGTACGCGACCTCACCCAGATCCGCGTCGAGGCACTGGTGGACGGCGGAATCGCCGTACATGTCACCGGCTGACACCGGGACGGCCGTACGCATCACAAGGTGAGGCCGGGCGCGACGGCACGCGAAACCGCCCCGCCTTCCCTCAGCCCGCAACCGCCTCATAAAGACTGAAGCCCGCCAGCAGCAGCATCGCGCAGGCCGCGACCTTCGTGATGAGCCTGAGCGGTACGTACTTCATGAGCGTGCGGCCGCCCAGGATGCCCAGGCCCGCCACGGTCCACAGGGCCAGGACCGCGCCGACGCCGACGGAGAGCGGGTCCTCGTAACGGGCCGCGAGGTTGGCGGTCATGATCTGGGTCAGATCGCCGAACTCGGCGACCAGGATCATCATGAAGCCCGCCCCGGAGACCTTCCAGAAGCTCTGGTCGGCGGGCTTCTTCACGTCCTCCTCGTCCCCGTCCTTCCGGAACAGCAGGACGGCCGCGCCGGCCAGGAAGAGCACGCCGACCACCGTCTGTACGAGACGGTGCGGGAGCAGGGTGAGCACGCTGCCCGCGGCGATGGCGAGCGCGACATGGACCAGGAAGGCGGCGGCGACGCCCGCGAAGACGTACGAGGCGCGGTAGCGGGTACCGAGCATCAGTCCTGCGAGGGCGGTCTTGTCGGGCAGCTCGGCGAGAAAGACGACGCCGAAGACGACGGCTGCGACGGTGAAGCTGAACACGGGGCTGGACACCTCGATCGGTCGGGCCGCCGCACCGAAAAGCCCGGGAAGAGGGGTCGCTTCGGCACGGCAGCGTCAAACACTGCGGCCGAAGGTCTCGCTGGCGCGGTACGGACACGTAACGGACCCGTACCGGCCTCCGGGCGCCGGCGGGCCACGAGGGCTCGCAGTATGTCGACGGTCCGGCGAAGAGCTACTCCCCTTCTGCTGCGGTCAAGCCTACGCGGTGGATCCGGCCGCGGGCGACCAGTTCCAGCGCCGTCGCGCACGCCGCCGCCTGCACCGCCAACAGTGCGACGAGCACGAACAACTGCACCGCACCGGCCTGTACGGGCGAGGCGCCGCCCAGCAGCATTCCGACGAACGCGCCGGGAAGTGTGACCAACCCCACCGTCCGGGTCTGGTCGAGGCCCGGCAGCAGCGCGTCCGACGCGGCGGGGCGGGCGATCTCCATCCGCGCGTCGCGGTCCAGCAGCCCGAGCGCGAGGCCCGCCTCCACCTCTCCGCGCCGGCTTTCCAGTTCGTCCAGCGCGCGCCGACCGCTGAGGACGGTGGCGGTCAGCGCGCCGCCGATGAGGATGCCGACGACGGGGATGAGGATGAGGCCGCGCGGCGGCACCAGGCCGGTCAGCAGCAGGAGACCGACGACGGGGGCGACCCCGGCGGCGATCGGTACGGCGGCCCACCACCATGTGCGGTTTCGGGTGATCCGGCGGCCGGCGGTGCGTACCGCCACCGCGTACATCAGGGCGAGGAAACACAGCAGCCAGGGGAGCGCGCCGACGACCCAGCCGATGAGGTAGGAGACGGCGGCGAGTTGGGCGGCGGCGCGCAGACCGGCGACGGCGATGGCCCGAGCGTGGCCGAGATGCGCCAGCGCGGCGACGACCACGGCGACGACCAGCAGGATGGCGAGGATGACGCCGAGGGTGGTGTTGACCGGCAGCAGCACGCGATCACTGTAGGGGCGCGGTCGCCGTAGGAGGCGGATGCACGGGGGGGGGTGTGGGGTGCGCGGGTGCGTCCCGGCCGGAGCGCGCCCGCATCCCATCGCAGCCCGCCCCCGATCCCCGACCCCCGACCGGCGCGGCCCGAACCGGGTATGGCGCCCCGTCAAACTCCTTGAACTGACGTGGGCATGTCGTCACTCTGTTACCTGGAGCCCATCCGGTGGAAACCCCACGTAGCCACCATGGGCCCGCATTGCACAGCAACTTCCCCCCACTTCACGGGAGTTTCGATGTCAAAGGTCTACGCGCGTCGCGTGTCCATAGCCGCCGGTTCGGCAGCAGCCCTGGTCTGCACGCTGATGCTGAGCGGGCAGACCGCCCAGGCGGCTCCTCCCAGCCCGCCCGACGCGGCCACCGCCCGCACCTACCTCGCCGAGATCAAGGAGCAGGCCGAGGGTCCGCAGGACGGCTACAGCCGCGACAAGTTCCCCCACTGGATCGATCAGGGCGACGGCTGCAACACCCGCGAGGTGGTGCTCAAGCGCGACGGCACGGACGTGGAGCAGGACGGCAGCTGCGCCGCGACGAGCGGCACCTGGGTCTCGGCGTACGACGACGCGACCTGGACCCAGGCGTCCGATCTGGACATCGACCATGTGATTCCGCTGTCCGAAGCATGGAAGTCGGGCGCCGCGGACTGGACCACCGAGCGCCGTCAGGAGCTCGCCAACGACCTCACCCACTCCCAGCTGATCGCCGTCACCGACAACGCCAACCAGGAGAAGGGCGACCAGGACCCGGCGGAGTGGCTGCCGCCGAAGGCCTCGTACCACTGCGAGTACGCCCGGATGTGGGTGTCGGTGAAGCACGAGTACGGCATGACCGCGGACTCCGCGGAGAAGGCCGCGCTGAAGAAGATCCTCGACGGTTGCTGAAGCAGACCCTCGACATCTGCTGAGCGGCCGGCCGCCGCCACCCCTCGGGGGAGTCCGTCTCCCGCCCTCGGGTGAATCGATCCTGCGCGCCCGCCGACCGGGACAACCGGCCGGCGGGCGCGTCGCCGTCCCGCGCCCCCGCCGCGCGCCGTCTGCTCCTATCCTCTGACCACGCCATGACCGATGTGGCTGACGATAGGACTGACGTGGCTGCCGATAAGGGAGGGGCACCGATGCCCGGACTGCGCCTGGGGCCGCTGCTGCGGTACGTCGACGCGGACAGCGCGACCGTGTGGGTGGAGACCGACCGGCCGTGCGAGGTGCGGATCCGCTGCGACGACGGCGCGGGCGGCGCGGAGCGCACCTGGCAGGTGGCCGGGCACCACTACGCGCTGGTGCCGGTGACCGGCCTGACGCCGGGCGGTGAGACCCCCTACCAGGTGCTGCTGGACGGTCAGCAGGTCTGGCCGCTCCCCGCCGGCCGCTTCCGGGCGAGCACGATCCGTACGCTCCCGGCCTCCGCGGAGGACCCGCTGAGCCTCGCCTTCGGCTCCTGCCGCTGGTCGGCGACGCCCTCGAAGGCCGCGCACGACCCCGTCGGCCCGGATGCGCTGGACACCCTCGCCGCCGCTCTGGGTGCCGACCCCGGCCGTCAACGCCCGGACGTCCTCCTGCTGTTGGGCGACCAGGTCTACGCCGACCAGACGTCCGAGGCGACCGCCCGACTGCTGGCCGAGCGCCGCGATCTCACCGAGCCGCCGTGGAAACAGGTCGCCGACTACGAGGAGTACACCTACCTCTACTACGAGTCCTGGCTCGACCCGGAGGTCCGCTGGCTGCTGTCCACGGTCCCCAGCTGCATGATCTTCGACGACCACGATGTGATCGACGACTGGAACACCTCCGCGGCCTGGCTGACCCGGATGCGCGCGACCTCCTGGTGGCACGAACGCATCCTGGGCGGCCTGATGTCGTACTGGGTGCATCAGCATCTGGGGAATCTCTCGCCCGCCGAGCTGGCCGCCGACAAGCTGTACAACCAGGTGCGGGAGGCGTCCGACGGGACGGAGCTGGTGCGGGAGTTCGCGGCCCGTGCGGACGCCGATCCGGCGTGCGTGCGCTGGAGCTACCGGCGCGACCTGGGCCGGGTACGCCTTGTCATGATCGACACCCGGGCCGGCCGCGTCCTGGGCGAGGGCAGCCGGGCGATGCTCGACAAGACCGAGTCGGAATGGCTGCGCGAGTCGGTGCTGGACGGGCGCGGCTCCTACGACCACCTGCTGATCGGCAGCTCGCTGCCCTGGCTGCTGCCGCATCTCATCCATGCCGCAGAGGGGTGGAACGCCGCGCTGTGCGCCGGGGAGCGCGGCGCCCGCTGGGCCCGTAGCAGCGAATTCCTGCGGCAGCGGGCCGACTTGGAGCACTGGGCGGCCTTCCCCGAGTCGTTCGCCGCGCTCACCGATCTCATCGCGGAGGCCGGTTCCGGGGAGGGCGCGCCGGCCACCGTGTGTGTGCTGTCCGGAGATGTGCACCATGCGTATGTGGCGGAGCCGCACTGGCGGAGCGTCGGCGCCGGGCCGCACGCCTCGGAGGTGCGTACGCCCGGCGGCCACCGGCCCACGAGCCGGGTGCTGCAACTGACCTGCTCCCCCGTCCACAACAGCATCCCCGCCTCGATACGGGCCGGTTTCCGCTTCGGCTGGAGCCGGTCCGGCCGGTGGCTGGGCAAGGTACTGGCCCGGCACGGGCGGCTGCGGCGGCCGCCGCTGAAGTGGCGGCGTACGGACGGCCCGTGGTTCGGCAATCAGCTGATGACGCTGACGCTGCGCGGCCGTACGGCGCTGCTGCGGCTGGACCAGGCCCGCAAGGGGAAACCGGGAGACATTCGACTTGTAACGGTATGGCGGGATTCGCTGGTCGGTGCGCGGGTTGCTGACGAAAGCGGCGATGCGGGAGGTTCGGCGGTTCCTCACAGGCCGACCACGATGTGAATCACCTGTGGATGTGGCCGATTTCCTAGCCGTCTCGGGTGCTGTTTTGCCGGGTCGGGCGGTGATGATGGGGCGCACGTTCCCTCGTCGACCGACCTTTCTGATGGCCGCGCCCCGCTCGCCGGTCATCTGCCGCCCCTGGGAGAGCCCCTCTTGGCCGACCACATCGCCGACCGCCACACCCGGCCCGCCATCGCCATCGTCGGCGCGGGGCCACGCGGGACGAGCGTCCTGGAGCGGATCTGCGCCTCGGCCGCCGAACTGGCCCCGGGCGCCCGACCGACCGTGCATGTCATCGACCCGGCCCCGCCCGGTGCGGGCCGCGTGTGGCGCACCGACCAGTCGCCCGAGCTGCTGATGAACACCGTGGCGTCGCAGGTCACGCTGTTCACCGATGAGAGCGTCGAGTGCGAGGGGCCGATACGTACCGGGCCGAGCCTGTACGCGTGGGAGGGGTGCGACGTCGGCCCGGACGACTACCCGGGGCGCGCGCTGTACGGCCGCTACCTGGAGTGGGTCTTCCGCCGCACGGTGCGCACCGCCCCGGAGGGCGTGACGGTGGTGCCGCACACCGCCCGCGCGGTGCGGCTGCAAGACGCCCCCGGCGGCGGGCAGTCGCTCACCCTCGACGACGGCCGTACGCTGCACGGCCTGGGGGCGGTGATCCTCGCACAGGGCCATCTGCCGACCGCCCCGGACGCGGAGCAGCAACGATTCACCGACTACGCCGCCAGGCACGGCCTGCGCTACCTGCCGCCCGCCAACCCCGCCGACCTCTCTGCCGCGCTGTCGGCGCTGCCCCCGGAGCTACCGGTACTGCTGCGCGGTCTCGGCCTGAACTTCTTCGATCACATGGCGCTGCTGACGACGGGCCGCGGCGGCCGGTTCGTACGCGGCGCGGACGGCACGCTGGCGTATGTGCCGTCCGGGCGCGAGCCGAAGCTGTACGCGGGGTCCCGGCGCGGCGTCCCGTACCAGGCGCGCGGCGACAACGCGAAGGGCGCGCACGGCCGTCATCTGCCGCTGCTGCTCACGCCGGATGTGATAGCCGCCTTCCGCAAGCGCGCCGATTCCGGTGATCTTCCCGACTTCCTGGCGGAGGTCTGGCCCTTGGCGGCCAAGGAGGTGGAGTCCGTCTACTACGAGGCGCTGCTGGTGCGGCGCGGCGCGGGTGGCCCTGTGGACGGAGAGGAAGGGGCGGCGCTCCGGGAGCGGTTCCGGGAACGTTTCCTCAGCAGTGCGCACGGCGGTCCCGACGAGGCCGCCGTCCTGGATGCGTTCGGTATCGCGGCGGCCGAGCGCTGGGACTGGGACCGGGTCTCCCGGCCGCACGCCGACCGGCGGTTCGCCGGCCCCGCCGCGTTCCGGGACTGGCTGCTGGCCTACCTGCGGGAGGACGTCGCACACGCCCGGCAGGACAACGTCGCGGGCCCGGTCAAGGCGGCGCTGGACGTACTGCGGGACCTGCGCAACGAGCTGCGCCAGATCGTCGACCACGGCGGGCTGGCGGGCGCCTCCCGCCGGGACCACCTGGACCGCTGGTACACACCGCTCAATGCGTTCCTGTCCATCGGGCCGCCGCGGCGCCGCATAGAGGAGATGGCGGCGCTGATCGAGGCGGGGGTGCTGGATGTGCTCGGCCCCCGGATGGAGATACGCCCCGGCGCTCCCGATGGCGGGCCCGGTTTCACAGCGCATTCGCCGGACGTTCCGGGGGCGCGGGTGACGACGGGGGCGCTCATCGAGGCGCGGCTGCCGGAGCCGGATCTGCGCCGCACCGGGGACGAGTTGCTGT
Source organism: Streptomyces sp. NPDC050636 (assembly GCF_040654775.1). Lineage (NCBI taxonomy): Bacteria > Bacillati > Actinomycetota > Actinomycetes > Kitasatosporales > Streptomycetaceae > Streptomyces > Streptomyces sp. NPDC050636. Next base: position 68,590 of record NZ_JBFAIP010000024.1, read on the forward strand.
CCCGGCTGCTGGCCGATGGCGGCTGCCGGCCGCACACGGTGGACGGTTATGAGACGGGCGGGCTGGATGTGTCGGCGTCCCCGTATCACCTCGTCGAGGCCGACGGGCGGCACCATCCGCGGCGCTTCGCGGTGGGGGTGCCGACAGAGGGCGTGCACTGGGTGACGGCGGCGGGGGCGCGGCCCGGGGTGGGGTCGGTGACGCTGGCCGATACGGACGCGGTGGCTCGGGCGGCGCTGCGGGTGGCGGTTGCCGCTGGTGGGCGGATGCCTGAGCCACCTGGCCATGGCGCATGTTCCAGGGCCGTGTCCGGGGTCCGTGTCCGGTAACGGCCCGGAAAAAGATACGAACACGCCAGAGCTTGAACTTGCAAGTAAAGTTAAGGTGTCCCTAATCTAGGGCTCCATCGGTTACCAACGTCCCCAGAAACCGAAACCGAGGAGTCCCTTCACATGTCCGCTCCTGTGACATCCCCACTGACCTCGTTCACGCAGAGATCGGCACCGCACGTCCTCGCACTCTTCCGCGTCGTCGTCGGGCTGCTGTTCGCCTGCCACGGCGCGGCGTCGCTCTTCGGTGTCCTCGGCGGCGCGATGGGCACCGGCGCCACCGTCCCGGCGGGCAGCTGGCCCGGCTGGTACGCGGCCGTCATCCAGCTGGCCGGCGGCGTCCTCGTGCTGCTCGGCCTCGGTACCCGCTCCGCGGCGTTCATCAGCTCCGGCTCGATGGCCTACGCGTACTTCTCCGCCCACCAGGGCACCGCACTGTGGCCGATCCAGAACGGCGGCGAGGCGTCCGCGATGTACTGCTGGGCCTTCCTGCTGATCGTCTTCCTCGGCCCCGGCGCCTGGTCGCTGGACCGCCTCTTCTTCGGGGCGCGGCAGAAGGAGCAGGCCACCACGGCACAGCCCGAGCCGAGCGTCGCCTGACGTCTCTCCGCCGGGAGCCTTCGCCCCGGCGCCCGCACGGCCCGTACGGCGCAGTCGCTGCTGCCGTACGGGCCGTGTCGTCAGCGCCCACCTCCTGGTCTCCGCCTCCTCAGCCTCCGCTTTCGCAGCCTCCGCTTTCTCGGCGTTCGCCGCGCAGCACCTGCCTCCTCAGCACCTGCTTCCTCAGCGCTTGCTGAACGCCCCGTGCAGCCCCGACCGTTCGAACGGCACCGTGAGGCAGGCGAGCCGGGGACCCGCGGTACCCGCCTTGCCGACGCCCTTCTCGGTCCGGTGCTCATGGATGACGACGGACCGCGCCGCGCCCGGCCGGAAGCGCCAGTCATGCCGGGACTGCGCCGCACCGCGCCCCTTGCGATCGGTGGTGAAATCCAGCCACACCTCGTTCTCCGCGTTGGCGTAGGCGGGGTTGGTGGACGGCTGGTGGGGGTCCTTGCGGTGCTGGTAGTGCGGCCCGGAGTCGTCGGGCTTCGCCCCGCACGGCTTTGTGTGCACATGCGCGCCGTATGTGCGGCCCGACCGCAGCCCCGACACCTTCAGCACGACCAGTGTGGAACGGCGCCAGCCGAACTCGCCGACCTTGATGTGGGCGCCCGCAGGCACCCGTTTCAGGTCGTACGTCACGGCGCTGGACCGCACGAGGGCCTTGGGCGGCGCGAACCGGCCATGGGCGTCCAGCCAGACGGGCCGCGGGTAGCTCTTGATCGGCACGGGTACGGCCGTGGCGGGCACGGGTACGGCCGTGGCGGGCACGGCTGTCGTCCTGGGTACGGCCGTCGCCTCCGCCGTGGTCGTCGTCACCGTTATGGTCATCGCCGAGATCACGGCGAAGGCTCCCGCCGCCAGCCCCGCCGCCCGCACCGTTCGTCCTGCCACCATCGTCCGGTCCTCCATTCCGAGCCGCCCCGTGCCGAGCGCACGGAGTGCAGCGCTCATACCGTTCCCGTTCGCCCCCGGTGACGCGCCGCGCAGTCGGGTGACGGGGCCGGGAGACGGGTGATCCGAGGCGGGTGGGGTCAGGGGAAGCAGCCCTCCGCTGCCGGTCCGTGACCCACGGCAACACATTCCACCCCAGGTCACGCGCCTGCTGATGCCAGGCGTACGCTGTACGGCTGTAGAGCCGCCCCTGCCGCCCCACGCGACGTCGCGGCAGGGTGTCGGACGGGAGTATGACGTTGTTGGAGAACCTGGGGTCCCTCAGCGGCACCCCGTGGGTGTACTTGGTCGTCAGCCTCTCGGTCGTCCTCGATGTCTTCGTCCCGATCCTGCCCAGCGGAGTGCTGGTGATCGCCGCGGCCACCACGGCCGCCGGCACCAGCACCGCCGCCGACGCGGTCGGCGCCGTCGGCGCGTCCGTGCACGGCGGGGCCCACCCGGCCGAAATGCTCTCCCTGGTGCTGTGCGCCGCCTGCGCCTCGGTGCTCGGCGACATGGTCGCCTACCGGCTGGCCTGGCGCGGCGGCGACCGCTTCGACCGGGCCATCGGCCGCTCCCGCCGGCTGGCCGCGGCGCAGAAACGACTCGGCGCGGCGCTCACCCGAGGGGGCGGCGGCATCGTCGTCCTGGCCCGCTTCGCGCCCGCGGGGCGCTCGGTGGTCAGCCTGGGCGCCGGAGTGGCACACCGTACGGTGCGCGAGTTCCTCCCCTGGTCCGCGCTGGCCGGCCTCACCTGGGCCGCATACAGCGTCAGCCTCGGCTACTTCGGCGGCCAGTGGCTCGGCGCGTCCTGGGTGAGCACCGGTCTCTCCGTCGTCGCCCTCTTCGCCGCCGGATCCGCCGCGGTGTTCCTGATGCGCCGTCCGGACCGCCGCGCCGCCCACTGAAATCCCGTGGCCGGTTGTCGGACCCCGGTGCGACGATGAAGGGCATGAGCGGGGTGGACGGGATGAGCGGCATGGATGACGTGAACGGCATGGCCGGCGTGAACCGCACGAGCGGTACGCGCGATGGCGGCTGGCGTCCCCGTCCCGAGGCTCCCGAGGACATACCGGCGGTCCGACGGCTCCTTCTCGCCGCATTCGACGGGACCGAGGAGGCGGATGGCACAGAGGCGGACCTCGTCGACGCGCTGCGCGGCGACCCGGCGGCCTGGCTGCCCGGGCTGTCGTACGTCGCCGACGCACCGGACGGCACCCTGGCCGCCCATGCGCTGCTGACCCGCTGCCATGTCGACGAGGTGCCGGCCGTCGCACTCGCCCCCTGTGCGGTGCTGCCCGAGAAGCAGAATCAGGGGGCCGGCGGTGCGGTGATCCAAGCGCTCCTGGAAGCGGCCCGCGCGGCCGGTGAGCGGACGGCGATCGTGCTCGGCCATCCGCCGTATTACCCACGCTTCGGCTTCGAGCCGGCCGCCACCCGGTTCGGCATCCTGCCCCCGCAGCCCTGGCCGGACGAAGCCTTCATGGCACTGTCCCTGGACGGCTCCATACCTCCGCGCGGCACAGTGCGCTACGCCAAGGCCTTCGGTATCGGCTGACGCCGGATCGGTGTCGACGACCGACGGCTGACGGCGGATCGGCGTCGGCCGGCCCCGGCCGCGCAGCCCGGGGAGGGCGCTACGGACGTCCCGTCACGGAGTAGAGTCGACCGTCACCACCCCGCCCCCGCCGCCCCTACGGGCGCATCGCCGCGCTCCCAGGGCCGCGGCCCGGCGCCGCGCCCCCGCGGCTCCCAGGAGGAGGGGTACGAACCACTAACGCGAGGCACAATTCGGTGAACTCTCCGCCGGTCGTCGAATGGACCGAGGCCGACGAGGCCCGTTCCGCCCGTTGGCGTTCCGAGAACGGCGCCCCGCCGCCCCGTCGGATCGTCATCGCGGACGACCGGACGAAGGCCGACGACGCGTACAAACTCGCCTGCGAGGGCACCGCGCTGCTGTGGCGCGGCGATTTCCACAACGCCCGCCAGCTGCTGACCGCGCTGGCCCGCCGCATCGACCGCCGCCCGCGCAAGGCGCCCCCGGCCGACGTCACCCAGGCCTTCCACCTGCACCGCGCCGCACAGAACCAGCGCGCCCGCATCCTGGGCATGCTGCTGGTCCCCCTCGACGCGGCGTACGACGTCCCGTTGCACCGTGCCCCGGATGTACGCGAGGCCTGCGCGCGGGCATACGGGCCTGCCGACGCTTCCGCCGCCGCGGCCTCCGCCCCCGTAGCCTCCCTCGTCTCGCTGCGCGAGCTGCTCGGCCTCATCGGCGCCAACGAATGGCGCAAGAAGGGCGTCGAGATCCCGGCGCTCGGGGGCGACCGGATCCATCCGCACTACGGCGTCTTCTCACCGGCCCGCGGCGAATATGTCGACCTGGTGGCCGAGGCCCCGCTGCCCACCCAGGAGCTGGCGTTCGACATCGGTACCGGCACCGGCGTACTGGCCTCGGTGCTCGCGCGGCGCGGCGTACGGCGCATCGTGGCCACCGACCAGGACCCGCGCGCGCTGGCATGCGCCCGCGAGAACACCGAACGACTGGGCGTGGCCGGGCAGGTGGAGGTGGTCGAGACGGATCTGTTCCCGTCCGGCCGCGCCCCTCTGGTCGTCTGCAATCCCCCTTGGGTCCCGGCGAAGCCCACCTCGCCCGTGGAGCACGCGGTGTACGACCCGGGCAACCGGATGCTGCACGGCTTCCTGAACGGCCTGGCGGACCATCTGGCACCGGGTGGTGAGGGCTGGCTGATCCTCTCCGACCTTGCCGAACACCTCGGGCTGCGCCCGCACTCCGAACTCCTCGACGCGTTCACCAAGGCCGGGCTCACGGTCCTGGACCGCCTCGACATCACACCGCGCCATCCGCGCGCCCGTGACACCTCCGATCCGCTCCATGTGGCCCGCGCGGCCGAGGTGACGTCCCTGTGGCGGCTGGGCGCCGCGACCGGAGCCGCCGGGCAGGCGAACGAGTCCGCCGCGGGGAGCAGCTGACCCGGGCCCAGGGAGGAGAGCCCCTCGGGCCGCTTCAGGCACGATGGACAGACCATGGATCCCCAACACCTGCTGGCCCGCGCCCGCCGGCTCGCCGCCTCCGCCACTCCCACGCGACGCCGCCTGCTCGGCATCGCCGGTCCGCCCGGCGCCGGCAAGTCCACCCTCGCCGCCCACATCGTGGCGGAACTGGCCGGACAGGCGGCGCTTGTCCCGATGGACGGCTTCCATCTCGCCGGGTCGGAGCTGCGCCGACTCGGCCGTACCGACCGCAAGGGCGCACCGGACACCTTCGATCCCGCCGGATACGCGGCGCTGCTGGCACGCCTGCGCTCCCCGGAGCCGGACACCGCCGTCTATGCGCCGGCCTTCGACCGCCGCATTGAGGAGCCGGTCGCCGGGAGCATCCCCGTAGCGCCCGGCATTCCCCTCGTCGTCACCGAGGGCAATTACCTCCTCCTCGACTCCGTCCCCTGGGCGCGCGTCCGCGACCTGCTCGACGAGGTCTGGTACGTGGAGCTGGACGGCCCGGAGCGGGTCCGGCGGCTGATCGACCGTCATGAGCGGTTCGGCCGGCCCCGCCCCGACGCCGAGCGGTTCGTACACACCTCGGACGAGGCCAACGCCCGCGTCGTGGCGGCGACTCGCGGCCACGCCGATCTCGTCATCACCTTCACTGCCGATCAGGCCCCGCCGCCACAGGGCGGGTAGGAGACCGCAGCGCAACGCACCCTCGACCGCAACGGCACACCCTCACACCTTCCCAAACGACATCATCGATGTCATCGTGACATCATGAGTGTCGACAGGGTGGGCGTTGAGGTGGACATCGAGACAGCCGTTGAGGCGGATGCCGAGGTGGGGGCCGGGGCAGACGGGGCCACCACCCCGCCCCCCGCCGAGGAGCTCCTGTACGGCGTCATCCGGCGCCTGTGGCCTCTGCACCGCACGGTCGTGCGCACCATCGAGCGCGAGCTGGCCGGCACGGGCATGACCGCCGGTGAACACGCCCTGCTGGACGCGCTGGGTACCGAAGGCCCCCGGACCGTGCCGCAGTTGGCCCGCATCCTGGAGCTCGACCGGCAGCCGGTCCAGCGCTGGGTGAACCACGCGGCGGAGCTGGGTCTGGTGGTGACGGTTCCGAATCCCGCGCACCGCCGCTCGCCCCTGATCGAGCTCACCGCCGAGGGCGGCGAGGCGATACGCGGGGTCCAGGAATTCGAGACGACGGGGCTTCGGCGCGGGCTGGCCGACGTGTCCACCGCCGATCTCACCACCACGCTGCGCGTACTCGATCGACTCGGCGAGGAATTCCGGCACCTGGCGAGCGACTCGCGCGTTCCATCGAAGGAACCGGGCGTTCCCGGTAGTCCCGGCACTAGCGGCAATCCCGATACTTCCGACAGTCGCGACAGTTCCGACGCCGGCAACGGTCACGACACCCCGGGCAGCCTTAGGCATCCGAAAGGCGGCCCACCAGCCACATAACCCGCCCACCGGTCAGGCCACCACCGCCACCGCCACACGAAGGACAGCACGGAGAATGACCCACGCAATCAGCGACTGGTCCGAGATCGACAACGGCATCGTGCCGATCGACGACGGCGAGCTGTTCTACGAGACGGCCGGCTCGGGTCCCGCGGTGGTGCTGCTGCACGGAGGCATGCTCGACCAGCACATGTGGGACGAGCAGTTCGCCTGGCTCGTCAACTCCGGCCTCCGCGCCATCCGCTACGACGCCCGCGGTCACGGCCTCTCCTCCTCCGTGACCGGGGACTACGCCAACCACGACGATCTGCGGGCGCTCCTCGACGCACTGGATGTCCCGAGCGCCGTGCTGGTCGGGCTCTCGCACGGCTCCCGGGTCGCGCTCGACACCGCCATTGCGCACCCTGACCGGGTGACGGCCCTTGCACTCGCCTCACCCGGCGTCAGCGGTCGCGCCTTCACCGACCCGTTCGTCCTGGAGCACATCAAGGAGCAGGTCGCGGCGATCGGCGAACCGGACGGCGTGGAACGGTATGTCGAGCACTTCCTGCGGATGTGGGTGGACGGGCCGCATCGCGAACCGTCCGCCGTGCACCCTGGAATGCGCGAGCGGATGCGCGCCTCGGCCGAGGCCAATGCCGAGGTGCATGCCGATGGCCTGGGCACCGGAACACCCATCGAGGTCGGCGCCGCCGAGCGCCTGTCGGAGATCCGGGTGCCGACGGTCGTGTTCGACGGCGACCTCGACAGCAGGGACATCTCCGCCAACGCCCATGCCATCACGCTCGCCGTCCCCGGCGCCCGAAGGATCCGAATACCGGGCGCGGCCCATATGGTCAACCTGGAGAACACCGCGCTCTTCGACCAGGAGCTGCACGCGTTCCTGTGCTCCTTGCCGTACTGACGCGGACGCAGGGCGGATATCCCCTGGTGGCCCGGGCGGCGTTGCCCCGCCGGCGTTTGCCCCGGCGGCCTTTCCCCGGGCGACGTCGGCTCCTCAGGTGACGGAGCCGGCCGCCGCGCCCGTCACCAGGTCCGGGCCCCAGCGCTCCAGCGCCGCCGGGAGATCGAGCGGCCGTACGCGGTTCGACTCGTCCGCGCCAGGCCAGTCCTCCCGCGGGACCCGCCACATCACCTCGAACTCGTTGCCATCCGGGTCCTTGGCGTACAGGGACTTGGAAACGAGGTGATCGCTGGCGCCGACGAGCGCGCCATTCGCGCTGAGCTGCGCCTGGGTCGCGACGAGATCGCCGAGCGTGCCGACCTCCCACGCCAGGTGATAGAGCCCGACCCGGCCCTCCTCCGGCCCGGGCGCGTCCGGCCCCACCGCGAAGAGCCCCAGATCGTGGTCGTTGAGTGAGCCAGGGGCGCTGAGGAAGGCTGCCCGTCCGGGGATCTCGATGTCCACCTTGAGTCCGAGGGCATCGGTGTAGAAGGCGACGGACCGCGCCAGATCGCGGATGTAGAGCACCGCGTGATTGAGACGTCGTACAGACATGGGGCCTCCGATCTGCCGTGATGCCTGGGGCGGCACCGCGTCCTGCTCCTACCTACCTCTGCTTCCGCCTCACCGTTCCTGTGGCGAGGCGGCCCATCGACGGCGTCCGAGCGCCGTCCGACCGCCGCTTCGCGGCAGCCGACCGCTAGTTCCGGAGCAGCAGCACCACGCCCGCGGCCACCGCACCGATCACCAATGCGACGACGCCGTAGACAAGCCGGTGCGCGCGCAGGACGGGCAGGAAGTGATCGACGGCGTAGCGGCCGGGGCCGGTCAGCGCCAGGGCGGCCGCGGAGGCGGTCAGCAGCAGCTCGTACTCCACACCCTCGGGCGCGAAGAAGCCGCCGCCCCACCTGACGGCGAGAGCGTTGATCATCGTGCCGAAGATGGCCGCTGCGGCAAGCGGGGTGAGCAGGCCGAGCACGAGTCCGAGGCCGCCGAGCGTCTCGCTCAGGCCGGCGATGACGGCCATCGTCTTGCCCGACGGGTAGCCGCTCAGCGCGAAGGCCTTCCCGGTCGCGTCCAGGCCCGGCCCGCCGAACCAGCCGAACAGTTTCTGGCTGCCATGGACCGCCATGGTCAGCCCGAGCGCGAGCCGCAGCACGAGCAGCCCCACGTCATAGCCGTACAGAGAGGCCTGCGGAGAGCCGTGCGGAACGAGCCGGTGCCGCGCCGATGCATCGAGCGGAGACGTCATGATGAGCACTCCTTCCCGTGTCGAGGACTGGGCCGGCAGGCCGCGCAACAGCGCGGAACCAGTTCCGAACGGTGCGGAAAAGTTCCCATTACTTGAAACTTCAAGTCACTGCTCACGACCATACACAGCACCCTCACCGCGAACAACCACGCCGAAGGCGTCCTCCTTCCCGCTATCCCGAGCAGATCGGAGCAGGACAGAGCAGATCGGAGCAGATCGGAGCAGGCGAGAGCGGATGAGCGAGCGCGCGAGCGGCCCGGGACCCATCTCAACCTGGTCAGGCGCACCCGGGAGCGCTGGGGCCGGTGCACCGCGTCGGCGTGGAACTCATCGTCGACCTCGGTCAGTTGAGGGGCCCCGGGTCGGCAAGCCCCGCGCCGGTCACATGGCGGCGGGGCCGCTCAGCCCCCGCTCACCGCCGCGTTCAGATCGCGATGAATAACCCGGGCCGCCGCCTCAACCGTGTCGACCCCGTAGTCCATGGTGCGGTTTCCGTGCGAGAGGACGACCATGCCGTAATCGCGGCCGCCGCCGGTGAAAGCGCCGACGCTGTGCACCCGCCAGCCGTTGGTTGCCCGCGGCAGCCAGCCGTTCTTGACGCGCACGGATTCCGGGGCGGGCGCTCCGGCAGGCACTCCCCACCGCTGGTCGGGGACGACCCTCTTCATCAGGTCGAGCGCGTAGGCGCGTGCGGCCGGCGTGAGCACCGCATGCTTGCCGGCGTTGCCCTCCGTGAGGAGCCGCATCAGCTTGAGCTGGTCGCCGGCGGTGATCTGGGTGAGTCCCCATGCCCCGTCGGCACCCGGGACGGTGTGCCGCATCCCCGCCAGGGCCAGGAAGTGCTTGATGCCGGTGGGGCCGATCTCGCGCCACAGGGCGGAGGTCGCGTCGTTGTCCGACTTGGTGATCATGGCGGTGGTCCAGCGCGCCTCTTGCGGCGTCAGCTTGCGGTGCGCCTCCTCCGCCTGCCTGAGCAGGGCCCCGAGGACCGTGACCTTGACGACGCTCGCCGAGTCGAAGGACAGACCGGACTTGAAGTCGCAGGTGGTTTTGGTACGCCGGTCATAGAAAGCCAGCGCCGGTGTGCCCTTGCGCCCATGGAGGGCGCGGGCTATGTCCCGGGACAGCTCGGGGGCGAGACCCGGCTTCTCCGAGGTGCAGACGACCTTCGATCCGCCCACCGGAGCGGTGGCGGTGCTCGCCGAAGCCGGACCCGCCGTACCGAACACCGCGATCAGCGACCCGGCGGCCACCGCTCCGGCGGCCAGGACTGCGGCCAGCCCGCGGCGCGCGCGCTTCGATATGCGTGATCCGTGCTTGCCCTGCGTTCCGCGCATGAAGGTTCCGTCTCGTCCCACTGTGTGCCGGAGGCCATCTCGCCAGACCTCGTACGACCGGACCAACCGTGAGCCGGACTCCAGCAGCGCTTCGCTGCGCCTGTAGCCCGGTGGACACGCAAGCCCGTATCCCCCGAAGCCACGGCGACCTCGCCTGTGAGCCACGGTGACCTTACGTGCCCCGGGTTCGGGCACCTCGAAAAAGCGGGGTGAATTGTCCGTATTTGATGGCGTTGCCGATATGTGACATTCGCCAAATGCGGAGGAGATGGACGCCGCCCGACAAGGGCAGGCCGGACCGCTCAACACCAAAGACGGGTCAAATCCCGCTCGACGGGCAACCGCATCGATTCGATGAGCAACCGCAGCGACCAGACACACCGAGAAGGCCGACCGAACATCCGCGATCAGCAGCCGCACGTCGACGCGTCCAACAAGACACCGAGAGGCTCTCCGCGGCGGAGCGGCCAGTCGCGGCCCGATCCTGACGGAAATCCACCGCCGGTTCCCGCCTGTTCACCGCACGGCGAAGGCCCCCTCGCGCGCCTGCGCGAAGGGGCCTCCGACCTGCAATTCTTCTGGTGGGCACAGACGGATTTGAACCGCCGACATCTGCTTTGTAAGAGCAGCGCTCTACCGCTGAGCTATGCGCCCTGGCCGAGCCGACAGACTACCTTGCCAGCGGGGCTGAACTGCAAACCCGTGCGCGAATTGCGAACTTACCGGCCCGCACATTCGTTTCCGTGAGTGGGAGAATGACGGCCCTGGGCGATCCGATCGGGAGAGGGATGTGACGGCGACACACACGCAGCCGCACGAGCAGCGAGCACGCCGTCGCCCGCGGAGGGGCCCGGTCCGGGATGTGGTGGCGCTCGTATTGCTGCCGCTGCCGTTGTTGGCCGCGATGGCGCCGGCCGCGTTCGCGGGTGGGGGTACGCGTCGCTGGTTCGGGCGCGGGGAGAATCAGCGGGCCGATGCGCAGGCCGCCAAGGACGCCGCGGCGGCGGCGTTCTACGAGCTGGACACCGCCCAGCGGGATCTGCGGATCACGATAGAAACGATCACCGCGGTCGACGATTCGCCGCCCGCGCGCCGGGCCGCCGAGGAATATCAAGGCTTCGGCCGGCGCATCGACGAGGTGAGCCACGCCTACATCACCGCCGTCGACTCCCACGATCTGGACCGCGACGACTTGGACGCCGGCGCGGCGGCGCGTGCGCGGGCCGATCTGACGCGGGCCAAGGAGGAGCTGGTCCGCGTCAAGGGCGAGCTCGACCGGTTCGAGCAGGGGCTGGGGCCGCTGCTCCAGACCGCCGAGACGCAGTTGGCGCGGCTGGCACCGGCGGTGGAGCGGGCGCGCCAGACGCTGCTGGCGGCGAGCAACGCGCTGGACGCCGCCCGTGCGCAGCGCCTGAAGGCCGATGACCTGGCGACGCGGCTGGCGGCCCTCGCCCCCGAGCTGACCAAGCTCAATCAGGGTGCCGGGCAGCACGGCGTGCAGGACACGATCCGGCGCGCCGACGACGTGCGGCGCAAGGCCGATGCCGTACGGAGCGAGGCCGAGCGGCTGCCGGAGAAGGCAGCGGAGATCGACAAGCGGCTGGTGTCACTGCGGACCCGCGCACAGGCGATCACCACGCGGGCCGGGAAGGTCGATCCCGTCCTGAGCGAGCTGCGGCGGCGGTACAGCGCGGCGTGCTGGCAGGACCTTCAGCAGGTGCCGGAGCAGGCGGCGCAGTCCGTCCGGCAGGCCGAGGTCAAGCTGCGGGAGGCGCAGCAGGCACGGGACGAGCAGCGCTGGGCGGACGCCACAAGCCTGCTGGCGACCGTGCGCGCGCTGCTGAACACCACCGATGAGGCGGTTTCGGCGGCCGGCGACCGGCTCCAGCGGCTGGACTCGGTGTCGTTCGACCGGCAGAAGGAGATCGAGCGGACGCGCTTCGCGATCCGGGATGCGCAGCGGCTGGCGATGGCTGGGCGCAGCACCCCCGATCCGCGGCATGCCGGCCCGCTGGACGACGCGGTGGCTCGGCTGGACCGCGCGGTCGCGGGCCTGGAGGGGCGGCATCCGGACTGGTGGCACTTCCTGACCGAGACCGAGGCCGTACGGCAGACGGCGGCCCGGGTGGTGCAGGAGATCCGGGAGGCCCGGGGCGGCGCCGGCGGCTGAGGCGAGCCGCGGGGGCGGGCGCGATGGGCGTGGTGGCGGGCGCTGTGGCGGATGCCAGGCGCGATGGCGTGGTGGCAGGCGCGATGGCGTGGTGGCAGGCGCGATGGCGTGGTGGCAGGCGCGATGGCGTGGTGGCAGGCGCGATGGCGTGAAGTGGCGGGTGGGCGGATGCTGGAGGGGAGTACGGCCCAGGCGGCACATCTGCGCGAAGGAGGCCGGACATGGCGACTAGGGCTCCCGACCAGGTCCTGCACAGACCCTCGAACCTCATCAAGCGGATCAAGGTGCACCACATCCGGCTCGATGAGCATCTGCCCGTGGATCACCGGCTCAGCAAGGTCTACCGCATCGGCGCGGGGCTGATGGGCCTGGTGCTGGTGGCGTTCGGCATCCTCGGCCTCACCCACCACATCGGCTTCTTCGACACCGGCGGCGACACCGTTGCTGGCCTGCAGACCAATGGCGCCCTGAGCGTGCTCTCCATCGTCGTCGGAGCGCTGCTCTTCGGCGGCATGGTGATCGGCGGGAACTCCGCGTCGACCCTCAACATCGCGTTCGGCGTGCTCTTCCTGCTGAGCGGATTCGTGAATCTGGCGCTCCTGCAGACCGACGCGAACTTCCTCGCCTTCAAACTCCAGAACGTGTTGTTCAGCTTCGTAGTCGGGCTGATGCTGCTGGTGTTCGGGATGTACGGACGCGTCAGCGGCGGCCTTGGGCAAGACAACCCGTACTGGCGCGCCCGGCACCCGGCGGAAGCGGAGCAGTTCGACCGCGGGCGGATGCATCCCGCATCAGGCATGACGGCCCTTCGGCAGGCAGCCCGCTCCAGGCAGGAGCCCGGGCGGCACAGGAAGCGCGGCACGCTCGCCGACGGCAGGAACAACGTCGACAGCGAGCGCGGCATCGGCAGCCGCACGGAGATCGGCTGAGGGACCCGTCGGGCCGTCGGGCCATCGAGCCGCGACGTTGCCAGCGTGTCCTCGTGAGATTCGTGAGAGTCGTGAGGTCGTGAGGTCGTGAAATCGCGAGCCAGGGCGTGCCGGGGTGCGATGTCCCTGTACGCCCTGACTCGCGAACAGACTGTTAATCGCTAATCAATGACCATTTGATGATTTATGGATGCTTATGAATCCTTTGGCGATCTCTACCTAGGCGCGCAGGGCGACGCCGCCACCGAGCAGGGAGCACACCACCATGAGGCAGTTGGGGAACACCGCCTCGTACGCGGGACGCGGGATCCACAAAGTGGCGGTCGAAGCGCTCGCGAAGCGGATCTTCGACGGGACTTACGGCGAGGGCGACACCCTCGCCATGCCGGACTTGATGGCAGAACTACAGGTCAGCCAGACCGTGCTGCGCGAGGCGATCAAGGTGCTGTCCACCAAGGGCCTGCTCGATGCCCGCCAGAAGCGCGGTACCTTCGTCCGCCCCCAGGAGGAGTGGAATCTCCTGGACGCCGACGTCCTGCGCTGGAAGCTCGCAGTCGGCGCCTCGTCCGATTTCTTCGCCGACGTGCTCGAACTCCGCCGCTCCATCGAGCCTGCTGCGGCCGCGCTCGCCGCGGAGCGCCGTACCGACGACGATCTCGCGGCACTCGACTCCGCACTGAAGGCGATGGCCGCCACCGACAGCGATCCCGTGATGCTCGTACGCGCCGACGCGGCCTTCCACACGGCGATGCTGATCGCGTCGAACAACCGCTTCTACGCGCAGATGCACCGGGTGATCGTGCCCGTCATCGTCCAGCGCGACCGGGCGGTGCAGACAGGGGGCGAATTCGAGTATCCGCATGCCGTGCACGCCAAGGTCGTCGAGGCCGTACGTGACCGGGACGCCGACGGGGCGTATGTATCGATGCTCGAATTGCTGGACATGTCGGCTCGTGGCCATCCGTAGGACCCTGAGGCCATCCGCAGGACGCAGCGACCGATGGACACCCCCTGTCCGATCGACGCCGTCAGCCCGATAGACACCGTCTGCCCGACGGACTTCACCGGTAGGACAGCCGATCTGAGCCTCGGCGATCCCAACGCCAGCGGGTAGGGCGATACCAACGGGTAGGACGACGCCAACGGGTAAGGCGACGTGTGCGGGGCGTAGGGGTAGGAACGATGCGTACGAGCCCGCTGCCGAAAGGACGGTCCGGTCGATGAAGATCAGCCGTATCGAGACGTTCCTCGCCCCGCCACGCTGGATGTTCGTACGGGTGGAGACCGATGAGGGCGTCGTCGGCTGGGGCGAGCCTGTGGTCGAAGGGCGGGCCGAGCCGGTGCGGGCAGCCGTGGAGGTGCTGTCCGAGTACCTCCTTGGCCTGGATCCCTCGCGAATCGAGGACCACTGGCAGGTCATGACCAAGGGCGGCTTCTACCGGGGCGGCCCCGTCCTGTCGTCCGCCGTCGCCGGACTGGACCAGGCACTGTGGGACATCAAGGGGAAGCGGCACGGCGTACCGGTGTATCAGCTGCTGGGCGGACCTGTCCGCGAGAAGATCAGGGCCTACGCATGGGTCGGCGGCGACGCCCCGCACGCGATCCAGGACGCGCTGACCGCGCAGATCGAGGCGGGCTTCACCGCCGTCAAGATGAACGGCTGTGGCCGGATGACTCCCGTGGCCACCCGCGCCGAGGTCCGGGAGTGTCTGCTGCGCGCCGAGACCGCACGCGAAGTCCTCGGCGAGGAACGGGACTTCGGGCTCGACTTCCACGGCCGGGTCTCCCCCGCCAATGCCCGTCGCCTCCTCCCCCTACTGGCCGAGCACGCCCCGATGTTCGTCGAAGAGCCCGTCCTCCCCGACTACATTCAAGCCCTCCCAGACCTCGTCAACGCCTCCAACATCCCCCTCGCACTCGGTGAACGTCTTTTCACCCGGCAGGAGTTCCTGGCGCCGCTGCAGGCCGGGGTCGCGATCCTGCAGCCCGACATCTCACATGCGGGCGGCATCTCCGAGCTGCGCCGGATCGCCGCACTTGCGGAGGCGTACGGGGCACAGCTCGCCCCGCACTGCCCGCTCGGCCCGGTCGCGCTGGCCGCCAGCCTCCAAGTCGCCTTCACCACCCCGAACTTCCTCATCCAGGAGCAGTCCATCGGCATCCACTACAACCAGGGCGCCGAGCTGCTGGACTACGTCGCGGACCCCGAACCGTTCCGCTTCCACAAGGGGTCCCTGCTGCGGACCGACCGCCCCGGGCTCGGCGTGGAGGTGGACGAGGCCGCCGTGCGGGATGCCGACGAGAGAGGCCACGCCTGGCGGAACCCCGTCTGGCGTCATGCGGACGGCGCGTTCGCCGAATGGTGAGGGGCGCCCGCGAGCGGCCAGAGGACGTTCGCAGAATGGCAGAGGCTGCGACCAGGGCGGTCTGGGCAAGCGCGCGGCGGAGTTGAAGGCGGTGTACGCGGGATGAGCGGGCAGCGGGTTACGGGAGCAGGGCAACGAGGGCACTCGGGGCGCATGGGTCCGGACGTGTTCACCTTCGGCGAGACGATGGTCGCGCTACGGGGCAGCGGCCCGCTGAAGCTCGGCGGCACAATGAACGTCTCCATCGCCGGGGCGGAGAGCAATGTCGCGATCGGCCTGGCCCGGCTCGGCCACGACGTCCACTGGTCGGGGGCGGTCGGTGAGGACGAAGCCGGACAACTGGTGCTGCGTACGCTGCGGGCCGAAGGCGTCGAGGTCTCCGGCGCCTCGGCCGACCCGGATGCCCCGACCGGACTGATCCTCTTCGAGCCGCGACTGCCGGAGATCACCCGGGTGCATTACTACCGTGCGGGTTCGGCCGGTTCACGACTCAAACCCAGCGCGATCGAACAAGCTTTCTCCGCTGCCCCACCCCGCGTACTGCACCTGACAGGCATCACCCCAGCCCTGAGCCCCACAGCCCGTTCAGCGACGCAGCTTGCCCTCCAACTTGCTAGCGAACACTGCTCATTGGTATGCCTCGACGTCAATTTCCGCGCACGGCTGTGGACCGCGGAGGAAGCCGCCGGAGTCCTGCGCGAGTGGATGCCGTACGTGGACACCCTGATCGCCTCCGACGACGAACTGCCCCTGTGCCTTCCGACGGGCGGGGCCGGGGCAGAAGGCGACACCGCCCCAGCCCCCGGCGACCCGGCCGCCACTCTCGCGGCGCAGGCCAAGCTGCTGCTGAAGCTGGGCGTCGGCGAGGTCGTGGTCAAACTCGGCTCCGCCGGGGCGACAGCCTTCACCGACGACGGCTCGCTGCACCGGCCTGCCAGGTCGGTACGGGCGGTGGATCCCGTAGGCGCGGGCGATGCCTTCGTGGCGGGCTACCTCTCGGCGCTGCTGGACGGCGAAGACCTGACCGGACGCCTTGAGCGAGCCGTCACCACCGGCGCGTTCGCGGTCGCCTCCCCTGGTGACTGGGAGGGCGCCCCGACCCGCTCCGAGCTGGGCATGCTGGGTGCACGCCCCGGCACCGTCGTGCGCTGACCTGCTCCACAGCTAATCTGTGGCCATGCCCCGATACGAATACCGGTGCCGCCCCTGTGGCTCCACCTTCGAACTGAACCGGCCGATGGCCGAGTCCTCCGCCCCGGCCGTGTGCCCCGACGGCCACGAGGACACCGTGAAGCTGCTCTCCGCCGTAGCCGTCGGTGGCTCCGCGGCCGCCCCCGCCCCCAGCGGCGGAGGCGGCGGCTGCTGCGGTGGCGGCTGCTGCGGCTAGCGCTGCGAGCACGGGCGCCCCGGTGAGCTATGGGGCGCCCTGACAGGCAATGGGCAGGCAATGGGCACCCCTCACCCCGGCGGCCTTGCGCCCGCACAGCCCGCACAGCCGCTACGGCCGGGCCCTACCGTCGACGCGCCACCGTCACGCCATCCGCCACGGTGAGCATCACCGCCTCCATCCGGTCGTCCGCCATCACATGGTCGTTGAACTCCCTGATCGCCTGCGCCGATCCGGTCGCCTGCGTATCGGTGACCTCGCCGTGGAACAGGACGTTGTCCGCGACGATCAGGCCCCCGGGCCGCAGCCGCGGCACCAGTTCTTCCCAGTAGCCGATATAGCCTCCCTTGTCCGCGTCGATATAGGCGAGGTCGATGTGCGGCTCGGCCGGCATCGCCCGCAGCGTGTCCAGTGCGGGCGCGATCCGCAGCTCAACACGGTCCGAGACACCGGCCTTCGCCCATGCCTCACGGCCGTACGCCGTCCATTCCTCGGAGACATCGCAGGTGATCAGCGTGCCGTCCGCAGGCAGCGCCTGGGCCATGGACAGCGCGGAGAATCCCGTGAACGTCCCCACCTCGACAACATGCCGCGCCCCGATCAACCGCACCAGGAAAGCGAGCAGCGGGCCCTGCTCCTCGGCCGACTGCATCACCGCCTCATCGGGGAACTGCCGGTGCGTGGTCTCCACGAGGCCCCGCTGCGCGGAGTCCAGCGGCGGATTGTGGGCGAGTACGTAGTCGTACATCTCCGCTGTGATCGGCGTGCTCTTGGACTCGGTCACTCAGTTCTCCTCTTGATCCCAGCCAGTGGTCACGGCCGGCTTCCGGAGAGCGCAGCCAACCGCTCGGCGAGACTAACCGAGCACAGCCGCCCATCCCTCTCAACTCTCCCTTCTCCCCCTCCGATCGAGCCCGCGCCTCAGGCCCAGGTCACCCTGGTCCCTCCCCTCCCCGCTTCCCCTCACGTCCCCAAGTACCGCAGCACGGCCAACACCCGGCGCGAGTATCCCGATGTACCGGTGAGGTCGAGCTTCTCGAAGATCGCGTTGGCGTGTTTCTCCACGGCGCTCTGCGAGATGTGCAGCCGGACGGCGATCGCCGCATTGGTGTGGCCCTGTGCCATCTCCCCGAGCACTTCCCGCTCGCGTGCGGTGAGCGTGCGCAGCGGATCCGAGCGGCGGCTGCGCACCAGTAACTGCCGTACGACTTCCGGGTCGAAAGCCGCCTGTCCGGCCCCCACCCGCTCCAGCGCGTTCAGGAACTCGTCGACCTGGACCACCCGGTCCTTGAGGAGATAACCGACCCCCTCACTGTCCTCGGTCAGCAGTTCGGTCGCATAGCGGCGCTCGACGTACTGCGACAGGACCAGTACGCCGATGCTTGGCCAACGCTCCCGGATCTGCACGGCCGCCCGCAGTCCCTCATCGGTGTGCGTGGGAGGCATACGGACGTCCACGACCACCGCGTCCGGCTGCTCTCCTGCTTTCCCGGACTTCTCCAGCACAGAGATCAACTGATCGGCGTCCCCCACCGCGGCTGCCACCTCATGCCCCTCCTCGGCAAGGAGGCGCACCAGCCCCTCCCTCAGCAGTGTCGAATCGTCGGCAAGCACTACGCGCACGGCAGCTCCGCGGTGATGGTGGTGGGTCCGCCGGCCGGGCTGCCCACCCGAAACCGGCCGTCAAGGGCGGCAACCCGGCGGGCCAACCCGAACAGGCCGCTGCCGGTGACATCCGCGCCGCCCAGCCCGTCGTCCTCGATACGCACGAGCACGCCGGCCTCGCCCGGGGCGACGCGGACCGTTATCAGTCCGGCTCCCGAATGCTTGACCGCGTTGGTGACGGCTTCGGAAACCACGAAATAGGCAACCGTCGCCACGGCGGTGTCGGGCTCACCGGCAAGTGCGTAGTCAAGGCGTACGGGAATGGCGGAGCGCTCGGCGACCGTCTCCAAAGCGGCCCGCAGCCCGGCTTCGTCCAGCACCGTCGGATAGACCCGCCACGTCACTTCACGCAGCTCCGTCAGGGCTTGACGGCTCTCTTCATGGGCCTGGCGCAGAAGTTGGGCCGCGCGCGTCTCATCCTTGCTCCGCAGGGCACGGCCGAGGAGCATCCCGAGGGCCACCAGTCGCTGCTGCACTCCGTCGTGCAGATCGCGCTCGATGCGGCGGCGCTCGTCGTTGACCGCGGCGACGACGCCGGCACGGGTGGTCGCCAACTGCTCGATGCGGCGCTCCAATTCGTCCTGGTGGCTCGGGCCAAGGTAGCGCCGGGCCAGCTTGGTCTCCAGGTCGACGACTCCGAACGAGCCCTGCAGGCTGAGGAAGAGGAGGAAGAGGCCGCCGACGCTTGAGAACGCGAGGGTGCCGGGGTAGCTCACCTCAGTGAACAGCACGGTGTAGATCCAGGCGACGCTGTACACCGCCCCGATCAGCGCTGCGGACACGACGAGGACGCCGAGCAGGCCCAGCGTCCAGCGCAGCGACAGATATTGCAGGGCGCGGTGGTCCGCGTATGCGTCAGAGGTGTCCGCCGCGAAATAGCCGAGGCGACGGCGGTTGGTCTCGGTCAGGGATCGCGCGGCGGCTGTCACGGGTTTGAGGACCGCTCGGCGGCCACGTGGCCAGGCGAGAACAAGAAGCAGGGAGAAGCCGGAGAGCACGACGAAGGGGAGCTCGGCAGCCGCCATCACGGCACCCAGCACCAGCCCTGTCATCAGACGCAATCCGCGTCGTGCGATTCCGAACATGATCAGAACGCTAGCCGCACCGCACGGACTCACACACTGCGGAAAACCGCACTCTTTTGTGCGGTAGTCCGCAATGTGCAGCCGGCCGAGAATTCATAGCTTTGAAAACATGATCGAGAGCATCGGAAACACCGCACCCGGCTGGATCACCGACCTGATGGACACGCTCGGCGCGCCCGGGGCAGGCCTGGCAATCGCCGCAGAGAATCTCTTCCCGCCGTTGCCGAGCGAGGTGATCCTGCCGCTGGCGGGCTTCGCGGCGAGCCGCGGCAGTATGCAGCTGTACTCCGCGCTCGCGTGGACGACACTCGGCTCGGTGACCGGCGCCCTGGCGCTGTACGGCGTGGGCGCGCTGCTCGGGCGCGAGCGCACGGTCGCGATCGCGTCGAAGCTGCCGCTGGTCAAGGTCTCCGACGTCGAGAAGACGGAGCGCTGGTTCCAGCGGCACGGCACCAAGGCGGTGTTCTTCGGCCGGATGATTCCCATCTTCCGGAGTCTGATCTCGATACCGGCCGGCATCGAGCGCATGCCGATAGGGGCCTTTCTCGCCCTGACCACCCTCGGCAGCCTCATCTGGAACGCGGTCTTCGTCCTCGCCGGCTATGTGCTCGGCGAGAACTGGCAGGAGGTGACCGGTTATGTGGATGTCTATTCGAAGGTGGTGCTCGTGGCAGCGGCGCTGGCGGTGGCGGCCTTTGTCGCCGTACGCGTCAGCAGGCGCGGCCCGGGGCTGCGACGCCGCGGATGAAGGCCCGCACAATCTCCTCGCCCGCCGCGACACCACGCTCGTCGAGCGCCGTGACATGCGGGGCCTGCCAGCCCGAGTCCGCCAGCTCTCCGTGTCCGGGCCGCCAGCCGCGGTCGGCCGCCAGCAGCAGATCGGCGTCGAGAAGAGAGTCGCCGGCCGCGAGAATCTCGGACGCCCCGGTGCGCCGCGCGACCTCCGCGACGGCAGCGCTCTTGGTAAGCGGCTTCGGCACGGCGTAGATCTTGCGGCCTTGGAGAGAAACGGTCCAACCGCGTTCCTCCGCCCAGTCGGTGAGGTCCTTCACCCAGGTCTCCGGCAGCAGCGGGCGCTCCACGACGAGGTAGGCGAAGAGGTCCTCGGCGACGCGTTCCTTGAGCAGCCAGGCCGGGTCGGCGGTGCGGACGAGATGCGCGCGGATCTCGTCAAGGGGCGCGCATTGCGAGGCGAGCCGCTCTGCAACGGTGCGCTGCCAGTCCGGGTCCGACTCTCCCCGCACGAGCAGGTGGCCGCCATTGGCGCAGATGGCGAACTCCGGTGCCGGGCCGGGGAGATGGATGCGTCCGTACTGCTCGCGGGTGCGGGTGGTGGTCGGCACGAAGGTGGTGGAGCCGGCCAGTTCGGCCAGCAGCCCGGCCGCCGTCTCCGTCATGTAGGAAAGCGGCTTGTGCTCGTACGTCTCGACGCACAGCAGCCGTGGCGCCTCGGCGTCGGGCATGGCGAGATTCAGCGCGGCGGCCGAATAGATCAGGGTGCGGTCGAGGTCGCTGGCGACGATCGCGCTCATGCCGACACCTCGCTGCGCTCAGCCACGCATTCGCGCGGCGCGCACCTCTCAATGACTCGCTCGCTGCGCTCGCTCATGAGGAGGCCACCGCCTTGCCGTCAGCACCCGTGGCCCCGCGAGTGAAGCGGGGGTGGATCAACCCGACACAGGTATAGGGCAGTTCGTCGACCTCTTCGACGGGCACGCCCCGTTGTTCAGCCAGGAGGCGCACATGATCGAGATCGGCCCCGGCACCCCGCTGGGCGAGGATCTTCCAGGGGACCCTGCGCAGCAGTACGCGCGTGGTCTCACCGACGCCGGGCTTCACGAGGTTCACGTCGTGGATGCCGTATTCCTCACTGATCCGCTCGACGGCCGCCCAGCCTTCCCAAGTGGGAGCGCGGTCGGCGCCCGCCAGCTCCTTCACCTCCGCGGCGACCGCCTCGGTGACATCGCCGAACCGCGCGCTGACCTCGTCCAGGAAGGCACGAGACACATCGGTGTCGGCCAGCTCGCGGTAGAACTTGGCGCCGTGGAAGTCGTCCGGGCCCACCAGGTCATCACGCAGGACGGTGCGGGATATGAGCCCGGAGACGGTGGAGTTGAGGCATGCGGACGGGATGAGGAAGTCGTCGCGGGTGCCATAGGTCTCGACGCAGCCGCCGGGGTCGGCGAGTACGGCGATCCGTGGGTCGAAGCCCGGGAAGTCCTCCAGCGCCTGGGCGAGTTCGCGGGTGATGGCGCCCTTTCCGGTCCAGCCGTCCACGAAGACGACGTCCGCCGGATCGTGGTGAGCGGCCAGCCAGCGCAGTGCGGTGGTGTCGATGCCCCGGCCACGCACGATGGATACGGCGTAGTGCGGCAGGTCCAGGCCGTGTGCGTACTGCGCCCAGCGGCGCATCAGCACACCGACGGGTGTGCCGGCCCGCGCCAGCGACACAAGGACCGGGCTCTTCGTGCGTTCGGCGAGCACGGTCTCGGTGACGGTCCCGACGGCGCGCGCGATCCGGCTCGCGGAGGACTGAAGCGCGCTGTGGAAAAGCGCTTGGTACTGCTCGCTCGGCTGGTATTCCACGGGCAGCGACTCGGCGTAGTGGGCACCGCCGCGCTGAATCGCCTCCTCGCGCTCCTCGGTGGGCGCTTCCAGGGTGACGTCGGACAGATCCTGCACAAGCCAGCCGACCTCGTCGGGGGCGTAGGAGGAGAAGGCGGGGCCGCGCAGCGGCTCGGGAAGGGGCATGGATCGGGCCTGTCGTTGCGGGGCGTGCGATGCGGAGATCTCGTCCGCCGCTCGGCCGCCCAGTTCGGACGGCGAGGGGGACGGCGCCTCGGAAGAGGTCTCGGATCGCGGGGTGTACGAGGGGATGACGGCGAGCACCAGCCGGTCGGTGTGCTCGGCGAGGCGGTCCAGCAGACCGTCGGGGGCGTGCAGCTCGGGGAGGTCGCCGTGCGAGTCCACGACGGCCACGATGGCGTCGAAGCGGCGTGCCGGGTCGGCGCCGGCCGCGACGTTGTACGCGTATCGCTCCCCCGGTCCGTCCGCCGGCTGGTCGTGGGCGGGGAAGGAGAGCCGGGTCCGTATCGCGTAGCCGGGGTCGTCCACGGCAAGCACGGGCGATCGGGTGGTGGTCGAGAAATAGACCCCGTCGCCACCGGCCGGCGGAGCCGGCTCGCTGACCCGCGCCACGGTGGCGGCGACCGCCGCGTCGGCGACCTGGGTGTCCAGGGCCTCGGCGATCCGCAGCGGCGTGTACATCAGCTCCTCGTTGCCGAGGACGAGAATGCGGCGGGCGCCGTCCAAGTGCTCCGCGATCCGGGCCGCCATGGCCGGCAAGCCGGCCTCCAGCCGCTCGCGGTGCGCAGGTGTGAAGCCGTGCCGTCCGCCGTCGGGCACCCCGGCCGGCCAGTCGAGGGCAACCCGTACGACGTCCGTGGCCCGATGGCTCGTCGAGGACACATTGAGGGACTCATGGGCGGCGACGAGTTCCTGGCCACGCGCCAGGACGTCCGCCGGGAGGCGTACGCCGCCCGCGGCCAGAGCCACGAGGTCGACGCGGGCGCCCAGTTCCGCAGCGAACTTCTCCAGGTGGCTGCGGTCCGCGTCGGAGCGCATGTCGACGAGTGCGACGACCACGTACCGCTCGCGCGGGAAGTGGGCGTGCAGCGCCTTGATGGTGTTCAGGACGGTCCTGCCGGTGGAGAACTCGTCGTCGACGAGGACCAGTGGTCCGTCGCCGGCGAGAAGGTCGCGCTCTTCCGGAAGGAGCAGATGCGAGGTCGCATGGCTGTGCTCCTCTTCGAAGCCGCCCACCTGCGCGACGCCCGCCACAGGCCGGCGCGTGGAGTGCAGATACGGCGCGAGCGCCAGCCCGTCGGCCACGGAGTGCCCCAGTCCGGTGGCGGTCTCGGCGTAGCCCAGGACGACGGACCGGGCGGCGGCCTCGTCGCCCAGCAGCTCCCGCACCCTGCGCCCCAGCCCGACGCCGGCACCGTGGACCACTCCAGGCCGCTGCGGTACGTGCTTGCCCAGCACGTTCGACACGAGCAGATGGGCCCGCTTGGGGTTACGTCGCAGTGCGAGTCCCAGCAGCTTCGGCAGTTCGTCCCCGCCGCTCAGCGAGACACCGAGCCGCCCGGCGACCCACTCTCCGGTCCACACCACGCGTTCCGTCTCCTCCATCGTGTCGTTCGCCGAATTCCTCGGCGCATTCTCCGCGCTGCCGTCGGCGGCGGTCTTCATCGCACCGCTCGTTGCGTCGTTCGTCGCGTTCTTCGCAGACCTGGTCATCGTCATCGTCCGGTGCCTCCTGTCCGGCCAGTTCACCGGCCGGCACGCTCACGAGCCGGCCCGGCCCCCGCGCTACGTCTGCGGGAGGCTCGCCGTCAGCAGCTCCACGAAACCGATGCCCTCGCGCGCGACGCCGAACGCCTCGGCGCGCAGCAGAGTGCGCTCGGCCCAGGCGCGGTGCGGCTTCACCTCGTTCATCTTGTTCGTATAGGCGGAGCGCAGGACGCCGCCGTCGCACCGCTCGGGCCGCAGGATGTCCGCAGCGTCGCTGAACTCCTCGTGGCTGACGACCGAGAGGGCGTGCACCGGCGCGACATGGGAGGGATGGATGCAGGTCTTGCCCTGCAGGCCGTTTGCGCGGTCCAGCTCGATCTCACGCAGCAGACCGTCCATGTCGTGCTCGATCAGTGCCGTGCGGAGTTCCTCGGCCCGCCCCAGGAACGGGCTGCGTCGCAGCTGCGGCTTGAACATCCGCTCGTGCAGCCGGAAGTACTCCCACACCGGGCCGGTGACCGTGAAGCCCGTGCCGTCCGCCCGGCCCAGCACATTCACCACGTCGGAGATCACGGAGGCAACGATATGGACGTCATACGCCGTCATGTCAGGTGCTCGGCGCAGTCCGTAGGCCGAGCAGAAGTCCGTGACGCCGAGCCGCAGGGCGAGCACCCGTTCCCGGTATTTGTCGACGGTCCTGGCGATGCCCTGAAGGGTCTCGGTGCGGCTCTCCAGGTGCAGCAGCTGCGGAGATTCGAGCACGGGCATCGCGAACAGCCGCCGCCCGCAGGCGGACTCCGCCTTGACGAGCGCCTCCAGGAACGGAACTCCGCGTTCCTCGGTGAACTTCGGCAGTACGAATCCGGACAGTCTGCGCGCCGTGGGGCCCATCCGGCGTACCAGATCCGGAATTTGGCCGGGTTCGCGGACACGGATGAACAGCAGCGGAAGGTCCGTGCCCGCCGTGGCCGCTTCGTCGAGCAGTCCGAATTGCCGCACGAGGTTCTCCTCGCCGGCCGCCACGTCCCCGTCCCCTATGGAGTCCTCAAGACACAGCACCATGGACATCACACCGCGCCCCGCCTGCTTGAGGATGTCGGCGGCGAGTTTCGGCCGGGTTGCCGGGCTGTAGAGCGTCGCACCCAGGGCTACCGCGAGCGTGCGGGCCGGGGAGCCGGCGGTGAACTCCGCCGGCTCCTGGTGGAACAGTGTCTTCCGGATGTCGGGCGCAAGGTGCCCAAAATGACGCATACAACTCCCCGTATACAGGCGGGACCCGGGCACACCCGCTGCGTCCGCTGTCTGGATCCAGCCGGTAATCGTACGTGTGCCGGAGCGGGGTTAGTTCCCCCGTGCGTGAAATTCTCGTAAGCGGGACGAGACGCTGAAGTGTCCGCGATCGCGACCCGTGCACATCGCACAGGCCCCCGCGTTGTCGCTGCGACCTCAAGGAAGGCAGGATTGCGGCATGACGCACGCGATGCTGAAAGGGTCGAACGTACCCCTCGACACCACGGCTGTACGGGCCGTCCTGCGCTGGACGCCCGGCGCCGGTGTGCCCGATGTCGATGCCTCGGCACTGCTGGTCGGGACCGAGGGACGCGTGCGCTCCGACGAGGACTTCGTCTTCTACAACCAGCCGCGGCATCCCAGCGGCCTGGTCCGGCATCTGCCCAAGACCCGCCTTGCCGACGGTCTGGCCGACACCATCGAGGCGGATCTCTCCGCTCTGGAGCCGTCCGTGGACCGGGTCGTACTGACCGCGTCGTCGGACGGCGGCGCCTTCGGGCTCGTATCGGATCTGCGCATACTCCTCTTCGACGCGGCGGACGGCGACGGCGATCCGATCGCGGTGTTCGACGTCGTGCCCGAGACGGGCGACGAAACGGCGCTGATCTGCGGGGAGCTCTACCGGCGCGCCGAGAGCTGGAAGTTCCGCGCGCTGGGGCAGGGGTACGAAACCGGTCTGGTCGGTCTGGCAACCGAGTTCGGCATCTCGGTGGAAGAAAACGACTCCCCGGCCTCCGGACAAACGCCACCGTCCGCCTCGGAGACACCCGCCTCGGATGCACCGGCGTCGGCGCAGCCCGCCTCGGGCCCCGCCACAGCTGCCGAACTGCCTCCCGCGGAGGGCCCGACCACCAGCGGACCGAGCGCCAACGGCTCGACCACCAACGAACCGACCGCCCCCGGCCAGCCCCCCGCCCCGGCGACACCGCCGCCGAGTACCTGGCCGGAAGAGGCCGTCGGGGCGTCGGCCGCGGCGGACCCGCAGACGTATCCGGGGGCGGACGCCGATGCCGTCACCCAGCATGTGCCGGACCCGATGCCGGAGCCATACTCCGCCGCCCCACTGCCCTCGGGGGCCGCGGCGTCCGCGCCGCCCCCGCCGCAGCCCACCGGCGGCGGCTACGGCTACCCGCAGGACGTTCCGCCACCACCAGCCCAGCCGCCTGCCCAGCCCCCGTCGTACCCCACGTACGGCTATCCGGGCCCGCCGCCCCAGCAGCCCCACTACCAGCCCCAGCAGCAACCGCCGTCCGCGTACGGCTATCCGCAGCCTCCGCACCCCGCCCCGGCCTACGGTTATCCGACGCAGCAGCAGCCCTTCGTGCCGGACCCGTCCTTCGTACTGCCGCCCCAGGGCCCGCAGTTCCAGCGTCGCTAGGGCCTTTCCGACCCTGGCCCGTCGGACAGGCCCTAGCGGCGGCCGGCGCCCTCCGGTCCGTCGCCCGGGGCCGCCCGGCAGCCCCGGGCGGCGCCCCCGCGCCCGGGAAAGTGCCGCACCCGCCCCGCTTCACAGCCACGCCCCGGCCCCGCTCTCAGACCTTCGACTTGTACCCCCGCCCCCACTGAAGCCCCCAGCCGTACAGCCGGTCGAGCTCCGCCTGGAAGCCGTATACGTACTTCACCTCACGACGCACCGTCAGCTCGCCCTTGGTGTTCTCCAGCATGAATATGGCGCAGGAACGGGCTTGTGGCGCCCGTTCATCGAGCTTGATCTCCATCCGCGGCCCGTTGCTCGGATAGAGCGTCACCACCGCGTGCGTACGGTCGAACGCGGGCGTCCCGTCGTAGATGTAGACGAAGATCAGCAGCCGCTTGATCTCGTCGCGCTGATCCATGTTGATGTACAGCGTCTCGCCGGACGGCGAGCCGAACCGGTCGTCGCCGCTGAGCTTCACGAACGGAGCGGTGTTGAGGTCGCCCAGGAAGTTGCCCAGCGGCTGCACCACTCCCTTGGTGCCGTCCTTGAGCTCGTACATGCAGGCCAGGTCCAGGTCGATCTTGACCACGGCCGGCCCCTGCGCCTGCACGACCTCGGGCTTGAACATCTTGCCCGGGTGCCGCAGCAGACTGCCCTTGCGCTGCTCGCCGAGGTCCGAGGACCGCATCTGCCAGTGCAGATTGACCCTCAGATGCCCGGTGGCCGCCCCCTGCTTGGTCAGAGAGATGACCGGATTCCGCTTCGTCAGCTCGACGACATACGACGCCCCGCCGTTGTCGTACTTCGGCGCACCACCACGCCGCCAGTTCCCCAGGAACGACACCTTGCCCACCCCATTGTTCAGCCCCGAATACTGCGGGGCGGCCTTGAGGTCTGCACCCCATGGCCGCCCCGCAGAGAGCGTTCCTCAATCAGAGCCGCGTCACACTCCGGACGTGACTTCCGACGTCGCCCCGGATTCGCTCTCGGGCTTGCCGTCGCGCCGGTTCTTCACCACGGACGACCAGAAGGAGAGCGCGATGAGCACGATGCCGACCAGGCCGGTGAAGACCTCGCTGATCTCGTACTTGATCGTGATGAGGAGGATGATGCCCAGCGCACCGATCGCGTAGTGCGCGCCGTGCTCCAGATAGACGTAGTCGTCCAGGGTCCCCTTGCGGACGAGGAACACCGTCAACGATCGGATGTACATCGCGCCGATGCCGAGACCCAGCGCCATCATGAAGATGTCGTTGGTGATGGCGAACGCGCCGATGACGCCGTCGAAGGAGAAGGACGCGTCGATGACCTCCAGGTAGAGGAACAAGAAGAACGCGGCCTTGCCGGCCAGGCCCACGACCGCACCGGTCCCGCCGCCATTCTTCGCAGGCGCCGCTGCACCCTCCGCCTCGTCGTCCTCGCCTTCCTCGTCCTCCTCCAGCTTGGCCTCGAAGAAGCCGGAGACTCCGCCGACGATGAGATACGTGATGAGGCCGGCGAGGCCGGCGAGCAGCACCGTGACGCTCTTGTCACCACCGCCGTGCACAACATCCGTGGCCAAGGTCATCGCGCTCACCAGCAGGGCGACCAACGCGATGATGATGGACAGCGTATCGAGCTTGCCGATCTTGGCCAGCGGCTTCTCGATCCAGGCCAGCCACTTGTAGTCGCGCTCCTCGAAGATGAAGTCGAGGAAGATCATCAGCAGGAAGATACCGCCGAAGGCCGCGATGGCCGGGTGGGCGCTGGTGACCAGTTCCTCGTACTGCGCCTTGTCATTGATGGCGAGATTGATCGCTTCGATCGGCCCGAGCTTCGCGGTGATCGAGACAATGGCGACCGGGAAGACCAGCCGCATGCCGAAGACCGCGACGAGGATGCCGATGGTCAGGAAGATCTTCTGCCAAAAGGCGTTCATCTTGCGCAGGACGCCTGCGTTGATGACGGCGTTGTCGAACGAGAGCGAGATCTCCAGGATCGACAGGATCCCGACAATCGCGAGCCCCTGCCACCCCCAGAGCACGCCGGCCAAGGCCAGGCCGAGCACCGTGATGGCGAACGACCAGCCAAAGGTTTTCAGGAGCACTGCCTACCCAATCCCTCGCTGTGTGGGGTCACCCGCGCTATGCGCGGCGCCTTTACGAAACGTTGACCCCGAAGTCTAGAGCGATGCCTCGGAGGCCCGACGCGTACCCCTGGCCCACCGCGCGGAACTTCCACTCGCCGTTGTGGCGGTACACCTCGCCGAAGATCATCGCGGTCTCGGTCGAGGCGTCCTCGCTCAGGTCGTAGCGCGCCAGCTCCGCTCCGTCGGCCTGGTTGACGACGCGGATGAAAGCGTTGCTGACCTGGCCGAAGCTCTGGCTGCGGGGCTCTGCATCGTGGATCGAGACCGGGAAGACGATCTTGTCGACCTGCTGCGGCACCTGGGAGAGGTCCACCAGGATCGACTCGTCGTCGCCCTCGCCTTCACCGGTGAGGTTGTCGCCGGTGTGCTCGACGGAGCCCTCCGGGCTCTTGAGGTTGTTGTAGAAGACGAAGTACTCGTCCCCCAGCACCCGACCCGACTGGCACAGCAGCGCGCTGGCATCGAGGTCGAACGGCGCTCCAGTGGTGGAGCGCGCGTCCCAGCCGAGGCCGACCATGATCTGCGTGAGATTCGGAGCGGCCTTGGACAGGGAGACGTTGCCCCCCTTGGCGAGCGTGACGCTCATAGTGTTCGCTTCCTCCCCGGTGACGGTACGGGCCGCACTCAGGCGCGACCCGCCTCCCTTTCAAGCACGCCCGGCGCCGCACTCCCTGTGGGGACGTACGGCGCCGGACGAGGTGGCCGAGCTCGGTCAGACATTGACGCCGAAGTCCTGCGCGATGCCGCGCAGGCCCGAGGCGTAGCCCTGGCCGATGGCGCGGAACTTCCACTCCGCGCCGTTGCGGTACAGCTCGCCGAAGACCATGGCGGTCTCGGTCGAGGCGTCCTCGCTCAGGTCGTAGCGCGCCAGCTCCACCCCGTCGGCCTGGTTGAGCACGCGGATGTAGGCGTTGCGGACCTGGCCGAAGCTCTGCTGGCGGGTCTCGGCGTCGTAGATCGACACCGGGAACACGATCTTGTGGACCTCGGCGGGCACTCCGGCGAGGTTGACCTTGATGGCCTCGTCGTCGCCCTCGCCCTCACCGGTGGTGTTGTCCCCGGTGTGTTCGACCGAACCGTCCGGGCTCTTCAGGTTGTTGAAGAACACGAAGTTCTGGTCGTTGGCGACCTTGCCCTCATCGTTGGCCAGCAGGGCGCTGGCGTCCAGGTCGAAGTCGGTACCGGTGGTGGTACGCGCGTCCCAGCCCAGACCGACGAGGACGGCGGTCAGGTTGGGGGCTTCCTTCGTCAGCGAGACGTTGCCGCCCTTGCTGAGGCTGACTCCCACGAGTCCTCCCATAGATTCGAGGGGTACGTAAAGATTTGCGCCCCCAGCGTGCATGGCATCGGATCAACGAATCGATCCTAGTGACGGGTTCCCGCCGAGCTACAGATATCGCACGTGGAGGGACACGGATGTCGGCCGGAGGCGCCGGAGGCGCCCCCGACGACGCGGCCGGGTCAGAGGTTTTCGAGCGCCTTGACGTAGTCGTTGAGGTCGCGGGCGTCGGGCAGGCCGTTGACGACGGTCCAGCGCACCACGCCCTCCTTGTCGATGATGAAGGTGCCGCGGACCGCGCAGCCCTTCTCCTCGTCGAAGACGCCGTACGCCCGCGATGCCTCGCCGTGCGGCCAGAAGTCCGACAGCAGCGGGTACTCCAGGCCCTCCTGCTCGGCGAAGACGCGCAGCGAGAACGGGGAGTCGCTGGAGACGGCCAGCAGCTGGACGTCGTCGTTGGCGAACTTCGGCAGCTCGTCGCGGAGCGCGCACAGCTCGCCGGTGCACACACCGGTGAAGGCGAACGGGTAGAAGAGGAGGACGACGGCCTTCTCGCCGCGGAAGTCGGAGAGTTTGACCAGCTCGCCGTGCTGGTTCTTCAGCTCGAAATCCGGAGCCTTCGTGCCGACCTCGATCGCCATGGGGTTGCTTCCCTTCCGCTCTCTCTCAACTGGACGCGCCCAACCCTACGCGCCGCGCCGAACGCCCCGGGAACCCCTCCTGAACAGGGCCGAGCCCCCTCCGGAACAGGCCGGAGAGGGCTCGGTGGAACGTCCGTCGAGGTGGTGCGGATCAGCGCTTGCCGGGCTTCGCCGCCTTCGGCGTGACCAGCCGGCTGCCCGACCAGTCCTTGCCCGCGTTGATGCTCCTGGTCTGGGACAGACCCGCGGTCTGCGCGGCCTCATTGATGTCGCTCGGCTCGATGTAGCCGTCACGGCCTGTCTTGGGCGTCATCAGCCAGATCTCGCCGCCCTCGTCGATCAGACCGATGGCATCCACCAGCGCGTCCGTGAGGTCGCCGTCGTCTTCGCGGAACCACAGCACGACGACGTCAGCGACGTCGTCGTAGTCCTCGTCAACGATCTCCTGGCCGATCACGGCCTCAATGGCTTCACGGAGCTCCTGCTCGACGTCATCGTCGTAGCCGATCTCCTGGACCACCTGTCCGGGCTCGAACCCCAGCCTGATGGCCGGGTTGGTCCGCTCCTCCGCGTGGTCCGCGGTCGCGCTCACGGATTGCCTCCTGTCATGTTTCGGAAAATGCTTTTGGACCCCGCGCGTGCGCGGAGCTTTGGGCGTAGTCCACACGGGCCGGGCGGATCGCGCAAGTACCCGGCGGTCGAGACCGCCGAAACGGTGACGATTGAACGCGTCTCGCCGCAACTACGACCCCACTGGGACACGGCGAAGTGATTCACACCACAGCGTTCTGCCGGGTTTGTGGGGTAGACGCGCGCGACTGGGCCCTTTGGGGGGCGCCGACCATGTGCCCGATCCGTTTTCGGGGGTCGCACGGCCGTACGCGAAGGACTTTCGACATGGGCGTATGGTTGCGATTTGGCCGACCCGAGAAATCGGCCTTTTCCGCGCCCATCTCTCGGCGAGTGGTTACCCGGCGGTAGAGATGACGTATCCGTGTGACTCGGTACACGATGGAAGACGGCGCGACACCACAACAGATTCAGCATTCGTCCACGTGCGCAGCAGCAATGGCGTGCAGAGCACGACACGACCCGAACACGAAGGAACAGCGTGGCTTCCGGATCCGATCGCAACCCGATCATCATTGGCGGCCTTCCCAGCCAGGTCCCGGACTTCGATCCCGAAGAGACCCAGGAATGGCTCGACTCGCTCGACGCTGCCGTCGATGAGCGAGGCCGGGAACGTGCCCGCTACCTCATGCTTCGCCTGATCGAGCGGGCCCGCGAGAAGCGCGTGGCCGTGCCTGAGATGCGCAGCACGGACTACGTCAACACCATCGCGACCAAGGACGAGCCGTTCTTCCCGGGCAACGAGGAGATCGAGCGCAGGATCCTCAACGCGACCCGGTGGAACGCGGCCGTCATGGTCTCCCGGGCCCAGCGTCCGGGCATCGGCGTCGGCGGCCACATCGCCACGTTCGCCTCCTCCGCCTCCCTCTACGACGTGGGCTTCAACCACTTCTTCCGGGGCAAGGACGAGGGCGACGGCGGCGACCAGATCTTCTTCCAGGGCCACGCCTCCCCCGGTGTCTACGCCCGCGCGTTCCTTCTGGACCGGCTGTCCGAGGCTCAGCTCGACGCCTTCCGCCAGGAGAAGTCCAAGGCCCCCTACGGTCTGTCGAGCTACCCGCACCCCCGGCTGATGCCGGACTTCTGGGAGTTCCCGACCGTCTCGATGGGCCTTGGCCCCCTCGGCGCGATCTACCAGGCCCGTATGAACCGCTACATGGAGGCGCGCGGAATCGCCGACACCTCCAAGTCGCACGTCTGGGCATACCTCGGTGACGGCGAGATGGACGAGCCGGAGTCGCTCGGCCAGCTGTCCCTGGCCGCCCGTGAGGGCCTGGACAACCTGACCTTCGTCGTCAACTGCAACCTGCAGCGCCTGGACGGCCCGGTCCGCGGCAACGGCAAGATCATGCAGGAGCTGGAGTCGCAGTTCCGCGGCGCCGGCTGGAACGTCATCAAGCTGGTGTGGGACCGCAGCTGGGACCCGCTGCTCGCGCAGGACCGCGACGGCATCCTGGTCAACAAGCTCAACAGCACGCCGGATGGCCAGTTCCAGACGTACGCCACCGAGACCGGTGCGTACATCCGCGAGCACTTCTTCGGTGACGACCACCGGCTGCGCGCCATGGTCGAGAACATGTCCGACGACCAGATCCTGCACCTGGGCCGCGGCGGTCACGACCACAAGAAGATCTACGCGGCGTACGCGGCGGCCAAGGCGCACAAGGGCCAGCCGACGGTGATCCTCGCGCAGACCGTCAAGGGCTGGACGCTCGGCCCGAACTTCGAGGGCCGCAACGCGACCCACCAGATGAAGAAGCTGACGGTCGAGGACCTCAAGGGCTTCCGTGACCGGCTGCACCTGCCGATCCCGGACAAGGACCTGGAGGACGGCGCCCCGCCGTACTACCACCCGGGTGCGAAGTCCGAAGAGATCCAGTACATGCACGACCGCCGCAACGCGCTGGGCGGCTATGTGCCGACCCGTGTCGTGCGCAGCAAGCCGCTGCAGCTGCCGGACGACAAGGTCTACGCGGGCGCCAAGAAGGGCTCGGGCCAGCAGAAGATCGCCACGACCATGGCGTTCGTCCGGGTGCTCAAGGACCTGATGCGGGACAAGGAGATCGGCAAGCGCTTCGTGCCGATCGCGCCCGACGAGTACCGCACCTTCGGTATGGACGCGTTCTTCCCGTCGGCGAAGATCTACAACCCGCTGGGCCAGCAGTACGAGTCGGTGGACCGTGAACTGCTGCTCGCCTACAAGGAGTCGCCGACCGGCCAGATGCTGCACGACGGCATCTCCGAGGCGGGTTGCACCGCCTCGCTGATCGCGGCGGGCTCCGCCTACGCGACGCACGGCGAGCCGCTGATCCCGATCTACGTCTTCTACTCGATGTTCGGTTTCCAGCGCACCGGTGACCAGTTCTGGCAGATGGCGGACCAGCTCGCGCGCGGCTTTGTGCTCGGCGCGACCGCCGGCCGTACGACGCTGACCGGTGAGGGCCTCCAGCACGCCGACGGCCACTCGCAGCTGCTGGCGTCGACCAACCCGGCCTGTGTCGCGTACGACCCGGCCTACGGCTACGAGATCGCGCACATCGTCAAGGACGGTCTGCGGAGGATGTACGGCGAGTCCGCCGAATTCCCGCATGGCGAGGACATCTTCTACTACCTGACCGTCTACAACGAGCCGATCCAGCACCCGGCGGAGCCCGCCGGCGTGGACGTCGAGGGCATCCTCAAGGGTCTGCACCGCGTCAAGCCCGCCGAGAAGGGCCAGCACTCGGCCCAGATCCTCGCCTCGGGTGTCGCGGTGCCGTGGGCCATCGAGGCCCAGCGGATCCTCGCGGACGAGTGGAACGTCAAGGCGGACGTCTGGTCGGCGACCTCCTGGAACGAGCTGCGCCGCGATGCGGTGGAGGTCGAGGAGCACAACCTGCTGCACCCGGAGGAGGAGCAGCGCGTCCCGTATGTGACGCAGAAGCTCCAGGCCGCCGAAGGCCCGAAGGTCGCGGTCTCGGACTGGATGCGTGCCGTCCCGGACCAGATCGCGCGCTGGGTCCCGGGCGCGTACCAGTCGCTGGGCGCCGATGGCTTCGGCTTCGCGGACACCCGTGGCGCGGCCCGTCGCTTCTTCCACATCGACGCGCAGTCGATCGTCCTTGGCGTGCTCACCGAGCTCGCCAAGGAGGGCAAGGTGGACCGCTCGCTGCTGAAGCAGGCGATCGACCGCTACCAGCTGCTGGATGTCACGGCCGCCGAAGCGGGCGAGGCCGGCGGCGACGCATAGGCCCCAGCCGACTCGTATTGCCCCGCCGTGGGGGGGGGGCGCGCCGCGCGGCCCGGGGCCGCGCGGGTGGGGGGCCCCCCCCCGCCCGCCCCCCCCCCC